>NZ_JAPWDU010000002.1:600000-758495 GCF_027257155.1 Cerasicoccus sp. TK19100
TCGCCAATGAAGTCTGCTACAAACTGGTTCTTCGGGCGGCGGTAGACGTCTACCGGGCTGCCGACCTGCTGGAGCTCACCGCGCGAGAAGACCGCCATGCGGTCGGCGATGCTGAGGGCCTCCTTTTGGTCGTGGGTCACGTAAATCGTGGTCAGCTGATACTCCTTGCAGATGCGGCGGATTTCCAGGCGCATGTCGTTGCGGAGCTTGGCGTCGAGGTTGGAAAGCGGTTCGTCGAGCAGAAGGCACTTGGGGCGGATCACGAGGGCGCGGGCCAGTGCGACGCGCTGCTGCTGCCCGCCGGAAAGCGCGTTGGGCTTGCGCTCGGCGTATTCCTCCATCTGGACGGAGGCCAAGGCTTCGCGGGCACGTTGAGCGCGTTCGGCCTTGGGGACCTTTTGCTGCTCCAGGCCGAAGGCGACGTTGTCCAGCACAGTCATGTGTGGCCACAGCGCGTAGCTCTGGAACATCATGCCGGTGCCGCGCTTATGGGGTTCCCGCTTGGTGACATCTTCGTCGCCAAAGAGGATTTTGCCCTCCTCGGGAATATAAAATCCCGCCAGGCAGCGCAGGAGCGTGGTCTTGCCGCAGCCGCTGGGGCCGAGGAGGAAGAACAGCTCTCCGGGCGCGATTTCAACGTCAATACCGGCGAGCGCTGTCGTCTCGCCAAAGCGCTTTACGACGCCCTGCACACTTACCCCGATCATGCGGGCAACTCAGCGAATGCGGTGCCAACTGTCAAAACAAACGCGAGAAAATGGCAGTTGCGTCACACAATTGCTACCGTGGTGGCCGTAACTGGCGCGTAAAACGCTGTGGAACAAGCCATTCCGGTGCGGTTCATATTGACACCACGATGGCCAATGGCACCCTGTCAGGTTTTATTCATGTTAGAAGCTAGATTTCTCGGACTGTTTTTTGCGGCCCTTCTCGCCGCCCTCCCCCTGCACGCCAATCGGGAGCTAAAGGCCGACAACGGCGACCAGAGCCTCGCTGGCCTGGAAAAGCGCGTCGCCGCCGATCCGGATAATCTGGAGCTGCGCTATGACCTCGGCATCGCCTATACCGAAGTCGCCATGAACGAGGAAGACGAGGAGGCGCTGGACCGCTCGCTCATCATTTTTAAGCAGATTCTCAAAGACGATCCCAACAACGCGAAGACCCGCGCCATGCTCGGCAGCAACACCGTGATGAAGGCGCAGTATGTCTCCATTTTCAGTAAGCTGGACTACGTCGAGGAAGGCTACACGATCCTGGACGAGCTCATTGCCAGCGACCCGAATAACCCCGACACACGCCTGATCCGTGGCATTAACGCCTCCCGCAGCCCGGGCTTCCTCGGCCGTGGCGACGTCGCCGAAGAGGACTTCAATTGGCTGCTGACCGATCTACAAAAATCGGCCAACACCTATGACGACAACTACCGCCGCACGATCTACTATTATGTGGGCGACTGGTATCTGGACGACCGCGACAAGCGCTGCGTGGAGCTGCTCCTCAAGGCCTCTCAACTGCCCGGCGCGCCCCGCCTGACCGACGACATTGAAAAATCGCTCAAGAAAGCACAAAAACGTTTCCCATCGACTTACCGAAAGCTCACGCAATGACGCAAATTAGCCTAATGGACGACCTGGCCGAAATCCTCGTTAGCGAGGAGGCGCTGGCAGAGCGTATCGCGGAGCTCGGCGAAGAGATCACCAACCACTACCTTGGCAAAGACATCGAGGAGATCGTGGTGGTGGCCGTGACCAACGGCTCCATCGTGTTCGTGGCCGACCTGATGCGCAAGCTCAAGCTGCATGCGCGACTGGACTGCATCCGCGTGTCCTCGTACCGCGACGACACCCAACCCGTTTCCGAGCCCGAAATTATCGACAATATTCGCCTCAACATCGCGGGCGAACACGTGTTACTCATCGACGATATTCTCGACACCGGCAGCACCCTGCAAAAACTCGTCAGCGTGCTTCGCGCCATGAAGCCAGCCAGCCTGCGCACCTGCATCCTGCTGGACAAGGAAGGCCGACGCACCAAGACCTACCGCGCCAGCTACAGCGGCTTTACCATCCCGGAAGCCTTCGTCGTAGGCTACGGTTTGGACTTCGCCGAGCGCTACCGGAACCTGCCTTGCATCGGCGTTTTGCGTCCGGAATTGCAAAACCCGCCGGAATGGTGTTAGGGTAAAGGTTTGTAAAGTTTGAAGGCTCAAACAGTTCGAATGTTGAATAAACGCCGAGCAGCTAGTAACCTGGCAACCTTCGAACTTACAAACATTTCGAACCTTCGAACATTTACCAAATGACATTAGCAGAGAAACGGGACGAGCTCGTCGAGGACCTGTCGATCATTGAGGACCCGCAGGAGCGTTTTGCTTACATTATCGATAACGCACGGAGCCAAAAGCCCCTAGCAGACGAATTTAAGGTCGAAGCCTTCCGTATTGAGGGTTGCCAGTCTCAGCTGTGGCTCGTGCCGCGTTTTGAGGACGGGAAATGCTACTTTGAGACCGACTCAGACGCCGTGATCACCAAGGGCGTAGCAGGCCTTCTAACCCAGCTCTACAGCGGGTTTCCACCGGAAGAAATCATTGCCCTGCCGCCGGACTTCCTCGCCGAAGTCGGCATTACGCAGCACCTGACCCCCAACCGCCGTAATGGTCTTTCGAACGTCTGGAGTAAGATCGAGTCCTTCGCCGCGCACTGCTTAAAATCAGCCACCAGCGAGGCGAATTGACCCTAGAAAAATCGCAAATTTACCCCCGATAAATATTCGTGCAATCCAGTAGCCGCTGAGCAAGATTAGCCCGCACATGAATGTGTTAATCGCAGAAGACGACGCCATTTCGCAGAATTTGTTGAAGACCAATCTTCAACAAATGGGCTACCACGTGGCCGTTGCCAGCGATGGTGAGGAAGCTTGGCGCATTTACGACACCTGCCCGACCCGTATCGTAGTCAGCGACTGGCTGATGCCCTGCCTCGACGGCCTGGGCCTACTGGAGCGCATTCGCAATCGCCCCGAGTCGGACTACACCTACTTTATCATGCTCACGGCCAACGTTGGCGACGAGCAAAACTACGTCCGCGCGATGGATGCCGGCGTCGACGACTTCCTGAGCAAACCGCTCGACCGCACACAGCTGAAAATGCGCCTGCGCGTAGCCGAACGCATCCTGCAAAGCACCTCCCGTATCAAGTCGTTGGAAAACATCCTAACCATTTGCAGCTACACGAAGAAGATCAACTTCCCCGAAGAAGGCTGGCAGACGATCGAGCAATTCATGTCGCGCCACCTCGGCATCCAGGTCTCCCACGGCATTGATCCCGACTACTACGAGCGCGTTATCAAGCCCCAGCTCGAGGAGCTGAAGGCGGAAAACAAGCAAGCCTGATCCAGATTTTTTGCCTCAATCGCCTCGGCGCTAATTCGTTGCGATTTACCCTTGTCGACTGCTCTCCGGAACGTAGCATACTGCGTCATCCTTCCCGCTGAGAAGTCTCAGCGCCCAAGCCCGGGTGGTGGAATCGGTAGACACTGGGGACTTAAAATCCCTTGCCCGCAAGGGCGTGCGGGTTCGAGTCCCGCCCCGGGCACCACTTTGGGACGAAGGACTTGTGTGCTTTTGACCAAACAGCATACTAACACAAATAAAATCCTGTGCAGTTAAGATGCATAAAAGCCCCGCTCTTGAACACCATGAATGCATTGATACGTGAAACGGATAACCGTTTTTCAGTTCTTGACGAATCACAAGTTTTGACTGATATTTAAACATCATCCCCGTGGGAATCCACTCCTTTGAGAGTTGGCCTCACGGCTCCCCCCAGGCTACGGTCTGGGGGATTTTTATTTCTACTGATGTCATCCTCTCCGAATCGGACAGTCTTCTTTGTCGATGGATTTAATCTGTATCATTCAATCAGCGATGCCGAAAAAGATACGGACAGCCGACCGCTAAAATGGCTAGACCTGGGAAGTCTATGTGAATCCACGCTGCATTTGATCTCCCCGAACGCGGTTTTCGCTGGAGTTCACTATTTCTCAGCCTACGCCGATCATCTCTCGGAAGAGTCGCCAGAGAAGCCCAAGCGCCATCGCTTATTTGTTCGCGCTCTGACAGCCTCCCGACGGGTAAAATTTCATAGAGGTCGATTCAGTAAGCGCAAAACCTTTATCAAGTCCCTCGACTGCTACGAAGCCATCCACGAAGAGAAGGAGACTGACGTTGCCATAGCCTGCAAAGTACTAGGTATGGCTGTTCAAGATCAACTGGATACAGCAGTCCTAATAACCGGCGACAGCGATTTGCTTCCAGCGGTTAAAATGTTCCGCGAAGTTTGCCCATCTAAGACGATCTGCTTTGCGTTCCCATACCGAAGAAAGAGTAAAGAATTGTCCAAGGCCTGCCCAGGGTCATTTTCCCTCAGCCTGAAATCCTATGTTAAAAACCAATTTCCTGAGCGTGTCCGGTTGCCGAGTGGCAAACATATAATAATGCCGACAGAGTGGAAAAAGTGAAACCCCATTTATACGACCTTGAGGGTGCCTTTTTGGAGTGCCTACGCAGTTCACCACCATATTCATTTGATGCTTCTTCGCGGAAGAATGTCGTATTTGAAGAATTCGAGCGACAGCACTTTTAAGATTCCGTAGTCAGTACCCTAATCAAGAGAGGGATCGTTACGGCCGATGATATCGCTACGATGGATTTCAGCACATGGCTGAGCTTAAAAACAACCGATGTAAACTATTTGGCTAAGTTCGCCAGAAACGCATCGGTCGGGCGGCCTGAAGGAATAAAACGCGGTGGGTAGTGCGATTCATGCTGCTGGAAGCTGACTCCCGGGTCCTCCACGAGCGCTTCCCAGGTTGTCATGCCAAGCATGCCCTTTTCTTGGCCAAGCTCTGGATCAACCACTGCGACTTGCGTTGACTTAGGCAGCAGGCATTCGATGCCCATCGTCCAAACACAGTAGTTCATCAACTCACCGGTTTCCTGGTTGCGGCTAGCGTAGAATGACGCGACAAACAAATCGGTTCCCTCCTCTTCAAATTTCGCATCGAGCATTGCCTTCTGCTCCTCATATTCGCCCGCCTGAGTTTGCAAATGCAGCAACTCGAAGTTCGCCCGCAACTCGGCGTCCTCACCGGAGTATTCAAATAGGCTCCACTGCCCATTTCGCAATACCATCGCCTGTGGGCGCATCGCGCGCGGTTCTTGCAGGGCCTTTTGTGTGAATGCGAGAATGGCGCGCAGCCCTTCGGTGGATTCATCGCCAGTTGCAAAGACACGATTGCGATTCGCGCAAATGACGACCACATCTCCAGCAACATCGAGCGTGTTCCAGAGGTGCGTTAACAATAAGCGGGAGGAATCATAGTCATCATCCCAAGCCGCGATGTAAACCCCTTCCGTGGGTGAAATAAACTGCGGTTTCGTGAGGAGGCCTAAATTATTTCGCGCCAGCGATAAACCCTCTTCATAGTTCATGCCCCAATTCGCGAGTTGCTCCTGATTGATCATCGCCATGGCGTTCGGCGAATCGTAAACCAACGCCAGGCAAAGATTTCCGACCCAATTTTCAAACGCGACTTGCTTGGCGTCTTGAAACTTCGAGCGCAGTTTGATGCCCTCAAACATCATCCGCTCACGGACTACAGGTATGATATTTTCTTTGGCGTCCTCAAAGCGTTCCGGCATTTCATTGGCTCCCGCCTGCGCAACGCCCTGCACAAACCGATCCAACTGCGCTTTACGCTCAGCCCCCTTACTTTGGAGGTAATGGCCGTAAATATTACCCAGGAAAACCGAGCGGTCCTTACCGTCGTTTAACGTAAAATCTTTCTGATTATAACGAAAGCAATCCGAGCCGACCGCCTGGTTGAACCGCTTCCGCATCATCTCCGCAAAATCATCTTTGGAGAGGTCCTTTTGACGAAAGAAAGAAAACATAGAGTGACCCAAGGCATGGGGCGTTGTCATAGCAAGGCAATTTTTAAGCTTTACTAGGACGACACACCAGGCTTGAGCATTGCCGCCATGGCGTAAAGACAACTTCGCTTACCCGCCGAAGAAGCCGTCGATAAACTGGTTGTAGGTGCCCAGGTTGGGATCGTTGTCCACAAGCTGCGTATTCGGGTCACGAATCGGGCGATAGCCGGATGTGTTGAACGGCTGGTCTGGCAGCGTTTCGTTGGCCAGGGATTCGTCGTAGTGGAATGGGCCTGGCTTGCCGTTGAAGGTGGCGTTGTAGGCAAGCAAAGCGCCATACATCGCCCCTTTTCCGCCGCCGCCGTTGGAGACGAACATCGCCTCGGGCGCATAGATGACACCCGCGAAGTCGACATCACCATTTAAACTGATTTTCTGGCGCAGTTCGTCGGTCATGGTCTCCTCATCGAACTCACGCGTCGCATAGAGCTTAAGATTCGCGGGGCGACCTTCGTTGTTGATCGAAGCCGTGCCATTAACGGTAAAATCGCCATTGAAATATATCGTCACCCGGCCATTGACCGTGATGACTGGATTACCGCTGATGGTGATGTTTTGATCGGCAACAATGACCGTAGGGCCGTCGAACGTGACATCGCCCAGATCGACATCCTCTTTCAAGTGGTAATATTCCGGATAGCTGGAGGTACCGCCAATGGTGATACCACTCAATGTCTCTGCAACATCGGTCGTGGTGCCCATGACCACGTCCGCCGCATCATCGATCAATTTCTTGACGGGACCCTTTCCTGGATTGTCATCCTTCGCGGCCCAAGCGGCGACAGAAATAAAGCACCCAAGAAACAGCAGGAGCTTGACGAGGACCCGGCCGGAAAATTTGTGCTTTTGCTTGTTCATGGGAAAATTCGGATGTTTATATTATAAACGACTCTTCCAGATCGATGTGTCACTAGTATCAGGTAAGGTGATCACTGGAAATTCTGCGTTAAAACCATCGTAGATGCCGCCGGTTATCTGGATCGCCTTGCTTGCATCAACGTTTACAGCATCATCAGCGCCACTTCGCACGTCGCCGCGAATATCCGTTTGCGGGCCAAAAGAAATCTTCATTTCTTCGGATTCAGAGACCGTTCCAGCCGTGGCGTTATTGCGCTCCTTGTTCGTCGCCGGCACACCATAGGCACCGTATGATGAGTCGTAACTGTCCAACATTGAGTTATAATTGAGGTCGTTCTTTACGACGACGCCGCGGAACGGCGGGCTAAGCTCGGCGATAAAGGAAATGACCTTCTCCGCGCTGTGGCCAGTGCGGGTGTCAGATACCACGGCCTTACTAAAGACAGCGTATTGGTGGCTCGTCGAGTTCTCATCAGGCTTGGTGACGACCACGCGAATGACGGCCTGGTTGTTGCCCGCATAAACGTCTTCAGCGCTCATTTGGTCGTCTTCGGGCATGCGGATTTCGCGCACCCAATACTCGTCGCCATAGTAGTCATCACCAACGGTCCAGCCTTCGTCCAACCAGCTATTATCGTCGAACCGGTTGTTATTGAGCGACCACATCACCTCGTCCGCCCCAGCCTCAGCCGCAGCGTAAGCCATGTTGTAGAGGCGATTGTTAACGCTGGATTCGTAGTCGTTGACCACCATGGGCATCAGGGAGCCCAAGACGACGAATACAAACATGGAAAAGAGAAAAGCTGCAATTAGTGCCGAGCCCCGCTTCCGGTAGAAAGCGGCCATCCTGGCAAATAACTTTGGCTTAGGTATCATGGGTCAGTTTCGGGATGCAACTCGGGTAGTAAGATTTTTCTCGTAGGCTTGGCCACCGGCCTGCCGACTGGAGGTAATCGTCAGATCAAAAGACGACGTGCCAAAAACGCGATCGAACTGCATGTCGGTCACGCCCTCAAGCAAGCGCGTGCTTTTGTTATTCAACAGCTGCCCGCTGCTGGAAAACTCCGCGTATTGGCGACGCAGCACCTGATCGTCGCCAACCAGGTAAATAACCTTCGTCGTGGCGGGTTGAACACCGTTGGCATTTCTAATGGAAGGCAGGAAAATGGTGACCTTCGGAATTTCGCCGTTCTCGATCTCCTCATCGGTTAATTCTTCGATCTCAATCGACTGCAAACCGCGGATGTCATCAGTGATCCAGTTGATCGCATAGCGGAAATCGCGGTCGAGATCCGCCTGCGTCGCCAAGCTGTAGTGCACACGGCTGAAGCGTAGCATCGCCGTGAACCCAACCGCGAAGACCACCAGCGCGATACTGGAGGCGACCATCAGCTCCACCATGGTGAAGCCCTGGCGTCGATGTTGGCGAACTGTAGGGTGGTTACGCACTGATTCCGTATTTGGTGACCAAAGTGACAACACGTGCCTGCTGCTGCTTGCCGCTGGCGTCTAACCAGTTGACCTCGAGAATAACCTCCAGCTGATCTTCGCGATTATTGTGTTCTTGAATGAAAACTGCGGTCGAGATGCGGGGATCGGTAACGGACGTTTGGAACGGCCCCTCATTTTCGAGCTTAATGACTTCGCCCCAGCCCATGCCGCGCACACGCTCCATTTCCGCGAGTAAGATCTCGTTGGCCGTGACGTTTAGCCGACTGTTTTCCGACGCGAGCATAGCCGGGCGAAGCGCTGCGAAGGCAGCGCCCATCACCATGGCCACAAGGGACATGGCTACCATGACCTCTACCAGTGTCATACCAGCACAGGGCCATTTAGCTCTAGTAGGAATATTCATTTGCCTGCTATTACAACGGGTCTGAGGCCCTAAGCTTAATGAAAATCTAGCTTCACTGCAAGAAACCATTGATAAAGAAAGATTAAAAAACGACGCCCACCGTACCGGCATCGTCCCAAAATGCGAAAAAACAGCCAAACTCTCCCTAAAACTTGGAAAAGAAATCCTCGTAGGTGCCCAGCTTGGCGTCGCCGTCAAAGCTATCATTTGCCTTCACAATGTTGTAGTCTTCCATGTACATGGAATCATCGGCCAGCGTCATATCCTGCAGAGCCTCGTCGTAGTTGAGACCATTAAAGAGGTGATTCGTTGAGCCTTGGCCGTTGTTCGTGATGGTATTGGCGATCACGGCACCAAACATCCCGGAAGTGCCCTTGATTGAGAAGTCCGCATCCGGGGCATAAATAACCGCCGAAAGCCCAGCATTCCCGCCCAAACCAATCGTCTGCCCTTCCCCACCCGTGCCGTAAATCAAGAAATTGGAGGGGACCGACAACGTATTCACATCCGCATTTCCCTGAAGCGATAGCGGACCTTGCGCATACATTTTCAGGGAAGAATTGGGCGATATTTGAATGTCGCGGTTCTGAAAATCAAAGCCTTGGTCCGCAACGATGACCGCGTGGCCCACGATCTTGACGGCATTCGGCAGCGAAAAATTTTCCCTGAAATGAATAACGCTCGGATTATCCGGCGTACCTGCAGCATAAATCGTCGTCACCGCATTGGCCCCATTTCCGGATTTTTTCGAATAGACTCCGCTGGTTACCGCATCAATAACGCCGCCCAGAGTATCACCCAAGCTGCCCCCGCCGGAGGAACCACCGCCCGTGCCAGTACCACCGGAATCAGAATTGCCGGAGCTACCCGTGCCCGAGCCGCCCGAATTGCCGGAGCCATTTCCGTTGCCGTTGCCAGAGCTGGAACCGTTGCCTTGATTCGTCCCGCCGGAGCTTGATCCCCCTGTGTCGTTGCCCGAGCCGCCGGAACTGCCAGTGCCCGTATCGGAACCTCCGGTGTCACCACCGCCCGTTTCGGAACCTCCGGTGCCTGAGCCGCTGCCATTGCCATTGCCGTTGCCCCCACTGTTGCCGTTACCATTGCCGTTGCTTTTATCGTTTTTGGCTTCGACGTAAGGGATCGATACCGAAACGAGACCGGCGAGAATGAAGACCGAAAGGATTCGGCTGAGTTTGGTAGATTTCATGGGAGCAAATATTTCAGAATAAGCCGGGGCCATTATTGCCACTGGCGGCAGGGTGATCCACAGACGGGAAGCTGGCGGTGTAATTCGTGGTCTGGTTGTTAATCGTTCCGTTATACGAAACCGCATCACTGAAGACGTTGGCCCCGGTTAAAACATTACCAATGAGGAAGGCCGTCATATTCGCCTGAGTCTTTTTATTGGAGCTGCTGAGGCTGACGGAGTTGGAATCCGTGCTTAAAGATCCAACCACCCCATCGCTATCGCGGTTGTTGAGCGCATCAATGATGCTCGGGTAGTCATCGGAATTCGTAGCACCAATGATCGTTCCACTGCCCAAATCGAGAGAGTCCTTGGCGATAAAGCCAACGAAAGGCTTCAACTGATCGGTATTCACCTGAACGATTTGGTTGAGGTAGTCATTGCCGACAGGGTCCACGACAATGCCTTGCGCCATGACCTCCAAAGGCTGGCCGATCACCGGTTCGCGCACAGCAACCTTTGCGTAGCCAGTGTAGCCCGCCCCCAGATCGACACCATTAAACTCCACACGACGCACGTAGTAGGTATCGCCATCCGGTCCTTGAATGGCCGTCCAGTCGCCATCATTTTTCCAATCGCTGACTTCCCAGCCATTGCGATAAGCGGACCAAATTGCCTCCTCGCCACCGGCTTCCGCCAGCGCAAACGCAGAGGAATACAGCCGGTTACGAATCGATGTGCGATAGTCATTGAGGTAGCTTGGCAACATAGTCCCCAACATGATGAAGGCGACGATGGAAAAGATGATCGCGGCAATGAGCATCGAGCCGCGACGTTTGGTTGGTAGAGCTAGCAGTTGCATGTATTAATTCCTCATGCGGAAGGTGACGTCGCGATCCAGGGTGATGTTACGATCGCCCACATCCTTACTAAAAGTGATGGAATAACTGACCGTGTCCCCGGATTGGTTCACGGTGAAATTTGAAACGTTGTCCAGCAATGTCCGGTAATTTCCCGCCCCAACCGAGCGCTGTAGCTCATGGGTTTTTGAATTATAGACGTAGTAAACGATATCGCTGCTGCCAGCACCAGGCTTGGTTAAGGCAATCTGGCTGTGGCCAGACACTCTCGCCGTTGCGGCAATACGGGTGTCCAACGACATCTGCTGTAGCGTCGTGCGCATTTGCCGGTCAAACTCCGACCGCGCCGCCATGCTGAGATTTGTCTTTGAAAACTGAATAAACATCGAAACCGCCCCGGTGAGCACGAAGGCCGCGATCGCAACTGCAATCATGACTTCCGTGAGCGTGAAACCGGATTGCTTACGATGCCGAGACGCCACTTTGCGTGACGAGTGTGACCATGTTGGCGTCATGAGTTTTACCTTTCTTGTCGGTCCATGCGACCGACAGTGTGATTTCGACTTGGTCTGAGCGACCGTTTCTATCCGCAATTGCCAACGAGCTGGTTAGCCGGGGATCCGTCCCACTGTTGGTAAAGGAGAGAGCCTTGCCCTCCTCCTTGTAGAGATCATATTTGCTCTGGAGCGCCTCAATCTCGCTCCAATCCAACGAGCGAATGGACTCCAACTCGGACTCAAGCCAAAATTGGGCATCAGCATTTAAACGGGCATTTTCGGAAGCGCGAAAGCCGATGGATAGCGTTGCCATGGTGGATAGAAAGACCAGGGAGATGATTACCATCCCCACCATGACTTCGATCAGGGTAACACCAACGCGCCATTTACTGTGCAAGATCATTGAAACCAATTATACCTCAAAATGGCCAAAACCGGTAGTTCCATACGGCACGCAAATCGGCCCCTACGCCAATAATGCCAATTGGCCCCATTTTATCACATGCGATGCCAGACGCCTCTAATTTCCCCAAATGCAATACAGATTTACAGCAGGACTTTACCCCATTCCTAATTGTGAGAAATAAGTAAAAGAAATTTACATTTAAATATCAAATAAGGCCAGTCATACCTAATAACAAATCCGGAAATAGACTCATTACATTGCGTAACTATTAGCACTTTGGAGACTTAACCACAAATTATCCAAATAATTTAAAATCAGCGACTAAGAAAAAACCCCCAACCCCCAATAGGGCGTATTTAACAAGCACTTCGCCTCTTACTAACAAGTGTCATTTTTGCTATAATGTCGTGATTGTGAAATCAGCTGAATTGTGTTTTAAACAAGGTATCCGGGTAAGATCCGGAACTACAATTATCGAGGTGCTTGTCGCCATGGTAATTCTCGGCATGGTAATCGGCTCTTCCGTTGTATGCATGGGTTATGGATTTACCCGCATCGAAAATGCGCGCCACGCCACCCGTATATCCCAAGTCCTGCAAACGGAGATGGAGTCTATGCGATCCATGAGTTGGGAAGAGGTCGAAACACTGGTCGCCGACTCCGGTAAAACGTCAAAATTTGCCGCTCACTACACCCAGGGTGAAGACAGAATCCGCGATCTCGTGGCCACCCGAACAATCGAAGATGCGAAAGCGAACATGAAGTTGATCACGCTGACTGCGACGTGGAAAGATTCCCAAAACACTGAGCACTCACTCTCGTATATCACCTGGTATGGAAAGGAGGGCCTCAGTGATTACTACACGCGCGTTTTCTAAGCGGACCAAAGGGTTCACGATTATGGAAATCATGATTTCCACGGCCCTGCTCGGCTTCCTCATGGCGGGCCTGGTCAGCACGTTTGTATTCATGCTGCGCAGCTCGGTCTCCCTCGGCAATTACGCTGATATGAATCGCGACGGAACGTATTTCCTGGAGCGGTTTGGACGTGAAATCCGCATGACTTCAAACGTCATCACTGCGGCTGATAACAGCTTTACCATTGATGTCGATAGCACATCTGGAACGGAGCGCATCACCTACTCCTACCTCAGTTCCTCCGGTGAATTGGTTCGAGTAAACAACACAACCAGCAGCAAAAAAGTCATGCTGGATAACATCAGCGGCATTAAAATCGAATACTACAATATTCTCGGCGACTTAACGACGAATATCAACGAGGTGAAATCAATCCAGCTGCGCGTCGACCTCACGCGCAACAACATGCGCGATGACAACACGGACCACATCATCTCCGCTCGTTACAACATGCGCAACCGCATCATTACCAACTAAGGCCATCATGAAACGTAGATCACTTCCCCGCCGTCGCGGCTCAGCCCTCATGCTTGCGGTAATTCTGTCTGCGATTCTCGCCGTCATCAGCGCTTCATACTTAAAGATGGCCGGCAATGAGTCGCGCAATTCACACCTGTCCTTCATGCGCAATGCCGCGCTAAATCTCGCCGAGGCTGGAGCCGAAGAAGCCATTTGGGCACTCAACAATGATGACACATCCTCTTGGAAATCGCTTTCGAGCAATATAATCTACAAAAATAGCACCGGCTTCGACCTCAAGATGGCTAAGGATACGCAAATCCAAATGATCATCGTCGACTCGGCCACGGACCCTATTCTGCTGACCCGCGGGTTGATCAATATGCCGGATGGTAGCCGCATGGATAAATTTATCCGCATAGAACTGACCCCACGGTCAGTGGCCCCCAACGGACTGACCGCCAAAGATTCCATTACGTTCTCCGGCGGTAATGTGACCTTCGATGCCTATGATTCGAATTCCACGAATCTGCTTGGTAGTCTGGAAGATGCTGGCACTGTGGCCACCACGAGTATAATCAACGACGCCGCCAACATTTCCAACAGCTCCGTCATGGGTGGCGTCGCAACTGGCGGTGGCACCGTAGCCCTGGGCCCCAATGCCAAAGTATTTGATGCCAGCGATGTAAACAACTACGGCTCCCCGACCCATATTCCCGCCGGCTATGTGAATCCAAATCTGGTCACCAGTGACTTCCGTTCCGACTTCCCGGACATGACTGCGCCTTCCGCAACCAACTCCGTCGGCACGATTAGTAACAACATGTCACTGGGCAGTGGAACCTATGTGGCTGATGCTATCTCACTGAACAGCAACAAGAAGCTCCACATCACCGGTGATGTAAAACTCGTCGTGAAGGGGGACGTAAAAATCTCCGGCAACGGAACCGGGGGCATTTATGTCGACCAAACTAATGGCTCACTGGAGCTCTATGTCGCAGGCGATATGGACGTTGGCGGCAATGGCTTCGTCAATTTGAATACCAATAGCTATGACCCGACACCTTTAGGAGACTTCGGCGTCGTCCCGGATCTGGGTGTTTATCCCAAGCCAGAAAAAATGCTCATCTTCGGCATCGGAGATTCATCGCAGTCCATCAGCTACCATGGCAACGCCACTTTGTCCGGAGTCATCTATGCGCCCAACGCTGCCGTTAGCCTTAAGGGTGGTGGCAGCGGCGGCGAAGTCCTTGGTGCCATTGTCGCCAATACCATCAAGGTTACCGGAACGTATGGCTTTCACTACGACGTGCAGTTGAAAAACCTGTTCTTCGACGAGGATTCCTACCGTATGAAAAGCTGGAGCGAACTGCTAACAGCAAACGACAAGCAGAAATTCCGCGACATTTTCGACAAGCTCTAATAACGCACTTGGAAACTTCACTGACTCCAAAGAAACAACGAGCGATCTTGCCAGCTAAGGTCATTTGCCTAAGCTGAGCACTGAATGAATCCAGGAATCAGCATTTGGAACCGCCTGCTAAGTTTCATGGTGGTAATGCTGGCGTTTGTAGGGGCGCTACTCTTTTGGCAATTTCGCACTGAAAAGAAAAACAGCGAAGAATTGCTGCGCACCGCCGTGTCCCAACGGCAGGCGACACTCCAGCGCGTGAACCGCATCGTGTCGCGCTCCATGGAGAATTTTGCACTCGAGCAAAGCCGTTCCACTCTCGGCGATGCTCCTACCCTGGACGCGATCCAGCCCATTGCCCAAAATGCAAACGTGGATGTCGTGGGCTACTACCAAACCGATGGAGATGTCGCGGTAATTCATGACTTGAAACGTGGTAGCACGGGCCAGAGACCCATGATCAGTAAGGCGTCGCTCGACTTCCTGATCACCAATGGCGAGAAAGCGCTGTTTTTTGAATTAACGCCGCAAGGGCCGCTTCAGTGTGCCTTTACCCCGCTGGCAGCCGATGCAAATGGCGCGCCGAGCGGCTACCTGATTGTCGGGCGCTTTTGGGATCGTTTGTTTATGACGAACCTCGGCATGTCGGCCGAAACATTGATCCAACGCATTCCCATTGCCGCGATCAATGAGACCCCTACTGGCTTTTTCAATGACGGCCAGGAATATCGCGTTACGGAGATCGGCGTTGGCGCGATGGGCCAGCCCGTCTTGGCCTACACGGCAACTTTTGGACTTAACCAAGAGCTCACGCTGCTGCAAAAGAACCGAAATCAACTGCGACAAATTTCCTTCGCGATCATCGGCGTCATGACGCTCTTCTTTGCCGTGCTTTGGAAATGGCTCGCATACCCCATTAGACTCGTATCCGAGGCGCTGGAAACCGATGACCCCACGGTCCTCAAACCCATCCTCAATGAAGACTACGACTGGGCGCGCATCGCCCAACGCCTTACCGAGGCCAGCGAGGCGCGTCTTCAGTTGACGCGCGAAGTCCAGCGCCAACAGGAAGAAGTCCGCATCAGCGAGGAAAATGCCCGCGTGCGCGAGTCACTTGCGCGTGACTTGCATGACGGCGTCATCCAAAGCGTGTATGCCGTTGGCCTGCAGCTAGAACGGGCACACATGATGACTTCCCGGAATCCCGACAAAGCCAAGGAGCGCATCAATGAATGCAAGGACAGCCTCAATGGCATTATCGGCGAGTTGCGCGGCTTCATTCGCGGGCTAACCCCTGCCCCGCTCCAGGGTAAGAGCTTGCAAGATGCGCTTGAGCAACTGGTTATTCACACGCGTAAAAGCACAGAGGCCAACATCCATATCCACATTTCCCCCGAAGCTTGCAAATCGCTCAACACCGCGAAATCGCTGGAAATTTATCAGCTTTCACGCGAACTCCTGAGCAACGCAATTCGCCATGCCCAAGCGAAGAATATCCATGTGCGGCTCCTCTTTGAGAATGACTCCGTCGATCTACTCGTGTTCGACGACGGTATTGGCATGACTGAGGGCGATGGCCGTCCGGACAGCCGAGGCATGACCAACATCCGAGAACGGACTCGACAAATCGGCGCAAATGTTAAATTCTCGAAAAATAGCCCCCAAGGTACAAGGATTAGAATAATTCTGCCGTTAAATAAACCATGACAACCGTTACACCGACTAAAATCATCATCGTGGAAGACCACGAGGTGGTGCGTATTGGACTCCGTCAATTAATCAGTGATTGTGAGGAGTTTGAAATTCTCGGCGAGGCTGGCAATTGCCGCGATGCCATGGAAGTTTATACTAAGACTAAGCCGGACATCGTCCTGCTGGACCTCATGCTGCCCGATGGCAATGGCGTCGAGCTCTGTAAGCGCATGCGCGCCAGCGATCACCGTGCCAAGATTCTAGTCCTGACCTCTTGTGAGGACGACCGCGCCATTTTTGATGCATTCGCTCAAGGCATCGATGGCTACATCCTCAAAAACATTAACGGCGAAGCGATCATCTCTGCGCTACAGGATGTCTCCGCCGGCAAAAGCATTCTCGATCCTTCCGTTACCGCCCACGTGGTCAACCACATGCGCGACTCCAATCAGAGCAAGCAGGAGGACCTAGTGGAAACCCTTTCCGCACAGGAGCGTCGTGTTCTGGAGCAAGTTGCCAAAGGCCTGACCAACAAGGAAGTAGCCGTGGAGCTGAAACTGAGCGAAAAGACCGTTAAGAATTACTTCAGCAACGTCTTGAGCAAACTTTACGCCTCGCGCCGCACCGAAGCCGCTGCCCTCTACTGGAGCTACGTGCGCCGCCGCGAAGGCTTCCAATACCCCGGCAACGCGCGTTAATTTCGACGGCGAAAGTCGTTACCAAGTATTGAAAAGGGGCCTGCGCAACGTGCGCAGACCCCTTCTTTATTTGCTCTTACCCCAAGAATCTATTGGCCGGTCACGCTCCACGTCTCGCTGGCGTCGGTTGCTTGGCCTGCGCCGTTTACCGCGCGCACCGTCCAGTTGTGAGCGCCCGCGCCCGGTGATGCCATGGTCGCGCCATTGACGAGATCGCCGTAAACCTCGACTTCCCACAGGGAGAAGCCATACGGTGTCGGCGTGGTCAGGCATTGCACGTTCAGGTAGCGCGCGACGCCGGACAACCCGGTTAGATCGTCCACCCCGCCGTCACCGGTATTCGTGTAGTACAGTTCATTCCAAGTCACGCCATCGACGGACGCCTCGATCCGGTATTCCGAGCCGTAGGCGGCCTCCCACTGGAGCAACACGCGGTTGACAAGATAATCCGCCCCGAGGTCGATGGTCAGCGACTGAGGCGCAAATGCATCGCTCGACCAACGCGTAGTCGGATCACCATCGGTGGCCGCATCGAACGTTCCCTGATTCGTGGACGAGGTCACATACGGCCGGTCGAGCGCGACATTGGCATTTTCCGTTAAAGGAGCAACCGGAGCGAACTCGCCCTGCTTCACGCCATCGTAATAGAGCTCGAAGAACGCGACACCGCTACCGGTGTCGACCACGTCCTGCCAGAAAAATGACAAGGGCGCGCCCGCAACGACGTTAACACCATTCTCCGGCGCGATCAGTGAGAACGCTGGCGGTGCCGTCGTGTCGTTCAGCGTGAAATTAAACGGCCCCGAAGACTGCTCCAGTCCGGCCCAATTGACGGCGCGCACCTCCCAAGTGTGGAGTGCGTTCGAAAGCGGCAGATTCCGGTGATCCCAGGTCGTGCCCTTCGTCGTATGCACCTTCACTCCATCAACATAGACTTCGTAATGGCGCACACCTGATTCGCCATCCGCGCTGGCCGCCCAACTAAACGACGGTAAGTCCGGGCCGAACGATCCGCCGTTTGCGGGCACCTGTAGCACTGGTGCGGTCGGTGGAGTGGTGTCGGTGTAACCATAGTTTTGCAGACCATAGCCATATTGGAACAACGGATCGCCATAGATTGGCGGCACGGGTTGGCCCGCAGCGATCAGCGCACGGATCTCGTCGCGCTCGGCTTGGGTCGCCCCGATGTCGTAAGGAATGTCCCACTCTTCGACTTGGTTCTGCTGACTATCCGTGCCAATTTGAGCCATCGAGCGTGGCAATTGCCACGGTATCGTGCCGGTCGGAACGTAGTCGCCAAACAATACCTGAGCGAGCGCCGTGCCACCGCCGTCACCAGCACGGTAAGTTAACAACAAGGCATCCGCGCTGAGCTCTGCTGAATTCAATACGCAGGGACGCGCCATCACATAAGCCACGACCACAGGGACATTTTGATTCAGGTAGTTCTGAATGATCGCCGTTTGCGCGGCAGGCAGATAAGGCTCTTCGTTGGCCCACGAGGTGCCGTGCGTGTAGGACGGCTCACCAACGACCACCACCGCCAAGTCCGGCGTCTCTGGAGCGTTGTCCAAATAAACATTGAGCCCGGCCTGCGCGCCTCGCTCAGCTATCGCGTCAAACGGAGTTTGCGCGCCAGAGTAGTCGTGGAAACCGCTGGTCCAGATCGACCACTGGTTGCCGGTGTCGGCAAATGGTCCAGTCACCACGATATCGCTGCCTACGGGTAAATCGAGCGGCAGCACGCCGTTGTTCGTCATTAACGTCATGGCCTCGCGTGCGGCCTGAACAGCGAGATCGTAGTTATGCGGTGTGAACCATTCGCCTTCGCCATACGCGTAGTCACCATAGGGATTTTCGAAAATTCCCAGGCGAAATTTCATATCGAGAATACGGCGGACGTGTTCGTCGATCGTGGCTTCCGGAACTTCGGTCGCAAAATCGCCCATGACGGACGGCGCAGCGCCGCCCATGACATCGGAGCCCGCAATCGCGGAGCCCACCCAAGCGCCACTCGGGAGCCAGTCACTGCAGATCAGGCCCTCGTAGCCCAGCTCTTCACGGAGGTAAGCCAGGATGTACGGGTTATCCCCTGCCCCGGCTTCGCTTGGACCAAACAGCTGCGTGCCGCCATAGCCAGGCATAATCCCGCCCGTGCCAGCCTCAATCGCCGCGTGCCACGGACGCATATGGTAGTGCACCGTCGTGCCATCATAGACCATCTGCTGTTCACCACCGGCACCCTGCCCCGGCCAATGCTTCGTGGTCACCCAGAGTGATTGCGGGTTCAGCTCCGGACCGGCCTGCAAGCCAACCAGAATTGCGCGCACCATTGCGGCGGCAACATCGGCGTCTTCACCACAACCTTCTTGAATGCGCGGGTAAAGCACCTTCGTGCCGACCTCTGCGAGCGGCGACAAAGTACCACGCGCGCCAACCGCGATTTGCTCGCGTCGCTGCATGTCGCCCAGCTCACGGATAAGCGCGTAGTTCTTCATCGCGCCGAGTGCAGACTGCGTCGGGAACGTCGTCTTGTAGCCGTGAATGGTGTCGCCCGTCGTGATTGCCGGAATGCCGAGTCGCGTCGCGGCATTGCTGAGCTGCATCGCCTCTTCGTCGACCGGTGTCAGCGGGCCGAAGTGAAAACCTGCCGTCGGATACGTCTGCCCGTCAAAGAACATCTGCATTGCCTTTTCTTGCAGTGTCATACGCGCAAGCAAATCGTCAACACGGGTGTCAATAGGCTGTGTCCAGTCTTCGTAGGGTTCGATCGTGCCGCTTTTATTCAAGTCGCGCATCCCGTTAATGAGGCTGATTCCATCGTCCACCTGCTCGACGTTTGGCAGATAAAGGCTGAATGTGTGGATGTCCGAACGCGGATCACTCACGCCATCAATGGCGACAACATACCACTTGTAAGTCCAGCGGTCCGGCAACTCACTAGCCAAAGTAAAGCTGGTCGTGCTCGACTCGCCAACTTTGGTGTAACGCTCCAACAAGGAACCCGGTTGCGTGAAGTCGTAGTCCTCCTTGGTGATGTTCATATACACATCGTAGCGCGTGGCACCGGCGACCGCATCCCAGCTCAAGGTCGGCGTGCGGGTGCTGTTAATCATCGCATTGTCGGCCGGACTTTGTAATGCAAAGCTTCCGCTCAGCTCCGGCGCATCGGGCGCGGTGTAAGGATCGTCAATGATGTCATCGGGATTGTAACCGGCTTCTTCATACACTTCGAAATCGAAGAGCGAATAGCCATAAGCACTGCCGCGAGTAATGCCCTGCATACGCACGTAGCGGCCCGTTGCATCGAGTTCTAAGTCGTCGATTTGACCATTGCCGTTGGTAACGCTAAGCGCCGTCGTCCAATTCTGTGCATCGTCGGAAACATCGATATTATAGGCGCTGCCGTAAGCCGTTTCCCAGCTCAGCAAGACGCGCTTGAAATTATAAACGGCGCCAAGGTCGATGTAGATCCATTCATTGTCATTTTCGAGCGAGCCCCAGCGCGTGGCGCTGTCGCCGTCGTTTGCGAAGTCCGCAGCCAAACCAGCATCCTGACTCGATGACGCCACAATGGGTTTACCAAAGGCCAAGTCGTCACCGTTGCCAACTTGCACCACTTCGACCGTCAGCACGAGGCCCTCGTAAACGGTAATCGTCAGCGGAAAGCCACTCACGTTATTTCCCTGCGAATCCACCGCGCTGATGTCCAGATCGTTGTCTGGCCCGAGACTAACGAAGTCCTTGGTAACGGTGATCGTCGTGCCGATATCGTAATTAAGCACCCGGTCAACGATGAGGTTTTGCACGCGAATTTCGTTTTCGCTGTTGTTCGTATCAGGCGACAAGTTTAAGTCAATAAACTCGACGTAAGGGCCGACGAGCGGCACGTCAATCGGGCCGCCCGGCTCGACATTATCGTCGTCGAAATAAACTTCAAAATCCCACAGCGAGTAGCCATAAATCGTGCCGCGCGTCACGCCCTGCACGCGCACATACTGCGCCGTGGTTTCGGCAAAAGTTACTTCGTCCAAGCCACCATCGCCATTGTTGATCGTGGCAACATCAGTCCAGTTCGAAGCATCATCAGAAACCTGAATGATATAAGCCGAACCGAAAGCGGCTTCCCAGTTGAGCACGACGCGGTCAAAGGTCAGTGCGGCGCCAAGGTCGACGTAAATCCACTCCGTATCGGATTCCGCAGAAGCCCAACGCGTCAGGCTGTCCTCGTCGACCGCGGCATCCTTGGGCAGACCGACGGGATCAGCTTCCGAGGATGCGACTACGGTTTTGCCTGCGGCCAGATCACCACTGGGCTGCGGAGGGGATCCGTCATCACCATAAACTTCAAAGTCCCACAGCGAATAGCCCCACGGCGAACCACGCGTCACGCCCTGCATCCGGACGTAGCGGCCATCAGCAGGCGTTGCCAGAGTAATGTCATCCTCGCCGCCGTCGCCTGCAGTTTCGGTGTAAGCATCGGTCCAGTTCGTCGCATCATCGGACACCTGGATCACGTAGCCCGAGCCATAGGCAGCCTCCCAACGGAGCACCACGCGCTCGACGGATTTCGTTTCGCCGAGATCGACATAAATCCATTCATCGTCCTCAAAGGAGCTGCCCCAACGCGTCGACGGATCGCCATCGGTGGCCAGTGCTTCGGTGTAAGCCCCCTCAAAACTAGAGGCATATGTGGGCTGGCCTTCGGCGAGGTCATCATTGCTGGGCGGTGGTTCGCTAACTTCGTCATAGATAGCAAACTCCCATAGCGAGTAGCCGTAGCCACTGCCGCGCTCCGTACCGTACATGCGCACGTAGCGTGCATCGGCACCGACGGTAATCGTGTCCGTGCCGCCGTTGCCATCGGTTATTTCCGCGACATCGCTCCATGTCGACGCGTCGTCTGAAGTTTGTATAAAGTAATGGGAGGCAAAAGCACCTTCCCAGACCAGCTCGACATCGCCAATGGATTGCACTGAGCCGAGGTCGATATAAATCCATTGCGGGTCCGACCAGTCGCTACCCCAGCGCGTGCCAAGGTTGCCGTCGTTCACTTCGGTCGTGGTCAATCCAACTTGCGAGCTGGATGCGGTCGCGGGCTGATTTAGCGCCAGATTGGTTTGCCCGCTGGCGACGGACGCAGCGAGCAACGAAAGAGCGCCAAGGCCCGGTTTAAATATACGAGAATAATTCATCACAGTTGAGGGGGATCAGGGTTGGGTTGGGAAAAAGGCGGGGCCTCCATTGGGGAGGTAGGCCCCGCCTTGTAATTCATTTCCAGAGAGTCATTACTTTGCGTTGCAAAGCTTAATAGACTTCAAACTCCCACAGCGAGTAGCCCCATGGCGTAGCGCGGTCGATTCCGAGCATGCGCACGTAGCGACCACTGCCGGAGACCGACAAATCGTCTTCACCGCCGTCGCCGTTGGTGACTTCGATCAAGTCGCTCCAAGTCGAGGCGTCATTGGATACCTGAATCTTGTAATGCAATCCATAGGCACCTTCCCAGTTCAGCACGACTTGGGAAATTGTCTGCGTAGAGCCGAGGTCCACGTAGACCCATTCATCGTCTTCGAACTCACTGGACCAGCGGGTGCCGCCATCACCATCGACTGCAGCATCGGCAATGTAAGCGCCCTCATTGGAAGAGGCGAACGCGGGCTGACCTTCGGCCAAATTGCCACCCGGAGGCGGTGGTGTGCCTTGCGCGTAGATCTCGAACTCCCAAAGCGAATAGCCCCAGCCGGTGGCACGGGTGACGCCCTGCATGCGAACGTAGCGGCCACTGGTGCCAACGGGAAGATCGTCTTCTCCGCCGTCACCACCAGTTACGCTGACTGCGTTACTGAAGTTCGTTCCGTCGTCGGATAGTTGGATGTGGTAAGCCGAACCATAGGCACCTTCCCAACGCAGGATGACGGAATCAATGTAGGTCGATGCGCCCAGGTCGACGGTGATGTATTCATCGTCTTCAAACGCAGATGACCAACGCGTAGCCAGGCTTTCGTCGATCGCGGCAGAAGCCGACATCGCGCCGTTTTCTTCCGACGATGCGGTAGCCGTTCCGTTTGGCGCTACGTTTACATACGCGCCACCACCGGACACATTAACCGTGGCCGTATCGGCGAGCGAGCCCCCACCAGCCACCGTGCCCGTGAAAGTCGCAGTGACCGTAAACGGGCCGCCTTCCTGGGTCGCGGTGTAAACACCGTTGACGTCAATATTGCCGGTGTCAGCAGACCAGTTTATCTGGCTCGTTTCGCCGCCGTTCCAATTCGCATCGAACACGTAGGCATCGAAGTCCGTGGACATACCGTTGAGCAAATCCACGTCGGTCGGGTTCAGGAACAACTGTGCGCCTTCGATGGCGTCAGCACCCTCCGAACCGTAAACCTCGAACTCAAAGAACGAATAACCGTAGTCGAGCGCACGGTCGATACCCTGGAAGCGAACGTAGCGTGCGCTGGCTTCAACGGCGAGATTGTCGTCATTGGCATTCGCTTTTTCCACGGTCAGAATCGTAGTCCAGTTCGCGCCATCGTCGGAAACTTGCAGCTCATATTCGCTGGCATAGGCACCTTCCCAATCGATCACGATGCGCTCAATGTCGAAGGTGACGCCCAAGTCGACCTGGAACCATTCATCGTCGTTGCCATGTGCGCTTTCCCAACGGGTCGCGGCATTTTCATCGACGGCCAGTGGCGCTTCGCCCGGAGGACCAACGGCGCTCGAAGCTGTAGCGGTCTTACCAGCAGCCACGTTTTGTAGCGGCGGATGCACGGCAAACAGCGCGGTCTGCGATGCATTGCCATTGTCGGCAATCACGTAGTAAGCACCCGTTGTTCCGTTGGAGGTGAACACGCCATTGGCATCAATCGAGCCGCCACCATCGACAGCCCACACGAGGCCCACGAGGTCCACTGGGTCGCCGTATTGGTCGAGGCCCGCAGCAGAGAATGTCTGCGTGCTGCTAGCTTCGACGCGGGCGAACTCCGGCGTAATGGCGATGTCTGCCAGGTAAGGCGCGTCGCCCACACGGAACGTATAAGTTTCCTGCAAACCATCGGCGGTGACCGTGACCACTACCGGGTCGGCATTCGACGTGGCGGTAAACAGCCCTGCCCCGTTGATCGAGCCGCCGGCATTTACCGACCAGCTAACATTGGTCAGCTGATGTGTGGCTTCGTATTGGTCGAAACCGGTTACGGAGAACTGCACCGTGGAGCCAGGTGTAAACGTAGCGGCCGGATTCGATGCAGAGATTTGCAACGAGTTCAACGCTTGGTCGAGCTTGTGCTGCACGACCTTTTTCGCCGGGACCGGGAACGATCCAATGACCGCACCGCTGGTGCTATAAACCGTGGCGGTTTGCTCGACGTTGCTCGGGTTGTAAACCGCGTAGCTATAAACGCCGGTCGACGGATTGTAGAAGACCTGGCTGGTCGGGATGTCCGTGTAACGATCGTAAACGATGTGGCCCAGCGAACGGAGCGCGTGCGTGTAGTAATAAGTGAGGCCGCTGGTGTCGTTGGCGATGCCGATCGGGTGACCGTCCGCATAGAACTCGTCCATGAGCTCAGCAACGAGGTTCGCATCGTAGTGCGCCATATAGCCAAGGATTACATTTCCGAGTCCCACGCCCCAGTCACCGATGACCTTCTTAGCCTGCTCGGTATCAACGCCGCTTTGGTAGTTGAGCACCTCAAACTCCCACTTGTCCTCGAGGTAATTTACATCGTAGGTGTAGTTCGTGTAGAGGTAATCATACATCGGCCAACCTTCGAGCGGCTGACCAATGGTCGGCGGCACGAGGTTCGGATAGTTCGCCAGTGTGCCGGCGGACCAGATCGTCGGGTCAAGCGTGATGGCACCATCGGGCTCCACGGTGAAGCTCAACTGACCATTCACGTAAAGCGGGTTGCCACTTTGCGCGAGCGTGTAGGTCGGGTTGTGATCGTAGGCCAGCTTGATCGCACCAGCAAACTTCGCCAGCGCGCCAGCGGTGTCGCCGTTGTGCCATTCGGTTTGCGCAGGTGCGAGGTTGTAGTCGCGGATAACACCACGGGCAGCACCAGCCATGGTCGGCACGCGGTCTTGAATCATGGAGTTCATTTGCGACTTCGCAAAGGCCGGATCTTCACCCATATATGCGAGGCCAGGCTGAATCGGCAGCCACTGGATGCCATACATCCAGCCAGGATCGCCACTAAAGAATGTCGCATACGCGGTGCCGCTGTCGAAGACGATGCCCGCATACTCATGGCCGTATTCCACCGGGAAGGTACTGCCGTCGCCGAGAACAGGATTCGTGGCATCGGGATTGCCGTGGTAGTCGGTCCAGTATTCTTTGATCGCAAGGCGTTCAATCGCGTAGCCCATGGCACCAGCGGCGGTCATGTCGCTATCGTTCATGGCTTGGCCAAGCAAGAAGAGACCGCACCAGGATTGAATCGACTCAGAGCTCGACTCCTGGTTATTGCCGTTGCCCGCGCTGGTGCCACCCGCATAAGAATGGCCGTGCCAAGGGTCAAAGGTACGCAAGAACGGGAAGTCTGTATCGTTGCGATCCCAGTTGGCATATTGCTTGGCAACGAGGGTTACCATCTCGCCGTAGTCAGCAAGAAACTGCGGATCTTGCAACCCAAGCAGCGCGGCCGAACGCGTGAAGTAACCGTAGTGGAAATGGTGGTCAGTGAACTGCGATGAACCGTAGGATTCGTTAAAGCCAACCAACGCTTTGTAGCCGTCGTAACGGGCAAAGTATTTTTCCGTTTCGACGCCGTCGTAGGTGAACCAATCTTCCAGCGCAGTCGTCAGAGAAGCCTTAAGCGCTTCGACATGATCCGTGCCGAGGTCGGCCGCGATGGTCATGTAGTCGCCGTATTGCGTGAGGCTCTTGCCGCCCCAGTAGGTGTCACCGCCGTAGTCGGTCTTGGTGGCATACTGGTCGAGGTAGAATTCCATGCGCTCGGGTGAGTAATCATGTGTCCCACCGATCTGAGTTGGGGCCGGCAGATTCGGCAAAATGCCCGTGAACGGGAAGTCGATCTGCGCGGTGTTCGAGGCCGTTAGCTTCAGCTTACCACGCGGGGTCGTATAACTGTCGCCGGTGAAACTGAGGTTGTTATCCGTCTCGCGATAGTGATGCGGAATCCAACCCTGCAAGACTGTCGTATTGCCGCCTTTGAGCGCTTGCGCGGTGACGTTCCAATTCGTGCGGACAAAGCCGCCAGCCGGATTGTAAGTCCAGTTCATCGCGGTGTCGCGCGGGATCGCATAGGCATAGGCGTCGAAGGCACCGAGCGCGGTGTAGCTCGGCAACGCACTGACAACTAAGTAGCTGCCACTGCCGAAGTTAACCAGCAGTTCGCCATTGGCGTCTTCGAACGTCGTGCCATCAGGAGCGTGCAAGCCAAAGGACCGGCCCTGCACTTCCACCGAAATTGCCGCGCCGGTGTATGGCAGCGCAATCACGTTGCCCGCGGCATCACGGAAAACGGCGGAGGCGTCGATGGTGAGCAGCGGAGAAACGCCGGTCGCTTCCACCCAGACAAACGGCAGGCCATGGCCCATCGTTACGTCGTAGTAGGCGTTGGCGTTTTGCTCCAGGCGCATTTGCACATGCCAGTCGGACCAATCCAAGGCGACCGCGCTGGCGGGCGCAAAGTCGGTGCTGAATTTTACCGCCGGGTCCGCGTCATTCGTCATGACGATCTGATCAGCCATGATGTGGCCCCAGCCACCGGTGACGTTGTCAATGACTTCGACGTAGGCGGATTGCCCGTTGAACTCGGACACGTCCCATGTTTGCCACGCGAGGTTTTCCGAGTTCACGCCTGTAGCTGCGCGGACGACATTACCGCCGACCACGAGTCGAACTTCCGCGGCGCCGGGGTGATTTCCACCACCGACCAACGCGTGAATGTATTGCGCATTCACGGTGAAGGTTGGCGAGGTCAGCGCCCCCGTTGAACCATCGCCCCCGTGGAAGGAATTCGCTAACCCGGCGCCGTTGAAGTTCGTAACTAAGGATTGTCCGGAAACGGAACCCGCTGCCGGTCCGCTGCCAAAGGCCGTGCCGGTGGTGCTCCAACCGGATGGCCAGCCAGCGCCTTCAAAATCGGCGAGTATGGTATCACCCGGTCCAAGAACGATAGAAGCCTGCCCGCCGACAGCGATCGGAAACTCCGTCAGCATGTCGGTGCCCGAGGCAGAAAACTCGATGGGAAAATAGACATTTACTCCCGACGCATTGGTCTGCACCGAAAGCGGGTAAGGCCACATATTGCCGGAGTATTGGTTAAAAATCAGATCCGTCCACCAGTCGTTGGTCGGCACAGGCTCACCGGCCTTGGACGGGTGGATGTAGAGTTGGCGGTTCAGGAAGGCGGTGACGAGATCGATGTCTTCGCCGCCGACGATGTCTTCATGCTCGGGCGTATATTCCGCGTAGCTGCCAGCGCCAACGGGCACCGCTTGCTGCGCGTGAAGATAAGCCAACTGAGCTAGCGTAAGAGCTGTCGTCGCCGCGGCAAAGCGGCCCAGAAAGCTCCAATGCGGGGTGCACAGTAGTCTTTTCATAATTATGGGGGGTTGTGGGTTGGGGATACCGGCCGAGAAGCCGCTATTTATTGCAATTTAATGCAATTACTTGGGTAAAATTTTTAGCGATAGGTGAACGCTGAGAGGTCGCCAGGCGTTAGTGGGTTTCCGCGACGAATCGGAAAAACAGCCCGTCACCGAGTGCACCATCCGGCGGGATCAGCAGCAGGTTGCCACTTTGGGGGTCACTTAATAATTCATAGCCAGTGGTTAAAGTCCACGAGCCGAATGCGGGTCTGCTGGCGACAACGGTCCAAGACTCCGGAGACAAATCTTCAGACGCTTCCCATGCGATCGCCACATTGTTCAGCGGCTCGGCGATGCGTAGGTTAATGCCGCCCTGCCCTGGCTCAATGCGGACAATCGCGATCACGCCCTCGCTAGTCGCGTTAGACTGCAAGGTGTATTCCAGCAGATTGGCCAGACCATCACGGTCGTAGTCGCTATCAGGGTCAGCTGCGGTCGTGCCCGACTCCGCGCCAAAGGTTTCGTCGCGCCAAAGTTGATACGCGGACAGTTGCTGAATCCAGTCGCGGATGATTGCCTGGTCATTCAAGTCCATCGGATCATTCGGGCGCATGCGATCGCCAACCTGCGGGTGATCGGAATTGATTTTTTCCATCAGATAGCTGCGCTCGGGGGAGCCAGGCTCAACCAACTTGATGCCGGGTGCCTCGACACTGAGTTTGTTAACCAACTCCGTGAAGCTCGCCGAGGGCTGCAAGTCAAGACCACCGCTGTTGGTGGCAATGTCGTTGTGACAGCCGATGCAATTCGCAGTTAGAATCGGTTGCACATCGTTGATGAAGCTAACATTCGGCGTCTCGGCGATACCAGAAAGATCATCAGTATCGGTTCCTCCATCGAAAAGCCCCAAAGTAATGACACGCTCTGCCAAGTCAGCGTCGTTCACCGTTTCGGTGACCAAGATGCGCCCATAAACACTCGCGCCGCGATCACCCGTTGTGTCGAGGGTGAACTCAGCATCACCATCACCTGAAGCAATCGGAAAATAGAAGTAACCGAGGTCATCCGCGTTCAGCCGGTGGTTAACACCCGTCGGCGCAAATGGCGTAGCCGGAAGAAAATCGCGCGCTCCAGGAACCGGATAGGGAACGCGGTTAGCGCCGGTGCTAAGCCCGATGTCAACCGCTGCCGGATCACCGCGCGTATCCAACACCCGTCCGGCCAGAGCCGTATCTGAAAAGTACAAATCCAGGTCGACATCGGCACCGTTATCCAAATCAACGGCGAAGCCCCGCGTAATCGCAGCCAAGCCTTGCGGCAGGCCATCATCGGCGACGATCACCATCGCTGGCCCGGTCAGCGCCGCATTGATCGCCAAGTTGATGCTAGCGCCCGCAGGGATCGTCAGCGCATTGGAATCCGTCCCGCTGCCACCGGTGATTGCGGCTGGCGTTACGGCATCGGCTTGGAAGAATGTCAACTCAATGTCGTCGCTCATCGTATTGCCCGACCCGCTACTGGCGTCAAAAATATCGCCACTAATCGTAATGCTAGGTGACTCAAAAACTGAAATCTCCTGCTCAGCGGTATCGGTTAGCGTGAGCGCATTCGACACGGTCAGGCTCACCGAATAAACACCCGCATTCGCGAACGTATGTTGTGGACTTGGCTGGGTGGAAGTGGAGCCATCATCAAAATCCCATGCCCATGAAGCTACAGTGGAATCAGGTGCCGTCGACTGATCAGTGAAGCTGACAGTTAACGGTGCTGCGCCACTGTTGGCTGAGGCCGTAAAGCTTGCCGTCGGTGGCTCACCTCCTTGAAAACGAATGCGCCCGATTTCATAACCGTTGCCCAAGGAATCGCCCTGATTGGAATCCGTATAGTAAAGCGCACCATCGGGCCCCAGCTCGAAGGCGACCATGCTCGCTGGTGGGTTGGTCAGAAAAGCACCGCCATTGTCCGCCGCAATCGGTGTCAAAGTATCTAGCTCGGCCCCGGTCAGTGTCCAACGACGGATTTCCTGGCCATAGCGCGCCTGGTAAATCGTCGGGCCTTCCGGTGCAAAGGGTCCATCGCGCACAATGATTAGCCCCGTTGCGGAAGGGCTGTGAGTGCGCATAACGGTTCTCTTTCCATCGGCGGACGAGGTCGTAAACTCATCCGGCCAACCACCATCGGCACCCTTTTCGATGCGCACCAAGCGGTCCGTGCCATCACCGTTTTCCGAAAGATACATGACGTCGTCAATTGGGGCGGCAGGATCGAACACAAAGCGAAACGCGTTGCGAAAACCGTGCGCCCAAATGCGTGACCTGACCGAGTTTGGATTACCATCGTAGAATGGATTGTCCGCTAAGCCCAGGCCTGTGGCCGGATCTACTCGGAGAATCTTTCCGTTGTAGAGGTCCATGTCATCAACGACGTAGCGGTTACCATCGTCGCCAAGCATCACGTAAAGCGCATAGGGATCGCTTGGGTGAAACTGGAGATCGCCTGCGTTGTGTACGTTGGTTTCGTTGGGCAGTTCGGAGAGTAAAATAACTTCCGAGCCCGATACCATTTGCGTGAAAGTTTCATCGACCGTAATGCGCGACAGGCGCTGATCATTCGAGGTCGAGTAGAACAGGTAAATGTAGCGATTGTTGGCGAAATCCGGATCCAGGCGCATGCCCAGCAAACCACGCTCGCCATTGGTATTCACCACCGAAGATATATCCGCGACGACAACCGGCGGCGTAAAATCTCCACCGCCGCCACCAAGCTGTTGACGCACCATGCTGGCGCTTTCCCATTCGACTTCGAGGTTCTCGCCACCTCCGTTTTCGAAGAACTCAACGACAACGGAGTGTTGCCCCGCTGATAAATTAATCGTGCCCTGCTCTTCGTTGTTGCCATGCAAACCGTCGTTATCGACGACCTCGACACCGTCGACCAATAAGCGACTACCGTCATCCGAGGTTGTGTAGAAAGTGTAGTCACCAGCGATGGAGATATCCAATGTCGCAGTAAAACGGAATGCAAAGTTGTCGTCCTGCAAACGATTCTCGAGGTCGAAGCCGGTTGCCGTTCCACTTGCGATTGGCGTGAGGCTGTCAAAGTCCGGTAGCTCATTCCACGTCCCCTCAAAATACTGATAGGAAATGGTAATTTCCGGACCATCGCTCGGCTCTAGAACGAGCAAACGGCCCTGCTTCTCGATCACGTATAGGCGGCCTTCGTCGTCAAACTCCAACGAGATCACGCCGTTGCCGCTGTAGATCGTTTCCGTAACGAAATTCGGGTCGGAGAATGCCGCATGAAGCGACGAATGGCCGGTAAATCCCGTTACCGTGCCGAGGGCCGCGATAAGGCCAAGGATGTTGAAAGCGGAGCCAGCGCGTTGGCTGATTTTTTGGAGAGTCTTATTCACGGGAGGTTGGGTTGAGCGGTATGCGGGGTAATGGCCTACTCGTTTATCTATTTTGCAATTAAATGCAACTAAAAGTTTTGAACGCCCAGGATTGAGACATTAAGAATTCGCTAAATCCCGCTAACAAGGGCGTGATTCAGACAAAAGAATTTTCCCTCATTTTAGGCTGACTGACAAACAATCTGCAGAAATCAACGCGTTCCGATCTACCCAAAGACCATACAAAACCACGGACTTTGAGCTACGCCGCCCACTTCCATTTGGGATCGCGAATGATCTTAAGGCACTCCTCCACCGTGTAACCCCGTTTGGCAGCCTGCTGGACTTCAGCCAAATACTTTTGCCACAGCTTGGCTTCCTTTTCATTGGGCTGATATGCATTATCGCAGGCCACGCCCTGCCCCATGAGCAGCGCATAAAATCCTTCCAGACCGTAGGAATTCGTCGGGTGCAGCAAGTAACTCCGGCAAGCCTGGCTTGGTCCATTGTCCCGAAAGAAATCGACCAGTTGCTTGGCCCCACCGAGTTCGACATGGTCACGGCAATGCTGCCAAAAGGGCGTGTTCTTCGCAGTGTTAAACGCATAATGAACCGCCAGAAAATCACGTACATCATCCCATGCATCCGCATTGGCGCGGTTATGAATGTCGATAAAGCTCGGTGTCGGCCGCCGTTGGGTTTCCTTCAGAACCACCGCCAAGCTGCGCGCCTGATAGCAAAGCACATGAATAGCAGTCGCCTCCAGCGGCTCCACGAACCCTGAAGCATTGCCCACGGCAACCACATTACCAGCCCAGGAACGCTCATGCCTACCCGAACGAAACGGCACGAGGCGCGGCTCTCTGGTTACCTTGGGATTCTTCGCGAGAAACTCAGCCTTTGCATCGTCGTCCGAGATAAATTTCGAGCAGAATACATAGCCGCGATTGATGAAATGCTCGTGCTCAATGCGCCAGCACCATCCTGCATCCATCGCCTCGGCGGTGGTATATGGAGCAATGGGTTCGCCATCACGCTCCCAACCACTGATCAATGCACGATCGCAAAACAATGTCTTCGAATAGTCCGCCCAAGGCTCACGCAACACCTTGGAGATTAATTCCGCGCGAAAGCCTGATGCATCGATAAACAAGTCCGCCTCCAGGCGGGTGCCGTCCTCTAGCAGCAGCGTTCTTACTTGTCCGTCCGATTGCTCAATTGAAGCCAGGTCACCAGTTAGCAGCTCGATTCCCAGGGATCGCGCCACCCCCTCAAGCCATTGGACCAACTTGGCATTTTCGATATGAAATGCATGCGGCATCGACATATCCGGTGCACCATTGTGCTGTCTGAGGAATGCCTTGTTTGCATGCATGCAAGCAGAGATACGCCCCGTGGGCTCGGCCATGTTTTTTATGTAAAAACCGGCGCTGCGCTCGAGTTCATTGAACTTTAAATCGATCTCATTTCCAAAGGTGTAATAGAAGTTCGAGCCCTCCCCCCATAGAAACCGGATACCGAGTTTCCACGTCGGGCTAACTTCTTTGTAGAACTTCCGCGGACTGAATTCCAGGAATTTAAAAAAGTGGTTGGAGAACTCAACCGTCGTCCCCTCACCCACACCAATGATCCCAATTTTTTGGCTGTGCACCAGTTGGATATCCAGCATTGGAAGCTTTCGCTTCAAAGTTACCGCGGTGAGCAGTCCAGCGGTTCCGCCGCCGAGAACAATGACCTTCTCAATCATACAGGGTAGATGTGGGGATTATAGAAACGTGCTAAAGAATCAGCGGAAATTTTCCTTAGAAGTTCAAGCGATTAAGTCGATAATTAGCATCATAAAGCGAACTAGCTCAAAGATCTCACCCCAATACACCCCGAGTATTACCCGCATTAATTCCACCCCGAAGAGATTTCTTTTCACAATATTTTTCCGAAAATGGATTGACTAAATCACATCCATGCAATTTCATGCAACTAAACTCTTACCTCTCCCAATACACATAAGCAATGAATACTCCTAGAAACATCCCCTTACTAACCGCTGCAGCAATTCTTTCGGGCAGCATCACCGCACAAGCCACCGACATCACTTGGGACGGCGGAGGCGGTGACGGTTTATACCTGACTCCTGCCAACTGGAGCACTGACACCGTTCCAAACCTGACTGGACCAGATAATGCGTTCCTGAACGCATCCGCTCAATACGATCCAGGCGGCGATCTACTCATACAAGGAGGTAGTACTCTGACGATTCAAGACGGAGGCAACTGGGAGCAAATTAATGGTATTGCCTGGATCAAAACCCAGGGTGGCAATCTTATCATTGAAGAAGGGGGTGTCTTCAACACAGGCACTTCGCAAAACATGGAAAGAGACGCCACTACCTCAATTACCGTGAATGGCACACTAATTTATGGCGCAGCAGCTGGCAACTTTATATACAATCCGGCTACTTTTGGGTCCTTCTCTCTCGCCAGCAATGCCAACTTTTCAGTTGGCGCAGAATTTCAGCCGGCTGTAGATTTTACATTCAATAGCGGTGTAACCTATACGGGCGGAAGCGTGATGGCAGCGCAAGCTTCGGATGTGGTCGTAACAATCAACGGATCAGATTTAACATTAGTAGATAACGGGCCATCAGTTGCTGGTTTGTATGGCTTCAATGGCACAACAAGCTACCTTGACTTCACCACAGCTGGCGGCACCATCACCCTGTCCAACGTCGATAGCGCCACGGAAGTAGAAACTGCGATCAACACCGGCCTGTATCGCTACCAAGGTGCAATCGATCCAACCAACATCACCTTTACCGACCTCGGTGGTGGTGACTACATCATCAGCGCGACGACCGTTCCAGAGCCATCTACCTATGCGCTTCTGCTCGGTACGATGACCCTCAGTCTGCTGATCATTCGTCGCCGCAAGTAAAGTTTCCAAATAACTTTTTCAAAACCGTTGAGTTAAGGCCCAACGGTTTTTTTTGTGCTTGGATACAGTAGTGGTATTCGCGCGAAAAAGGTGTGCGACTTGAATAGCTTTCAATAAATCCTCACGGGGATAAGCTTGTAAAGCTTTGCGGCGCAAAGTTTCAACAGACAGAGCCCTATTCATCATGTCGCTTAGCCCAAGAGCGCACCTTTCATTGCCTCAAGCAGAAAGCGTTGAAACATTATAACGTTCTCAGTGGTTCCAGCCTTCAAGAAGATGGACACAAAAAAGCAGCGCCACGAACTGACGCTGCTCTGCTTAAAATGTTTCCAATTGGGTTACTTGATCACCACCGTCTGGAGTGCTTGACCAGGGATGAAAATCGACTTCTTCGCGCCGCTCATTTGCAGCTCATAGTTGATGTCTTCCTCGGTCGTATTGAAAACCGCAATTGCGATCGAGTTATCCGGATTCTTGAAGGCCGTGGCCATCAGCTTGTCGTCATGTCCGGTCAAATCCACACGTTGGGCTCCTGGGCGCATAAACCGGCTGAAGTGGGCAACGGCATAGAATAGCGGCGTGCGGTAGAACTCGTCTTTACCACTGTCGACCAGGATCGGAGCCAGGCAGAAATTACGCGCGTGGTTTGGTCCACCACGGGTGTTCAAGAACATGTTCCAGTCGACCCAACCAACCAAGTGATGATTAAAGCCGCCGATCATGTCGCGCGCATAGCGATAAAATGGGCGATACTTCGGGTGATTTACCTTGTCATCTTCAGCGGCCCAGTCGTAGCCCCAGTCAGTAGCCTCAGCGCGCCAATACCAGTCATCTTCCAACCAGGAACCAATTTCTTCGTGGTCGCCCACTGCGTCGATACAGCCTTCACTGTGCAGAATTTGCTTGTTGGGAAATTCCTCATGCACCTTGTCCAAAGACCAGGCACTGTAATCGACGGTGCTCTGATACCAGTGCACAGCCATGCCTGTCGTATAGCGCGATGCCTTGGAATCACCCAGTATTGCCTCGGCCCATTCTACAAGATGATCACCGCGATTCTGATCATAAGCCCAGATCTTCACATCTGGCGCATGCTTGGCAAGCGTCGGCCCCAGGTACTCGCCGATATAGTTCGCCATCTCATGCGCTGAGAAATGAACGCTCTCCCATTGGCTACCATTACCCAGTGGTTCGTTGGCAGGTGTCACGCCCCAGATCGGGATTCCTTCTTTATCGTAAGCGTCGATATACTTGACCATGTAATCGGCAAAGGTCTGGTAATGCTCCCGCTTCAAGTGGCCACCGTTGTAAGCGTTATTGGTCTTCATCCAGGGTGGAGGTGTCCATGGCGAAGCGATAATGTTAAAATCAGCACCCGCGATGCCCTGCGCTTCCTTGATCATTGGCAGCAGATACTTGCGATCAGGCTCGATGGTAAAATGTTCCAGGTCCTTGTCACCCGGCACTGGCGCATAGGTGTAATTCGTCACTGAAAAATCGCAACTGGCGATGTGCGTACGAGTCAGCGAATAGCGGGCACCTGAAGGTGAGAAATAACTGCGTAGTGCGAGCTCTCGTTTCGTCTTGGACAACTCGCTGAGCACATGCGCCGCCGACTCGGTGAACGAGCCACCGATGCCGACTAGAGTCTGGTAAGTCTTGCTAGGATCGAGCTTCAGTGAATAGCTCGCCGCACCACTCGCATTGGCCTCGACTTTGTCCAGGCGATCTCCCTGCCGCGTTGTTTGATAAATTTCCATCTCAGCGCTGGCGCTCAATGGAATCAGTAAGGTCGACGCCGACAGCGCCGCGATAGAGGTTAACTTTTTCATTTTAATCTAAGGAGTTACTGGGTTGGAAATTTCGCGGCGGACTTTAAGCTCGGCCTCAATGTCCGCGACTTCTTTATCGGTTAGTGGATACCAGAAAAGTATAATGCCGTTCGCCACTGCCAGCAATCCTGGCAGCACGGAAAAAAGTAATCGGATGCCATGGATTGCCTCCGGCGATTGCGCTTGGTTTGCCACGTAGCCGAAGTAGCCGAGCATCCAGCCGGAAAGGCCGCCGCCAATCGTCAGCCCCATTTTCTGGGCAAACATTGCGGCTGAAAACACAAGGCCCGTCGAACGCCGGCCAAAGCGCCATTCACCATAATCGGCAACATCTGTATAGATTGCCCAAACGAGTGCTGGAGTCGGCCCGGCTAGTAAACTACCCAGCGCATTGACCGCTAGCATCAACCCGAAATCTTCGGCGGGAATAAAATAAAACGTCAACAGAGTAAGGCCATTGAGTAGCGTCAAAGCCATCAGCGAATTGCGCTTACCGAACGTTTTGCTAAACCAGGAGGTAAAGAAAATACCGATGATAAATGCGATCGATCCCGAGGTAAGCATCAGGGATGTTTTGTCTAAAAACCAGAAAACCGGCGCACCATCATCCCCAACGTAATATTTGAAAAAATGCGCCGTCACTGCACCCCGTACGGCGACATTGGACAAAGTCAGAATCGCCGCGATTACCATGATGATCCATGGCCGGTTGCGAAACAAAAACGCAATGTCCTGCTTAATGCTGGCACCGTTTTCATCCTGCGGTTTAATACGCTCTTTAGTCCAAACGAACGTTAACAGAAACAGGACAATAGCAACCACGGACAGCAACCCCATGGTCAGTTTAAATCCAAGCGCTTCATCCCCTCCTCCTAGTTCACGTACCAGTGGACGCACGCCAAGGGAGATCAATAGCGTTCCGGAAAACGCACCAACGAAACGATAGCTAGCCAGCTTCGTCCGCTCTTCAGAGCTAGGCGTCATGACACCCATCAGCGCCGAATAGGGCACATTAATCGCGGTGTAGACCATCATCAGGCCGATGTATGTCGCATAGGCATAAACAAGCTTGCCCATCTCGCTGAAGTCCGGGTTCGCAAAGCAAAGATAGCCCATTAGTCCGAAGGGAATCGACATCCATAAGAGATACGGACGGTATTTGCCCCAACGCGTATTCGTGCGGTCAGCAACTGCCCCCATCAACGGGTCATTGATCGCATCCCAGAAGCGCGCGGCAACGAACATCACCCCCACTGCAGCAGGCGAAAGTCCAAACACATCCGTGTAGTAATACAGCAGGAAAATGTTTACAAACTGAAAGAAAATGTTCGATGCGGTATCGCCCAGCCCGTAGCCGACCTTCTCCCGAATCGATAGCTTTTCGATGTCACTCATGGGGGAGTTTATGTGAAGATTCAAGCAGGCAAGCGCACGACCAGATGATCGATACTGCCGGTGCGATCAATGATATCTGACGCAATGCCGCGCGGCAATTGATATCCGTTAACGACGGTTACCGAGCCATCCACGTAGCACACCTCAATACGCGCGGTTGCACGGTCGGACTGTGCGTAAATGATCGGCGTTTGCGCGAGTGTGAACATCATGCCGCCAGCCGGCACATTGAGCCCACGCGTGATGCCATCAGCGCCCAATACGCGACAACCAGTTTCTTTAGCGAGAAACTCTGAGTCGCGCATCACGCGCGGCTGAAAGCTGATACCTTGCTCACGATATTCTACGCCAAGCTCTGCAAATCTTGCCAGAATGCCTTCCTTCACCATGCCAGTGAGACCCGGCTGCTGGGCACCGGCATGCGCAGGCGTGTGTGAATATGCATCGGCAGAAAAGGCACCGTATTCATGCGGCGTTTTCCGGAAACCCAAGCCATTCTGGATCTCAAAGTAATGGTCCTTCAACGCCTCAAAATTCGTATCGCCAGCTCTTCCAGCAGCCACCGCTTTCTCACCTACAGCGAGCATCAGCTTCGACACCATGTGCCAGTAAATACTACCAAGCCCTTCGTAGGCAAACATTGATCCACTGCGCCCCGTAAAGGCTTGGTGGTTAAAAGTTGCTTCATACAAGTCCTGAACCGAACGGCGATCTTTGGCCACCATATCGGCCAGTTCACTTTGCGATGCTAAGCGATCCAGCGCCTTATCCAGTTCAAAGCGATTCGCCAAGTTGGAGTGAAAGCGGTAACAGCCTTCCGAAGCCGAGTATTCAATGATCGAGCGGTCGTCCCGCTCAACCAGCTTCGCGAGCAAGGGCATTTCCTCGACGGCGTCGGCAGGCACGCAATTCATCTCCAGGAAAGATGGTAACTCTTTGTCCGCATACAGTATGTAGCTATTCCGATGGGCGCAGTAAAGGCGACTGTTACGCAACTGCCTTAGCACAACCAGCGTCTCATCAGTGGAGAGCAGGCCAGCGCTTAGCATCGCAACTTGCCCTTCGAGCATTTCACCCAAATGAGCGACACTTGCCGTCTCCAAGTCGGTATCAATTCGGAGTGTGTTGTAGGAGTGGAACAATCCATCACTACGCTGACTAGCCTGGAGCGTTGTCGAAATATGTGCCAGAGCTGCATCGATCCAGGTAATCACTTGCTCCGTGCTAACGTTACTTTGCGATCCAAAGTCATTGCAATAAACCTGCTTACGGTAATGCTCTCCGGAACGGCCCAACTGAAAGAGCATGCGATAGCGGCTCTTGTCATCGTCTATGACATCAGCCGAATTGCTTTGTAGCGTTTCAGTCTGCGCTGCCATTAGACCAAGCAGCGCATCACTACACGCGTAGCTGGCATCCCCCTGCCCTACCACGCGCTTTAGAAAACTCAAATAGCGATACAGATAAGCGGTTGTTACGACCGACAAGCCCCACCCGGCCAGTGCATTATTTGCATCGTTCCATTCCGGACGCTGGGTATTCATCCAAATGCCACCGCCGGGGCAAAAATTGCTTATCTTTACGAGCGCAGGGATCAGTAGCTTCTCCAGAAATCCTGCATGGCGTATTGCGCCGTTTGCGTCGTGGAGTAACTTCCCGTCCGCTCCCGCGTGCGCGACGCGCTCGGTGATCATCCGATCCTTTTCGACATCAAACTCGATTGAGTGATTCGGATCGCGTGCCAAATCAGCAAACGGCTTAAGTGCATACGGAATGTCGGTAAACACGTAGCCACCTTCACTCAACATACTTACCAATGCACCGCCGTTAAACTGCTCAGCGAACTCCAACAGCTTGAGCAAATAAACGATCTGATGATCGCCCCAATAGCCAATCGTGGCCCAAGGGTCCTCTGGGTCAGGCTTTTCCCAATCCACGCCATCCGCCGTGATTCGATACGGATTGTAGCCATCGGCCGTCGAGGCATTGAGGAACTTACGCAAAAAAGCTTCGTTGTATTGTGGGAAACTGAAGGCAAGCGCCTCCCAGTTTTGAAATATATCCCGCCAATTCCCTTCATAGCCGACAACATCGTCGCCACGTTCATCCTTCATCCGTAGCGTAAAAACATTCCAAGGGCGGCTCGGGTCGCCATGACGACGACTAAAAATGAGCGGCAGATGCTCCTGGCAAAGACGTAGCAAATCATCACTCGCTTCAGCACGTGCACGTTTCACCAACTCAGGATATGCAATGCTGTCTGGCAGCGCATCAAGCCACTCGACTTCCTCCTGGCTTAGCGTCTTCTTGAATGTGCGCATCGATTTGATCAGTTGATGCTTATTCAACTGATAATTGTCCGCAAAGACGCCACCACGCATGATGTTGAAGAGCACATTGGAACGATGGTGCGAACAGTAGGAAGCGTCGCTGGTAACTTGTTGACCATCGGCAGACGCGATCAGTTGTTCCAAACGCTGACTTCCACGATCGATATCATCGCGGACGGCTTTCCAGAGCTTCTGTGGTTGCTTTAGTTGTTGGACGATATCGGCTACAGCGGATTGAGTCTGATCAATCTCAGCAACCTGAGACCACTTAAACTTCCCGCTGGCCGGCAAACGAACCTGGCCAACATTGAAGTATGCACCACGCGTCGCACGCACTTGAGGCCCTTCTGAGTTAGCTTCGCCTTTGAGAATTTTCTCAGCGGATTTCCGATGCGCAACAACCTTACTATCCGGCCATCCATACGACCAAACCGTAGTTGCCAGCAACGACTCCATCGGTGCCGCTTCATCCGTTAGGCCCGAGGCCATGCGGTGAATTAGCAAACCATTTTCAGCATGAATCTCGGTCAGCTTGTAAGCATCGCACAGACAACTGTAAGCATTCTGCGTGCGCACATCGAGGCCGGCTGGAAGAAAGTTTTCAATCCCATCCATGACCATCAGCACGCGGTCTTCCGCAGTCAGGTTTTCCAGCTTCGCCGAGCGAATGAATCCATATTTTTCCGAGGTCCTAAGCCGGTAGCTGAAGCGCAAACCAAGATCATTGTTTGTTTCTTCAAAAATGATTGAGTCACTATTGATGCTCTTCAGCAGGCGTCGCTCGATCTGGAAGAATTGAGCCATGTAAGGCATGAACGGTTCCCAGCGCTGGTCTTCACACAGGATAACGGTCCGAGGACCGGTGGTATTCCAGTTGTCCATGATCTTATCGACCGTGTAATATGGGAACAACGCGCGGTCCGGCGATTCGCGACCAGCGGTCAACGGCCCTTCACTGCTGGCAAAAAGCCAGTGATCCGTTGCGCTAACCATCGTCATAAAAAATGGCGGCATGGCCTCAGCATTATCGATGCAGCTAAAGCGCTCACCATCGATCATCACTGTAGCCGGCGCAGCATTGGTGATGGCAACACCGTTATCCTGCACCCCCATCTTGGGGGAAAGAACCGTTTCAGAAATCATTACTTCAGGGGGTAGAGTTACTCGACGTAGAATGGGAAATTCGCAGTGGCTGCGCCACCTTCCCCATCACGGATGTAAACAAAGAGACGATAGGCACCACTACGAGACGGCGCACGAAACTCGACCGATTCACCACCGTTGCGGGCAATCAATTCCGGGAATGAAGGTGGTACGGCTTCGGCATCGCCACCGGTCTTGCGATCCGTATTTTCCGCGGTAACCACCCATTCGATGTCCAAATTATCGCCGTCCGCATCCTCTACATCGACTTTGGCTTTCTGTGTTGTGCCACGCTTGATTCGCTTCTGATCAGCAGGTGAGGATAGGGAAATCAATTTCGGGCTACGGTTGTCCGGAAATTCGCCGTTCCAAGCGTAGCTCATGGCGTCGACCGTGCCGAGCTTTTCGCCGGTCGGCAGAAACATGCCATACCAAGTGGAGGTGGTTTCCTGCTTGTGGCTCCAAAGGAAGGCAAACGTCCCCAGGCACATTCCCTGTCCGTCTTCGATGACACGCTTCTGTGTCGCAAAGTATGAGGCAGCCTTTTCGCGGCTGGTAGGCTCTATCGGCGCACCCCAGGATGTGTGCCCGACTTCCCAATGACCACTTGGACCAAATTCCGTTAGCATGAATGGCTTCTTCCAGCCTTGATCGACTAAGCCACTGCCCACGCCTGGAGCACTGGCGTAAGCATTCACGCCAAGCACATCAATCTCCGGGTAATACTTGATGATGTTCTTTACCTTTTCGCCGCCGATACCAGCGATAACTGTCATCACCGGGTGATCCGGGTCTTCGTCTTTGACGAGCTTAGCCAGGTGGTTCAATTCCTTCCAAATGCGAATTTCGCTGCCGTCTGAAATCGGCCCTTCCATTTCGTTACCAAGGCCCCACATGAGCACGGCGGGGTGGTCTTTGTATCGGCGAACAGCATCTTCCACATCCTTGCGCTGCTTGCGGAGCTGCGACTGGTCCGTATAATCAAACCCATGCCGCTCGTGGCCCAGCCAGATACCCACAACAACCTTCAGGCCAAGATCGTGGGCGTAATCGAGCAGTGGCTTGCCATCGATACGTTTCTCAAGCGACTCTACCCCCCAGGTACGGAAGCAGTTGCCGCCCATTTCCTTGAGCATTGGCAAATTATTATAGCCGCCAACGCCCTTTCCGAAAAATGGCTGACCATCAACCATCAGCTCAAAATGACTCGGCGAGGTTTCTTTTATCTCAACCTTGCTTTGAGAGAATAGTGGCGAAACGGCCAAGCTGAATCCGACCATGGCCACGGCCAACGCCCTAAGTGGGAACCTTTGGGGTAACGAGTTTTGCTTCATGCTTAAATTGCATAGAATTGCACTGCTACATGTCAAGGCAAGAAAATGATTTAGTTGCATTAAATCGCAAAATAGTTCAGCAAAATCCTACTACTTAATTGACTATGAAACAAGTTAATCAGCAGGCGATTGCCGATGCCCTGGAACTCTCTCGCGCAACCGTGTCCCGTTGCTTCACCAACCACCCGGGGATCAACCCGGAGACGCGGGCGCGCGTATTTGAGCTAGCCTCACGGATGGGCTACAACCACATCTCGATGCGCACCTCACGCACGGGAAACAAGCGCACGCGCCCCATCTTCGGCGTCCTAATCTGTTCCGACGAAGAGGAATACCATCGCAAGGACTACGAGAGCCCGGGACGCCTTCTCCTGAAAGGAGTTTCCGAGTATTGCCAACTCGCTAAAGTAGGTGTTTCCGTGCACTTCGTCGACCCCGACATCGAGTCCATTGAGCACCCGACTTACAAAGATCTATTCAACACCGTTGGACGCCACTGGTCTGGCCTTCTACTACTCTACCCATTCCCCAAGCCAGTGATCGACGAGCTCCTCATCCGCATGCCGTGCGTCTCCCTGGTAGAGCAGCGCAACTCCGGGGAACTGGACTGCGTAGACGTCAACCACTACCAAGGCATCGCGCTCCTAATCAACAAGTTGCACAACATGGGCCATCGCCGCATCGGCTTTTACACCAAAGCTTATCCAACGGAAGCCAGTTGGTCACTGCGACGCTTCGGTGCCTACACTGAAAAGATGACCCAGCTCGACCTCCCCATCCTTGAGCGCGATTTAATCAACGCCCAACCGCGCAAGATGGTTTCACTGGCTGACAGCTTTGACCTCGCAGCCGAGCGAATTCGCGATGGCGTCACCGCCTATGTGTGCGCCGCCGACCACCAGGCGTACGATCTCATTCGCGAGCTCAATAAACGCGGTATCCGCACACCAGAAGATGTTTCCATAACCGGCTTCGATGGCATTCCCGCCCCGAAAGGTGCCCCAGAACTGAGCACTATACAGATCCCCTACCGCAACATCGGCTACGCTGCGGCCAAGCGACTAAACGACTTGCTTAAGAAGCGCTTTGGCCCTTCGCAACACATCCTGATGGGTTGTCAGTTTAGTGATGGCAACACGCTCACTAAGCCACGCACGCAGGCCATCTAACCAAAGCCAAGCATGGGCTTTAGAATCAATCTCCACACTAAAGCCAAATTTGATTACGACGATAAATACCTATCGGCGGAGAACTTCATGCAATCTTCGCCCACCCGACATGCACTCTCCCCATCCCCCTCTCGGACAAAGATTGCAGTCTCATGCAACATTCACACATTGCACTAGAGTGAGCATTTTCTTACAAAAATTGCATTAAATTGTATAAATTAACTTGACCATAAACGACGACTCATTCAATTGCTTTTACTATGAACAACCGTTACCCGTTGAAAACTTTTCTCACAATCACGCTCGCAAGCCTCATGCTTGCGTTATCCGCGTCCGCACAAGACGCGCCGGCAACAACTCCAGCGGCCGATTATGGTGACTTCAGCTCCGCAACGCTGACATCGAAAGCATGGGATGCCTTGGGCCAGAAAAACTATGCACTTGCGATCGACTTCGCCAGCAAGTGCATCGAGATGTATTCTTCCCAAGCCACCGAGATGCAAGCCGGCCTAACCGAACCCGCGCCCAAAGAAACTGCTTCCTCCCTCTGGGCACTGAACGATGTGGGCACTTGCCTCTTCATTCGCGGTCAGGCCTACGAAGCGCAGGGCGAGTCCAAGCTGGCACTCGCAGACTACAAGAAACTCGTCGCAGACATGTCCTTCGCTCAAACGTGGGACCCCAAAGGCTGGTTCTGGCGCCCATCTGATGCCGCCAAGCAGCGCATTACAGTGGTAGAATTCGAAGCGCTTTAACGCTTTGCTCGCCCGGCGGTTTGGCGCGTTATTTTCGCGACAAACCGCCGGTGCTTTATTATTCTCGTATCGCAATTTACAGTTGGCGCACCGACTACCACCCCATGAAAACTACCCCCCGCAGCCCCACGGACCACACTAAGCCCCTCCGCTCTCCTCCTGGAAAGCCCGGCTTTGCACTGGTCATCTCGTTGACGCTCATGTCGCTCATTATCTTGTTGGTCATCTCCATGGCCACGCTGGTCAAGGTTGAGCTAAGCACTGAGTTACATACCCAAAACCAATCTTTGGCCCGGCAGAATGCACTGTTCGGCCTGCAGGTGGCAATCGGGCAACTTCAGCAGCAGATGGGCCCGGATAAGCGGGTTTCCGCCACTGCCTCCATCCTGGACATCACTCCCGAAGACGCAAATTTCGATGACTCGGAGGCCGCACCCAATGTCCGCCAGCCCCACTGGACCGGCGTATGGAACAGCCTCGACTGGGATCGCTCTTCCAACCGAGAAGACTCACCGAGCCTTCCTAAAGCCTCAGACGGCAAACCCAATGAATTTCGCGGTTGGCTGGTTTCTGGTTTCAGCAACACTCAATTAACTGGTGCAGAAATGATTGGGCAAGCCACGAGCTTCGACCCCGATGCTGATGACTCCATCCTTCTCGTTGGCGAGGGTACCGTGGGTCAAACGACTACCCCACGCAGTGATTTTGTTTACGCCACGCGTGAAGTGTTGCAGACTGAAGACTGGAACCAGAGCGGCTTTGCCTACTGGGTAGGCGATGAGGGCGTTAAAGCGCCGATTAACGGCGAGTCTATTGAAGATGCCAACGTCAGCCTCGAAAAGCTCAATGCAATCAGCTCAAACAGTCGCGCCAATCTGCGTGCACTCAAGGACTGGTCCGAGCTGGACTATGAAACGTTGAATCCGTCGACCATCTATAGCCACGACATCCTAAAGCTGTCAGCCGTGCGCGAGTTGAACAACAGCGAGGCCTACCAGGGAAAATTTCACGATGTCAGCCCCTACAGCAGTGGCATGTTAATCGACACGCGCAACGGCGGATTTCGCAAAGACCTCAGTCTGTCCTTTTCCCAAGAAGACCTACCCGAAGCGTTTGTGGATGAAACCGGAAACCCCAGAAAGATGTTCTACCTCGGCTCAGAGGCAAACCCGACCATCAGTGGTCCTGGCTGGGACTACGTAAAGCGCTTCCACAATCGCTATCAGATTCTCGAATCACACGTTAACGCCGCGCCCAGTTTTGACATTTTGGATGTGCGCTCGGAGGTTCACCAAAGCTTGGCCCCGAACAAAAAGGGCGACACACCTTTACCCGTTTTAGTTCGCTACCAATATGTATTCTCCCTTTACCAGGGCTACAATACATATGATGGTCTACCCTACGATCCGGAAGAACAGGAGCTCGATGGCAAAGGCTCCGGCAAAGGCCCCGCTACGACGGACTATCAGAGCAACGAGAAAATAGTCTACCTGATGGTGACGCCGATTTACTACGTTTGGAATCCATATAACGTAACCATCGAAATGCCCAAGGGCAAAGACAGCTCCCTAAATCTGCTTCCTTCATTTCCCGACATTGAATTTTCGTTCGATGGTGGAGCGAGATTCAAGGAGATTGACCAAATCTTTGAGTTCTATGTTGGCGAATTGGTTTCCCTGAACACGCCTAATCACGAGCTTGAGGACGCCATCATCATTCCCCCGGGCGAGATGAGGCTGATCACCCTCAGCAAGGCTAATAACAGATTCGATGAGTATAAAAATAAGCTTTGGGTAAACTGGTCTGATCGCGACGTGTTTTGGGGTGACGCCGCCGGCGGCAATAGCTGGCGCGCACAAAATTCGACAACGAATTTCAGCGAAAGCACCATGGGACTCTTCTCGCCCACTCTGCTTCCCAGTGTGCAAAATCCAGGTTTGAAATCCGCACCGGACACCAAGCTTTTAGCAAGTGGAAACAGCGACATTCATGTCCGCATCAAAGACAGCGAGAGCAAATTTCTCTTTAAGGTCAATGTTGGCGGCGAAGGCGGCAATCGCCAGAATGCAGGCGTATTCCACGTCAACTCGTCCGACCCGATGTCGACCAATTATCACTCCTCTGAGTACATTCATGACGAAACCATCAGCCTCGGTTCCCTGCCCGAAATCATTGACAGCAACTACAACTTCACTGGCCTGAGCCCCCTCTTCAGCATGACATTCGATGTGCGCGCTTTCGATGAACAAGAAGGCCTGGGAAAACCCGGACTCTTCACCGACCCAACGAATGGCCACTTCTACACCGAGACCGTAACGGAAGCCGCCATGGCAGTTGCGCCGTTTAATTTTGCCTTCGAAAGTGACGCTGCTTCAGGCGATTACTTGCAATTTGACCCGAATACTTCGCGCGCATTTTTCCGCTCCGGCCTGGACTTAGTCTACTCCAACGTCGCCAAGGAACTCCCCGTTAGCCCAATGCTGTCGTTGGGGCAGTTGGAACACGCGCCCCTTGGCCGTGATTACGACCATCTAGTCTACCAATACACGGAATGGGGTAGCGAATCGACGCCACCTTCCAAATTGCAACCCAGCGATCCGCGTCGCCGCGATATGGCACCGGTTTACAACCGGGCCGTCGGCAACGGGTATCTGCACCCAATGATCGCAGCAGACGAAGTTTGGAACGGTGCCTATAATGTCGACCGCTCATACTTTCTCAACGACACCCTTTTCGATAGTTATTTTTTCAGCGGCCTGGCCAATAACGGCGGCCCCTTTGCCCCAAATGCAAAAACGGGTGACCAATTATTGGACGATCTGCTGGAAGGCGATTACGAGCTACTCAATCCGGCCTACTCGCTCAATCTCACTGACGGCGAAACCCTCGAATCCATTGCATCCAGCATCGGCGAAACTTCCGGCGATGAGTATCTGCGCCTCGCTGCGTTCCTGGCAGTCAACGGCGCTTTCAATATCAACTCAACATCGGTTGATGCCTGGGCGGCGATGCTCTCCGCCTCACGAGGTAAAACAGTGATCTACACCGATGCGTCTGACGGTGAGATCAAAGAAGACAATGACGCGCTGCGCACTCCAATCATCTCCAAGACATTTCCTTCCGGGGCGTCGGCCGATAGCCAGAGTAATTACAACTCGGCAAACGCATCATTGTGGAGCGGCTACCGCGCACTGACCGACGAGCAAATCCACGAATTGGCCGAGCAAATCGTAGCCCAAGTCAAAGCGCGCGGCCCCTTCCTTTCTCTCGGACAATTCTTAAATCGCGAGGTCTCAAACCGGAATGACTTCAACCGCACAGGCGGCGTTCAAGCTGCGATCGACAAGACTACAATTAACATCAGCGCAGACAACGTATCCATTAGCGATGCACTCAAGGCGCGATTCGATTCCAGCGAAGTCACCGAATCGGATATCCAGGATTTAGTGGGCGTAGAATCTCCTCATGCGCTGTTGGGCGATCGCAATGAAGGTCTGCCCGGATACATCACGCAAGCAGAACTCCTCAAGCCAATTATGCCCGTGCTGAGCGCACGCTCGGAGACCTTTCTTATACGCGCTTACGGCGATGTTCGTAACGCCGATGGCGTAGTGGCTGAGGCGTGGTGCGAAGCGGTAGTCCAGCGCAAACCGAATTACGTGAATCCAGAAGATCCCACATCACCGCAACCATGGGAGCTTCCGGAGGCAGACACTCCAGCGGACACGTTTGGACGCGAATTTGAAATCGTGAGCTTTCGCTGGTTAGCCAAGGACGAAGTTTAAACCACACGTCTTGATTAATGAATTTTTCTAAAACCACATCACTCCTTCTTGTCGGCGCAATCGGCTTTTGCGGCTCATTGATCGCGGATAACTTTCGCGTCGTCAGCCTGTCGCAGATCCCCAACTTAGCCAGCTTGGAATACCCTAATGGCGACGAGGTAACAACCGTCCCGGTATCCATTTCCAGCTTCTCCAAGCCGATGCCCATCCCCCAGAGCCGGGAACTGGCGCTGTATGACAAGGCTCCCCTCCCCAACGAGGAGAAACGGCCGATTCTTAATCTAAAATTCCCCAAGAGCGCGGGTGATGTCATCGTTCTGTTGAAGGCCGTGCAGACAGCTCAAGGTCCAACCTATCGCTACGAAATCCTCGATGACTCGTCTTCGGCCTTTCCCGCAGGATCTGTATTTATCTGCAATTATATGCCGGAATCGGTGATCATTCGTCTGGGCGACAAGCAGGTGCTAGTCGACTCCAATGACCGCAGCGTCGTGCCTCTGGCCAAACAAGAGCAACCCTTCGATGACGGCGTTGCCTTTGCCGCAGAGATTGATGGACATGGCCGTGTATTTTCCACGAGCTCATGGTATTTGGTGCCTAGCATGAAGATCTTTTGCGTCATCTATAAAGACGACCACGGGCAGCCCAAAATTAGGCGCATTCGACTTACTTCTTAAGCTTGGCAAAGGACGATAAAGAACGGCGGGGAACGATACCTCGCCGTTTTTATTGGCCGAAAGAAAGGCCGTGTATGCGATCTGTCACTCATGCAACAGAACCCATGCTCCTCGCGCCTAGCTAGACACACACAACCACAAGGCCTGTGTGGTCCATATGCTGGCTAAAGCACGCTAGCTTGGCAAAGGAGCTACCCTCTTCTACCAGAAGATCACGTATAGCGCCAACGTCGCGACCACGACAACGCATCCCCAGAACTTGGCGGATTTCGAGCTCTCCATTTCGATCTGCTCATTCACGGGCATTGTCACTGGCTCCTTCAGAGGGTTAACCAAGGTCAACACCAGCAGCACTGTGCACACAACGCCGAAGCAGATGGCCATCCGGTTCAAGAAGGCGATTTCTGGGGCTACCATTTTTAGCCCACCATAAAGCAAGAAATTTAACAAAATACCCAGCCAGCCTGCGTAGCGCGGGCATCGCTTCGCGAGAAAGCCAAACAGGAAGACCGCGAGTATACCCGGACTGAGAAAGCCCTGAAACTCCTGAATAAAGTTGTAGATCCCACCGAATTGTGGGCTTCCCAGATTGGGTGCGATGAATCCTGCCACCAGCACAAACAACACCACAAACACCCGGCCAGCACGGACCAATTCACCCTGGCTCGCTTTGCCGCGCACCTTGTCATAGATGTCCATGGTCGCAATCGTCGAAGCCGAGTTTAGCATTGAGGCAAGCGATGAAACAACGGCACCAAAAATCGCCGCCAACACGAACCAGGCGATGCCGGGCTTCAGCAAATTTCGCAGCAAGGTGGGGAACGCCGAGTCGTAATCATAGCCCGCCAACGCCACGCCGATCTTCCCCGGGTCGGCTTGGCTGAGCAATTCTGCGTTCACCACATGCCAATTACTTTGCGATGCAGAGTTATCCAACTCATTATTCAGCAATCCCGCATTATGCTGCACGACTAGTTGGGCTTCAGCCGGATTGAGCCGCGCGAATTCTTCGCTGAACGGAATGAGCACATCCTGCCTTGCCTCGACCATGGCCAGAATGGGCGCGTTTTTAACCGCCGCTTGTTCGCGGAGATCATCCGCAAATAAATGAAACGCTAATATGCCGGGAATCACCACAATAAAGGGAATCAGCAGCTTGAGCCCGGCCGCGAACACGATCCCTTTCTGCCCCTCGGCCAAAGACTTCGAGCCCAGCGTCCGCTGCATGATGTATTGGTTCAAGCCCCAGTAGAAAAAGTTCGGTATCCAAAGACCAATAATCAATGCCGTCCAGGGGATTGAAGCATCGTCGCTGGGCCGAATCATGTGCATTTTCCCACCCGCCCCATTCTCGCCGGTTACGGCGGGGCCATCGGTCAGATGAAATAAGCGCGCGATAGGACCCGCCTGCTCCAGGTCTTCCAAAGTCGCCGGCGATGTGTGTACCTTGTTCGCCATCAGTTTTTCCGCAGGCATTTCGCCCAGTGTTTGGAATGCGAAAAACATCACCATCGCACCGCCAAGGATCAGCGCCGATCCCCATATCAAGTCCGTCCAGGCACAAGCCTTCAATCCTCCGATAAACACATAAGCTGCCGCAGCAATGGCGATGATCCAGCAGCCAACGGTCAAGTTACCCAAGTCCAAGCCGAGCAGCGACACGTCGACAAAGAACACACTGATCACTTTTGCCCCCGAATAAATAACGGATGCCGTCGGCACGCCAACGAGGATCACCATCGTCGCCACGGCCATGATCATGCGCGACAGCAAGCCGTAACGATACTCAAGAAACTCCGGCACCGTGTAGATACCGCAACGCAGCAAACGGGGCAAAAATAGAAACGCAATGACCACGAGCGTGATCGCTGCCATCCATTCATACGAAGCGATAGCCAGGCCGAGCCAGTCGGCTGCCTGCCCGCTCATGCCCACAAATTGCTCGGTGGAAATATTTGCTGCGATCAGCGAAAAACCGACCAGCCACCAGGACAGACCACGGCCCGCCAAAAAATAGTCGCTGGCATCCTTCGGCGCTTCGCCAGGATCGCGGCTTTTCCAAAGGCCGAAGCCGATGACGCCAATTACGGACACAAAGAAGAGAATGATATCAAGCGTACTCATGATATTGAAATGGGAGAATATTGTCCGCGGGCTTTACTGGATGCGCGCGAAACTGGGCCCTTTCAGGCTCATCAGGGACTGCTCATGGCCTATCTCCGCCATGAGCTGCTGCTCGAAACCGGGCGGCAGCGGAGTCATCTTAAAGATCGGCAAAATCGGTCGTCCATCCTGGGCTTTTGGATACTCTTTGTCTTTTTCCTCAACGAGAAGATAGGTCGAGAAATGACCGCCCGGCTCTTCACCAATGAGGATTTCTATCTTTAGCTTGCGGCCTTCCTGCACATTAATCCAGTCGCCCACCGCGAGTGAGCCATTGCCAATATTATACTTCCGGTTCAGCTCGGGCTCACTCGATTCCCAGTCGGTGTAATTACGCGGGTGAAACGAACCATCGAGCACGATGCGGCCATTGACCCTGACGATTAATACATCGTCGGCGAATCCCCAGAAGCGCAGCTTTCCGCTAAAAGGCGGCGTGATCTGGCCTTCATAATGCGCCAGCCATTGCGAGGGCTGCACCTCCTCCGCCACCCCAAACGCAGCGGGTGCCTGATCAGCCATCCGGTGCGGTATCAAAAGCGTTGAAGCATACAGCTTGCGGTCTGCCTGATAAAAACGCTTGAGCTGCCCCATCGGCCAGGAGCCGGTCGCATAGCGGCGCACAAACTCCTTGTAGTCCGTCGATCGTGGCTCACGGTTGGGCGACTGCTTGAGATCGAAGAAAGCCCCGGCCAAGTCAAAACCGCCCGACTGCGTGTTGCCGAACAAAGACTCCAGCGTTAGCTTGGGCATCTCCTGCTGAATCGCGAGGCCGCCCCCGCCAAAGCCACCGAAACCCACGCGGCTGTCCACGGAAGGCATGCTGATATCGACCGAATCAAGGTCGGTCATTTTAATGTCCTTCACCGCGATACGCGACTTGGTTGGCCGCATCATGTCATTTCGAAGAGAGACCGGAAACCGCTGAGGCGGTGGCGGCGGAGCTACCTCTGGCGGTGCCTCCAGCTCCGGCGGCGCGGACTTTGCGTTCTCCCAAATGATGACACTACCCAGCACCACCAAGCCCAATAAATGGGCAAGAAAACTAACGACTAGAACTACGTAAACGGGTTTGCGGTTTTTGGGCTTACTCATGGGGTGCAAGCGAAGAGCCATGCGAGGGGTTTTAGAAAACGGACGCTGAAAGTATAAATCTCCAACACTCTTAACTCATTTGAGTCCTGAATCGCCCGTGAAGCAAGCAAAATTGCAATTTAATGCAATTTTACAGTACCATGCAACCCTTCCCCTCCCATAAATTCGCTCCCCAAAAGTTCGATCTCAGGACAAGGTAGGTCAGGCGCGACACATCCATTTCTTCCTGCACACCAATGGCGACCTACTTCGACATCGTTCACGAGACGCGAAAGGTCAGCTGGGATTGCCATGGAAATTGAAGAACACCTCTTTTTCACGAATTAGCGGCTGACAAGATTGCCGACATCAGCAAGTATGGATAACGCATAAATGGACGATAACCCGAGCAAGCTACGATACATTTTCTGGTTGATAGGCAACTGGTTCGCCGACATCTGGCATTTCCTGCGCTTTGGCCTGCGCGATGGCTTCATCCGCTTACTCGATACACTGGACCATACCTGGCATGAGATTACCAGTTGGTTTGGCTCCGGCCGCGAACGGGCCAAAGCCGCTCAGGCGGATCGACGGGAGCAGGCTGAACGCATGAGAATGGGCCTACTGGCGAGTATGGCCGTCATTTGGGATTTTATCCTCTGGCTCATCCGGGCCCCCTTTCGCTTCGTTGCCTGGCTGTGGAAGCTGTTTCAAATCATGCGGGAAATGTCCTTCCGCGCAGCCTGTGCGGAAGCCTGGGGCAGCTACCGGGAGCTGGTCGATCGGGCACTAGACCATGGGATGCTCCTGCTTTACCGTTTCCTCGATACACGCTGGTGGGTAAAGCTCTGCCTGAGCGTCATTTTCATCAGCGGCATGGCGGCAGTTATTTTCGGCCCATGGGCGATTCGCTACAGTAAGGAGATCCGCAGCCAATCGATGCTCGAAGAGGCGCTGGCGCTGCGCGAGGAGGGCCTGACAGAAAAAGCATTTTGGAAAAGCCGCGCCGCGGCGATGCTGGCCCTCGACAACGAAGAGGCGCTCGACCTGATCATCGAACTATCCGAAGAACTTCGCTCCCCGGAGACTCTCTGGTGGGTAGAGCGCAAGGCAAAGCAAGAGAATTACACTGAGGAATCGCTAGCAAAAGTCATTGAAATTGCCGCATATCTGCAAAGCCCTCAGGCGGGCACGAAGTACCTCAGCATGCTGCAGGAGCGCTATCCCGACAGCGATCAAATCACAGAAGGTCAGCTACGACTGCTGATGTCTGTAGGGCGCCGCTTGGAGGCGATCAAGCTCGCCCAACAAGCCTTCAAACGCGGTGAAGACGGCCCCATGGTGCACGAAGTCCTAACCACTAACCTCATCAACACCAACGAGCCCGGCGCAATCGAGCGCACGCGGAAGCACCTCCAGGAAAATCTTTATCGCACGGATGAATCCGGCTACGCGCTCCAGCGCCTCATCCTCTCAAATGCGCGCACGTTGTCTGATGAAGTCCGCGAAAGCATCGATTACTCCCGGCTGATCGAAGCCCTGCGCCAACAGGAAGAAGTCGAAAGCGTTTACATCGCCATCGCAGTCTGCCTGGCCATGGAGGAGGGCCTGATCTCCAGGCAGCAGGCCATAGACGCCCTCTTGGCTGAGTATGACGCCCAAGAATACAGTGAGCAACTGGACGCCATTAAAATTGCCTGCCATTTTGGCCTTTACGAAATACTGGACCAAGCCGAGGAAGACCAATCTGCGCCGATCAACTTTCGCATCGAAAGACTGCTTCTCGGCGCAGAGCCTGACCTCGCCGCAGCCATGGCCCTCGCAGAGAGCTCAGCTGCTGAATTGAGCCCGATGGATCGTGACTTCTGGCGCGCCATTTTCGCCGGAGAACAAGGAGACTTCCAGCGGTATTCATTCCTCCTGCAGCAGAGTATCGACTTCGCCACTGAGCCGGGCGATTTGGATTACATGCAGCGCATCATCACGGCAATTGGCACGCCGGACCAAAAAATGGAGTTCTACAATCTGCTCTTTCGTTATTTTCCGGGCAATCCAGTCACCACGATTCAGAGCATTGACTACGCCTACCGGCACGGCACGGACGAAAACGTCAGCAAACTCATCCAGCAAATGCCAATCGATTCGCTCAAGCAATATCCCTCCAACCAGCTTTTCCTGATCTACCTAAAAGCACTCTATCAGCGAGATCTGGATGCCTGCCGCATCCAGGGCGAGCGACTGGTCATGGAATATCCAACCGATGCCCTATACTACGTAGTGCTTGCGTTTACCTACGTGCAGTCCGGCCAACCGGAGCTAGCGCGTGAGTTGCTCGGCACGATTCCACCTACGGGATACGAAATCATGCCCCCATTTGTTCGGCTAAGCCTTGCCGCAACTGGCTATACCGATGCCCTCCCCGCGCCAGAGGCCCTGTATCAGGATCGAGAACGTGAGCTGGCCATGAAGCTACGCCCTCTGGCAAACTAAACGTTCATCATGGAAATTGAACACCATTGGCTCGCGCTCAGCGTGACCTTCCTGATTTTCCTTATCGGGCTGCTAGGCTCGCTGCTGCCGGTGATTCCTGGCTGCTTCGTGGTCTGGCTTGGCGCGTTGATTTACTGGCTTTGGGTGCCCGAGGGCGGCGTTGGGCTGGTCTATATTTTGAGCACAGCCGGGCTCGTCATCCTGGCGCAGTTATTGGATTTCATCGCAAGCTACTACGGCGCTCGAAAATTCGGTGGCACTTGGCGCGGCGGCGTTGGCGCATTGCTCGGGGCAATCTTCGGTCCGCTGCTTTTGTCCCTGATTCCAGGCATTGGCACGATCGCAGGCCTGATCCTGGGGCCGATCATTGGTGCCGTGCTTGGTGAGCTGTCCGCCGGGCGCACCTTTAAAGAAGGGGGCAAGGCCGGTTTTGGCACCGTCGTCGGTGGGCTGGTTTCCTTCGCGATGAAGTTTGCTATCGCCGTTGCAATGATCGGCTGGTTCTGCTTCGAGGTATTCTTTACGCGCCCCTAGCGAACCTCCGGGTCGACCTCGAACTTCCCGCCGCCAAAGCACTTTACGGCGAAAATTACGATCCACAACAAGCCGTAAGCCAGCCCTAGAATGACGCCGAGATCAACGATCCCGCGCCAAGGCTGAGGCAGCTGGCGGACGAGAATAATCAGGATGATGATGCCGGTCGTCAGGCTCCAGGTCACTATTTTGCGCTTCTTGGTCGCATGGAAAAACGCCATGCAAAACAGTGGTGCCAGCAGCACGTGCAGTGGCTTCGGGTTCTCCGAAAGGTATTTGGCTCGCGCGACCACTCGCGGAGAAAATTGCTTCTGAAAGCCGCGATAGCCCTCGCCGACCAGCATAAAGACCGACCAGCCAATCGTGATCAGCCATTGGAAAAGTGTCAACTGGTCGGAATACGCCTCGACCACGTAGGGCGTCAGGCGGAACACCGCGCTGCCAATGATGCAAAAGACGCCGCCAAGGCCCCAAAATATCGCCAGGTATCGCATGCGCCCGGTTACGCCTGAGAGGGGTATTTTTCGCGCAGAGCTTCCATCGCGCGGGCTGGCACAAAGTGCTCAATACGGTCGACATCGAAGTTCGCCACGGCTTTCACAATGTTGGAGCTCGTGTAGAAATACTCCTGGTTGGGCATGAGGAAAATTGTCTCAATATCGTCGGCAAGGTGTCGGTTCATCTGCGCCATTTGAAACTCGTATTCGAAGTCGGAAATCGCCCGCAAGCCACGCACCAGCGCCACCGCGCCCAGGCTCCGAGCGAAATCAACCGTCAGGCCTTGAAGCAACTGGACGCTGACTCCGGGCATCTCGGCGGTAATTTCCTTCACCAGTGCCACGCGTTCATCCAGCGTAAAAATCGGGCTCTTGGGATCGTTGGGGGCCACCGCCACCACAACTTCGTCGAAGAGTAGCTTGGCTCGTGCGAGCACGTCGAGGTGCCCATTGGTGATGGGATCAAAAGTGCCTGGGTAGATAGCGCGGCGCATAGCAAGAGCATGCCCCGCCCTTTACGCGAATCAAGGAAATAGCGGCGCAGTAAACTCACCGCATCCCCCCCAGCAACCTACCGCTAAAGAGGCCCTACTCCTCGCCACCCCGCATCGCAGATTCATTTTAAACTTTAACCCGTCGCGCCGTGCCTATTTCCTCCCAGCCATGGCACGCTTGAAAGACATCGTCGAATACTGTGATCAACGCACGCACCGCGAAGAGATTAAAGACTTCCCAGGTGCCATGAACGGCCTGCAATTCGAGAACCACGGCGACGTGGGTAAAGTCGGTGCTGCGGTCGACGCCGGCCTCATCCCCTTTGAAATGGCGGCCGATAAAGGGATCGATTTCCTAATCGTTCACCACGGCATGTTCTGGAACAAACCTGCGCCGATCGTTGGCCAGCTCCGCAAAAAACTCCTCGTGCTCTTGGCCAACAACATCGCCGTTTACAGCTCACACCTGCCGCTGGACTGCCATCCGCAGATCGGCAACAACGCCATCCTTGCGCGCAAGCTCGGCCTCAAGGTCGATGGCGGCTTCGTTCGCTACGAGGGGCACGATATCGCCGTGACCGCCCCGGCGACTGACGGCCACCGCGACCACCTCAAGGACAAGCTGCAAAAGCTGTTCCCCGACACCCTGACGTGCATCGAAGCCGGCCCGGCCAACATCCGCCGCGTGGGCATCCTCACTGGCAGCGGTCGCTCAGCGATCCCCGAGCTGAAAAGCCGCGGCATCGATACCTTCATCACCGGCGAGCTCAAGCAGGAGCATTTTAACATCGCCCAGGAGGAGGAGATCAACCTCTACCTCGGCGGCCACTACGCCACGGAAACGTTTGGCGTCAGCGCTCTCGCTGCCGATGTTGCGGAAAAGTTCAGCCTCGACTGGGAGTTCATCGACACCGGTTGTCCGCTTTAGCCGCTCGCGTAGCGAGGGAGATTAAAGGAAAAAGATTAAAGATTAAAGTTCGGCCAGAAAGCTATGTTAAGACGGTAAGTCAGTTGAATTGAATGAGCCCTTAGCTGTTTAAAATACGCCCACCCTTTTTCCTTTTTCCTTTAATCTTTTTCCTCTACCTTCCCCTCATGAAATTCGGCATCCTCAACGGCCCCAACCTGAACCGACTCGGCAAACGCGAGCCCGCCATCTACGGTTCGCAGACGCTGGCTGACCTCGAAGACCTGATTGAGGCCAAGGCCGAGGAGCTTGGTGTGGTTGTCGATTGCTTCCAGTCCAACCACGAGGGCGACATGGTCGAGAAGATCCACCATTGGGCGGAGGACAAGTTTGACGGCTTCGTGCTCAATGGTGCCGCCTACACCCACACCTCCGTTGCCCTGCGTGACGCCATCGCCAGCAGCGATCTGGCCTTCGTCGAAGTCCACATTTCCAATATCTACGCGCGCGAGGAATTTCGCAAGCACTCCTACACCGCGCCTCTGGCCAAGGGCGTCATCACCGGCCTCGGCCTCAACGGCTACCTCTACGCCCTCGATTGGCTGGCCAAGCATCCCAGCGCACCGGACTTGGTTTAGACCAAAGTCACATCCATGGGCTGGCTGAAGGATATATTTGATACGCGCTACCCCTGGAAGCACTCCCGGGTGCGTCAAAGAATTCTCCCGCTGACATTTCGCCCCGCGCTCAACGAAGAAGACTTCGCCTTCTGCGAAAGTCTGCATGAGAAAAATATCCCACATGGCGTCCCTAAGGGGCATCTGCCGATCTATCAGGATTCGCTGCGTAGCGGCATGACGTTAACGCTCATTGCCGAGCATAATTCCACCCCGGTTGCGACATGCGGGGTGCATTGGTGTAATGAAAATGTTCTGGGCTTCGCGTATGGGTTGGTTCACCCGGACTATCACGGCAAAGGCATCGGCACCACCATGAGCTTTGCCCGTTTCGGCCTACCGCCAATCAACCGGGATCCTTTCCTCATCACGCTTTGCGCGCTCGAAACATCGCTGACTTTTTACCAATCACTGGGCTTTAAATTTCTCTGCCGTGAGGATGCGCAGGACCACCGCTTTTGCCGCGCCGACATCAACCCATTCACTGCGGAGCTAGTCGCCTACTCACGCGACCTGCTGAACGAGGCTGGCGCTGAAGTTCAGTGGGACGCCTATAACATTCCCGTGGCGGAAGAAACGAAAGAAATGATTCTCGCCGAAGAGTAACAACTTGCCAGGGTGAAAAAGTTTTCGCCGCATGTCACACTTTCGGCGACTGGCTCGTCGTATCGGGTGATGAAAACAATAGACACCGACCCAACCCTCGATCAAATCCGCGCAGGCCTCGACGCCTACTCCAACCAATACGATTACGACATCAGCTACATGCGGCACATGCTGGATCACCATCCGGAGGCGCTACAGGCGTTTCAGGGCGTAATCGCACTGGCCAATTGCCGACAGCACGCACCGCTCGATGTTTTCTTCGTCGCCAAGCTGGCAGGCTTCAAACAGAGCGACTGCGGTGCCTGCCTGCAGTTGTCGATTCGGCTGGCACTGGAAGCCGGCGTCCGCCGGGAAGTCGTCGAAGCCGTGGTGCGCGGCAAGCCGCTGCCAGCCGAGCTGGAGGAGGTCACACGCTTCGTTTACTCGCTCGAAGAATACAACGCCGAGACGGACCAGCTCCGCGAAAGCCTGCGCAATAAGTATGGCGAGGCCGCGCTGATCGAGATCGCACTCGTGGTCACGGCAGCACACATGTTTCCTCGCACCAAGCGCGCACTCGGGTACTATGAGAGCTGTCATTTGATGCAATTCGATTTCGAGTAAAGCCATGGACGGCGATCAATTTGAACAATACCGCTCCTCCATCGAGGGCCTGGCCTATCGCATGCTGGGCTCTCGCGTGGATGCGCAGGACATCGCTCAGGACACCTACTTGCGTTGGCAAAAACGCCCCCGGGGCGAGCTGCGTTCCGAGAAATCCTGGCTGCTGAAAACCGCTTCCCGGCTCGCTCTGGATCGCCTGAAGTCCGCTCAGCGCAACCGCGAAACCTACGTCGGCCCCTGGCTGCCCGAGCCTTGGCTCATCGAGGAATCCGCCCCCGACCAGCAGGCCATGCTCGACGACACCGTAACCATCGCACTGATGATCGCTATGGAGCGCCTCAGCCCGGCCGAGCGCGCGGCCTTCCTGCTCCACGATGTATTCGGACTGACCTTCGACGAGATTGCCGAGGCCCTGGGTAAATCGACCGTCGCCTGTCGCCAGCTCGCCTCGCGTGGCCGGGCGTCCATCCGCGACAAGCGCCCACGCTTCGACCTGAATCCCGCGCGACACCAGGCGCTGCTCGATGCCTTTCTGGCCGCCTGCAACGCAGGTGATCTGGCGGCGCTCAAAGATATGCTCGCGGAGGACGCCACCCTTGTCAGCGACAGTGGCGGTAAGGCGATTTCCGCACGCCGCGTCATCGAATCGCAGGATAAAGTCAGCCGCTTTTTTCAGGGCGTGTTCGCCAAGGCGCGCAGGCGCGGCGAACAGCGCGTGGCGCACTACGGCCATTTCAATGGCCTGCCGGCGCTCATGCTCGCGGATGCCGGCCAACCGCACTCTGCCTTCAGCCTGTCAATCGTCGATGGCAAGATCCAGAGCATCTACGTCCACCGCAATCCGGATAAGTTAGCGCTCTTGGGCAGCGTACCACGGTAAGCCGAGCGGACACGCAGCCCTCAGCAAAGTTGCCACAACGGGATTGCGCTAAACTGATGAGACCTTGGCCTTAGAAACGCGTTTGCGCGGGCTGGTCGTGGTAGTTCTGAAAACCGGAGGTGCGGATGCTTTGTTGCTCGGCTTCGCGGTCGGCTTGCTGCGCTTTCATCTTAGTGGAATAGTCCAGCTCTTGTTCGCTGGTTTCGAGGTTCGCGCAGCCGGTTAGCACCCACACGGCGAGGAGCGTCGAAAGGAGGAGAAGGCGATGCATGACAGTGGATGGTTAAAGAATATACGGTCCGCCCAGCCATACCAGCAAGTGCAGGCAAATACAAGTCGCCACCCCCGCGGCCAGATCGTCGGCAACAACGCCCAACCCGCCCGGCATGAATTGCAATTGCTTAATGCCCAGCGGCTTCAGGATGTCGAAAAGGCGGAACAGCCCAAAGCCCGCCAGCAGGATCAGCCATGCCCAGCCGCCCCAGGCGGCAATCTCAGGCTGCAAGCCGATAAAACACACCGGCAGTGCCACGACTTCGTCGAGGATGATTTCGCCCGGGTCCCGCTTAAAGAGACGCTTTTCCGCCTCCCCGCAAAACGCGATGGAAAGATAAATCCACAGTGCCAGCATCAACAGATAGCCCAGCGGCGACAGTGGATAAAACATCACCGTGAAGAGGATCACCCCGGCCACCGAGCCATTGGTACCCGGCGCTTTGCCCAGGTAGCCCAGCGGGCCAAGCGTGGCCAGGTTCGTCACAATCGGGCTCGGCACAAACGCCGTCCAGGGATGCCATTTATCGGGGTTCATCTATTTTACATGCTTGTCGCCATCTTCCGGTGGCTTGAAGAGGAACCAGTATTTCACCAGATAGGTGCCACCGGATTGCACCGTCAGCCCAGTGGCAATGATGAAGAGCCCCATGCCAGCCCAGAAAAAGCCGTCGACAACGCCCTTGCTCGCGCCCATTTCCTGCGCGAGGGACAACACCAGCAGCAGAATGCTCGCTGCGAGAATTTGAAAGACGGTCTTGATCTTGCCGCCCTTCTCCGCCGCCAGCACCACGCCTCGACTCGCCGCCACCAAACGCAGCCCGGTGATGAGGAATTCCCGGCCGATGATCAGCAGCACCAGAAAGAGGCTCCAGCGCGGCATGAAGCCCGGTATCGTGATCAGAATCACAAACATACCGACCATCAGCACCTTGTCCGCCAGTGCGTCCATCAGCTTGCCAAAGTCGGTGATCATATTAAAGCGGCGCGCCACCCAGCCGTCCGCCCAGTCCGTAATCGCCGCGATAATAAACAGCACCAGCGCCGACAGCTTAGCATAGGGAAACTCCGCAAACAGCAGCGCCGCGATCACAAACAGGAACGCGATACGCGACAGGCTAAGCAGGTTAGGCAGATTCAAGGTTTCTAAAAAATTGGAGTTTCCGGCGGGCACTGATCGCGCCACAAACCCGCCACACTAGACAAGCCCATTCGGTGCCCAAGCCAAAAATATAGGAATCGCTCAAAACCCGCCCGCATCACGCTTCGGCGAAAATTTTCATTGCTAGCCGGGCGTTGAGGGTCAATGTCCCTACTCCATGACCAATTTACTGCAAGGAGCGGGATGGTTTCTCTATCCGCTGGCGCTGTGTTCAATATTGATGGTGTTCATCCTCGTGGAACGTCTCGTGGCACTGCGCAGTTCGAAGATCCTCCCGAAGTCGATCGTCGATAGCTTCGTCAAGGGCGACGTGCTGGAGCTCGAGGGCGACCACGACTCAACCGCAGGCCGCATTCTATTCTTCTACCAGCTCAACCGGCCGGACCCCGAGGCGCTCAAGGCCTTCGCCTCGCTGGAAACCGCCCGCCTCGAGCGCGGCATGTTCATCCTCGACATCGTTGTCGGTGCCGCGCCGCTCCTCGGCCTGCTCGGCACGGTGACGGGCCTCATCGACGTCTTCAGCGGCATCGACCCCAGCTCCGGCATGCCCGACCCGACTCAATTCATGCAAGGCATCGCCATGGCGCTGACCACCACCATGCTCGGCCTGTCCATCGCGATCCCGGCCCTCGTCGGCGCCAGTTATTTAAACCGCCGCGTCGACCTCCTCACCGCGCAACTCTTCGTCGGCGTCGAGCGCATGGTGGATCTGGCCAAGGGCCAGAAAGATTAAAGGAAAAAGATTAAAGGAAAAAGCGCCGACACGACGTTCATTCCTTTAGAGAATCCAACCCACCACTCTGAAACTTTAATCTTTTTCCTTTTTACTTTTTTCTTCCTTCCATGAAACGCCTCCGACCACGCCGCAAAGCCGAGATCAACATCGTGCCGTTGATCGACGTGTTGATCGTGCTCATTTTCTTCTTCCTGATGACGATGCAGTTCCGCAACATGAACGTGCTCAACATCACCCCGCCAAAAATGGAAACCGCCGGCAAAAGCGGCGAAGTTGAGCAGATCGTCATTGGCATCACCACCGAAGGAACCTTTTACCTGAACAACGAAATCGTCACTGAAGACGAGATCAAGTCGGCCTTCACCGAGGCCGCCCGCCAGGAAAACAAGCCCAACATCCTCGTCCAGGCCGATGAGGACGTCCCGCTCAAGCACGTAACGTTCGTCATGGACGAATCGCGCAAGGTCGAGCTGGGCAAAGTCCGCCTGCAAGCACGTTAAGCAGTCGCCCACCCTACGAAGGAAACCTTTCCACCGAAACATCCGCCTTTCCTGGCGGATTTTTTGTGCCCCGACACCTCATCCAAGGCAGGCAGGCAGCAATGCCCAATCATCGAGGCAGAATTGCGGGCCATTCAGCCGGAATGAACAGGGTTTGCGGCAGATTGAAAGACGGTTTGGGCAGATTCAGGCAGATTGCATGAACCTGGCGAGTGGTTAAAGACAGATTCGAAATGAATTCGGCAAGCGTGGCGGACTTAGACAAATTTCTCCCGCTACAAAGTACATTGCTATGCGGTTTGCCTAACTTTTCGTCCCGTAAGCAAGACGCGAAGCGTCACCCACCCAACTTGAATATAATTCTCGAATTGGTAGGGACGGTTGCCCTCAACCGTCCGTTGCCGCCAGTTGGCCGCCCCACATAAACACCTGGCTTGGCGCTCGGCCCTAACGCCCACGCTTAAACATGTCTTGCTGCGACGACTCATTCTTGCGCCTGCATCACTCAAACTGCACGCCAATGACACATCAATGCCACTATTGGCGCCATACATTTGAATGGCCGAGCCATAAATCTGACTTTCCTTGCAATACAGGCGTCTAGACGAGCAATTCAGACGAATGGACGAGCCATATATTCAAGTGGACGAGCAATAAATTCGAGTGGACGAGCCATAATTTTGACTGGCAGAGCTCTATTTTCGCGCCCTGAAAGCTGCTTGCCGACTGGTTTTGCACGCATTGCGCGGCCGGCAAGCCCGTTGTTTCGAGCCACCGCACAGCGAGAGCACCCACGCCGCCCATTGGTGGCCGTCGGCGCGGCCACGGCGCCTTAGTATTGCTCTAAAGATAAATATTTATGCATTTTTTGCCTTTAAAAATAAATAAAACCTGTTCTAATACGCTCAACCCCGTTACTCATGGCCTCCAACGAAACCACCCTCGATTTCTCCGTCGTTCGCGATATGCGCAAGCGCGCCGGCATGACGCTGGAGGACGTTTCCAAGCTCTGCGGCATCACCATTGCCGGCCTTTCCAAACTGGAGCGAAACCAGAACATGATCGAGCTCGACACCCTTTACCGCCTCGCGCGGGTGTTTGGCCTCTCCGCGACCGATCTGCTCAACCTCGCCGAGTCCTGCTCCGCCACCAAAAAAGATCAGGAGAGCTACATTTCCGGCCCATTCGACTTCGACCGTGTCGACTTCAAGGGCATCCAGTGCTACCACGCCACGGCCAAGGCCGGTGCCCAGCTCTCCAAGCCCGAGGCCCACGGCGACGACTTTGAAATCTGCTGGCTCAAGTCCGGCAAAATGCAGATCAACCTCCCCCGCGAAAAGCACCTCCTCGAGCCCGGCCAGGCGCTCAAATTCGACGCCGCCCTCGAGCACACCTACGAGATCCTCGAAGACAGCGAGATCACCATCATCCACCTCAACAAATCCCACCGCTTCTAAACCACCCCCGCAACCTCCCCACCCTCGAACCCTTACGAACTTTCGAACCCTACGAACCTTTCGAACATTTAAAATCCCATGATCGACCTAAAATCCGCTCCCGAACTCAAGTCTCTCGAGCCGCAGCTCAATCAATTCTTCAACTTGGCCAAGACCAAGATCAATGCCATCGACGCCGAATACGACGACGCCAAGGGCTCGCCGGTTTTCACCGTTGAAGGCAAATACACCACCCGCGGTTGGACCGAGTGGACCGAAGGTTTCCGCTACGGCATTTCCGTGCTCCACTTTGACGCCACGGGCGACGAGGAAAGCCTCGCCTCCGGCCGCAAGCGCACCGTCGACAAGATGGCCAACCACGTGAGCCACATCGGCGTGCACGACCACGGCTTCAACAACCTGTCGACTTACGGTAATCTGCGCCGCCTCATGCTCGAAGGCCGCATCCCCGAGAATGTTTGGGAGCGCAATTTCTACGAGCTCGCGATTAAGGTATCCGGCGCGGTGCAGGCTGCCCGTTGGACCAATCGCCAGGGCGGCGGCTTCATCCACTCGTTCAACGGACCGCACTCGCTCTTCGTCGACACGATCCGCAGTTGCCGCATCCTCATGGTCGCGCACCGCCTCGGCCATGTGCTGATGGGCGAAGGCGACAAGCCGATCAACCTGCTCGACCGCGCGCTCCAGCACATAGAGTCCACCGCGAAGTACAGCGTGTTCTACGGCGAAGGCCGCGACAGCTACGACGAGCGCGGGCGCACGACGCACGAAGCGATCTTCAACACCAAGGACGGCGCCTACCGCTGCCCCAACAGCCAGCAGGGTTACACCGGGTTCTCCACGTGGACCCGTGGTCAGTCCTGGGCAATCGTCGGCTTCGCCGAAGAGCTGGAGCTGCTCAAGGAATTCTCCGACGAAGAGCTCGCCGAGTTCGGTGGCCGCGAAGCCATCGAAGGCATGATGCTCAAGGCCGCCACCGCAACCGCCGACCACTGCATCGAAAACACGCCGGTCTGCGGCATTCCTTACTGGGACACCGGCGCGCCGAAGCTGCACTTGCTCGGTGATTACATGGACCGCCCGGCCGATCCTTACAACGCCTACGAGCCGGTCGACAGCTCCGCCGCCGCGATCAGTGCACAAGGCATGTTCCGCCTCGGCAAATACTTCGAAGCCAAGGGCGACGCCACTAGCGCCGAGAAATACACCAAGGCCGGCATCAAGATGGCGTCCAGCCTCTTCAGCGAGCCTTACCTCTCGACCGATCCGAAGCACCACGGCCTCATCCTGCACTCCATTTACCACGAGCCCAACGGCTGGGACCACAAGCCCGAAGCCGGCAAGGCCGCCCGTGGCGAGTCCTCCATGTGGGGCGACTACCACGCGATGGAGCTCGCGGTCTACCTGCAGCGCCTGATTAACGAAAAGCCTTATTATACGTTCTTCGCTTAAGGCGGAAAACGTTCGAAAGTTCGGAGGTGTGAAGGTTCGAAAGTATAGAACCAGAGCCCTGCAAAAACCTTCGAACCTTCTAACATTCAAACCTTCGAACCTATGTTAAAAACCGGCCTAACCTCCATCACCTTCCGTCCGCTGTCCGTCGATGAAATCATCGCGCTCGTTAAAGAGTGTGGCATCGACGGCATTGAATGGGGCGGCGACGTCCACGCCAAGCCCGGCGAAATCGAAGTCGCCCACGAAATCAAATCCAAGTGCGACGCTGCTGGCATCGACTGCCAGTCGTATGGTTCGTATTACCGTTGCGATATCGAAGCTGGTGACTTCGATGGCGACCTCGCCACCGCGCAAGCATTGGGCGCTACGGTGGTTCGCGTTTGGGCTGGCCGCAAGGGCTCCAATGACGCCGACGCGTCTTACCGCGCCGAGGTGGCCGAATCGCTGCGCAAGGCCGTCACTGCGGCAAGAGCGGCGGGCATCACCATTGGCCTCGAATACCACGGCGGCACTTTGACCGACACGCAGGCTTCCGCGCATCAGCTCCTCGCCGAAGTTGGCCTGCCCGAGCTGAAGCTTTACTGGCAGCCGCGCTCCGGCGGCACGTTGGAAGACGACCTCGTCCAGCTCAAAGCCGCCCTGCCTCATCTCGCCCACGTCCATTGCTTCCACTGGGGCCCCGGCGGCTGGAGTGACAAGCTGCCGCTCGCTGACGGCATCGCCCCGTGGACCGAATACCTGAAGCTCATCAAGCAGGCCGAAGGCGACCGCTACATCATCACGGAATTCGTCGCCGGCGACACGCCCGACCAATTCCGCGACGACGCCAAGATCCTCAAGCAACTCGTCGCCGACGCTTAATTCCCCACGCTCGCGAACTCGTAACTCATAACTCGCAACTTTCATGGACAACCTCGACCGACTTGCCATCCACACGATGACCACCAAGCCCTGGGACCTCCCCACGGCTTGCGCCAAGTATTCCGCCGCCGGCGTGCCCGGCGTCGGCCTCTGGCGCCAATGGCTCGACGGCCGCCCACTGGCCGAGTCCAAACAAATGCTCGACGACCACGGCCTCAAGGCGGTGTCGCTCGTTCGCAGCGGCTTTTATCCGTATCTCAACGCCGCCGAAAAGCAGGCTGCCTACGATGACAACATCAAGGCACTCGACGAAGCTGCCGCCGTGGGCGCGCCACAAGTCGTGCTGGTCTGCGGCGCCAAGCCCGAACTGAGCATCACCGAGAACCGCAAGCAGATCACCGAAGGCATTGGCTCGCTGATCGACCACGCAAGCAAGGTCGGCGTGAAGCTTTCCATCGAGCCCCTGCACCCGATGTATGCCGACTGCCGCAGCGCAGTCAACACCATCGGCCAGTGCAATGACATGATCGACCAACTCGGCGACGAGTGGGTAGGCATCGCGGCCGACGTTTACCACATCTGGTGGGACCCGCAGCTCGAGCAGGAAATCAAGCGCGCGGGCAAGCGCATTATAGGGTTCCACGTATGCGACTGGATGACCCCCACCGCCGACATGCTCAACGACCGTGGCCTGATGGGCGAAGGCTGCATAAATAACCGTGGCATCCGCGAGCTTGTTGAAGCCGCAGGTTTCGACGGCCCGATCGAAGTCGAAGTCTTCTCCACCCGCCACTGGGCAACTGACCAAGACGAGTATCTCGAAAAAATCATCAGCGCTTACAAAACCCACGTCTAAACCTTCCAACTTCCAACCTCCAAACATTCGAACTTAAAATGAAAACACACACCATCGGCATCATCATGAACGGCGTCACCGGACGCATGGGCACCAACCAGCATCTGCTTCGTTCCATCGACGCGATCATCAAGCAAGGCGGCGTTAAGGTCTCCCCGACCGAAGTCATCATGCCCGATCCGATCCTTGTCGGCCGCAATGAAGTAAAGCTCAAGACGCTCATTGAGAAGACCTCGGTCACCAAGTACACAACAGACTTGGACAGCGTCATGAATGATCCGGCCTACCCGATCTACTTCGACGCCCAAAGCACGCTGCGCCGCTTCGACGCCGTCAAGCAGGCCGCTGCCGCAGGCAAGCACGTTTACTGTGAAAAGCCGACCGCCATCACCACCGAAGACGCGCACAAGCTTTACGAAATTTGCCGCGACGCCGGCGTGAAGAACGGTGTGGTTCAAGATAAGCTCTGGCTGCCCGGCCTCGTGAAGGCCAAGCGCCTCATGGAAAACGGCTTCTTCGGCGACATCATGTCCGTCCGCGGCGAGTTCGGCTACTGGGTCTTCGAAGGCCACACCGTGCCGCCCCAGCGCCCGTCCTGGAACTATCGTAAGGAAGACGGCGGCGGCATGATCATCGACATGCTTTGCCATTGGCGTTACGTCATCGACAACCTCTTTGGCCCGGTAAAGGCAGTGTCCTGCCTCGCCGCAACGCACATCCCCGAGCGCATCGACGAAGAAGGCAAGCCCTACAAGTGCACCGCTGACGACTCCGCCTACTCAACCTTCGAGCTGGAAAACGGCGTCGTCTGCCACTTCAACTCATCTTGGAATGTTCGCGTCCGCCGCGACGACCTGCTGACCATGCAAATCGACGGCACCAAGGGCAGCGCGATCGTCGGCCTGCGCGACGTTTGGACCCAGCACTATGGCAACACGCCACGCCCGGTCTGGAATCCCGACATCGAAAACCCGATCAACTTCTTCGACGGCTGGCAGAAAGTTCCGGAACAGGAAACCTACGACAACGCTTTCAAGATTCAGTGGGAAATGTTCCTACGCCACGTGGTGCTCGACGAGCCGTTCCGCTGGAACCTGCTCGAAGGCGCCAAGGGTGTGCAGCTTGCTGAATATGGTTTGAAGAGCAGCGAGGAGCGTCGCTGGTTGGAACTGCCGGAACTGAAGGCCTAGTCATGAGCAAGCCTGTAGCATTCATCACTGGCGGCAGCCGAGGCATTGGCTTCGGTTGCGCCGCCAAGCTTGCTGAACTCGGGTTCAACGTCGCCATCAATGGGATGCGTGATGAGTCCGCGGTTTCTGAGCCGATCGAAGCACTAAAGGCGCTCGGTGCCGAGGTGCTTTACTGCCAGGGCGACATCGGTTCCGCCGATGCACGCGCTGCGATGCTCGGTAAGATCAAGGAACGCTTCGGCAAGCTCAACGTCCTCGTGAACAACGCGGGCGTGGCGCCGAAGGAGCGTAAGGATATCCTGGAAGCGACCGAGGAAAGCTTCGACTACGTCGTCGGCACCAACGTCAAGGGTCCCTACTTCCTGAGCCAAGCTGCGGCCAACTGGATGATCGAGCAAAAGGCCGCCGCGCCGGACGAGTTCTTTACGATCATCAACGTGGGCTCCATCTCGGCAACCGTTGTTTCGACCAACCGCGGTGAGTATTGCGTGTCCAAGGCGGGCATCGCGATGATGTCGCAGCTCTTTGCCGCCCGTCTCGGTGAGTATGACATTCCGGTTTACGAAATTCGCCCGGGCGTCATCAAGACCGACATGACTAGTGGCGTGACTGATAAGTATGATAAGCTCATCGGCGATGGCCTTTGCGTTACCAAGCGCTGGGGTTTCCCGGAAGACATCGGCAAGGCCGTGGGTTCGCTCGCCAAGGGTGACTTCCCCTACTCGACCGGTCAGGTAATCATGATTGACGGCGCCTTGACGATGCCACGTCTTTAATATGGAAAGATTAAAGCCATGGTAAATCTAGAACAATTCCCTGTCATTCCGGTCATCGTCATCGATCACGCTGACGACGCTGAACCGCTTGCTGATGCTCTGCTCAAAGGCGGCCTGAACATTATCGAGGTCACTTTCCGCACTGCGGCGGCAGCAGACGCCATTGAGCGCATTGCGAACAAGTTTCCGGAAATGCTCGTTGGCGCCGGCACCGTAGTCACTCACGAACAGGCCCAACGCGCGATCAACGCGGGCAGCAAGTTTGGCCTGGCACCAGGCACCGACCCCGACACCATCGCATACTTCAAGGGCAAGAACGTCCCGTTCATCCCAGGCGTCATGACGCCGTCGGACATTCAAGCGGCCTACAAGGCGGGCTGTGAGCGGCTGAAGTTCTTCCCGGCAGGCGCAGCGGGCGGCCCCAAGCTGCTCAAGGCGATGTCCGCTCCTTATGGAAACCTCGGCATCAAGTTCTGCCCCACGGGCGGCGTGTCTTTGGACAACATGCTGGAGTATTTATCGATGAAGGAAGTTTTCGCCATCGGCGGTTCCTGGCTCGCGACGAAGGATCAAATCGCCAACAAGGATTGGTCCGGCATCACCCAACAAGTGAAGGAAGCGCTCGCCAAGGCGGCTGAAGCGTAGTCCAACTTTTTAAATAAACACCAAAGCGCCCGGGCCATTCACCCGGGCGCTTTGTTGGGCAAAGTTACTTTGTCTTGCAGAGTTTATGTGCCTGGCTCCACCACGCCATGCTTCGCGGCAAGGCGGTCAGCGGCTTCGGCACGACCGGTATCACGCAACCGCTGTAGATAGGCTACGGGGTCGGTCTTTGAGTGCAACGATCCGCCTTCGCTAAGCACGGTGTCCAGCGGGTCGATATCGAAGCGGGACTTGTTCATCATCTCTTCCTTCCACTGCGCGATCATGGCCTTGCCCTTTTCGACCAACTCCGGTTGCGAGTCGGCGAGGTTGTTTTGCTCGTGGGGATCATTGGCCAGATCGAAGAGCATCAGGTCCGGATAGTCATGCCAAGAGTCGTGATACGTCTCGATACAGATATAGTCGTCCCAACGAGCCGCCCGCTGGCAGCACCAAGCCGCCTGCGAGACCACCAGGTTTTCACGGTGCGCCTTGTTGGGGCTGTTTAAATTCTGCGAGAAGCCTTGTCCATCCCACTCCTCAGGCACTTCCATACCGGCAAGCTCCAGCGAGGTCGCGGCCATGTCGATAGAATACATCAGGCGATCATCGGACTCGCCTGCACGGCTGTCCGTAACGCCTGGCCAGCGCACAATCATCGGTATATTGCAGGTAAACTGATCGGCGGTTTGGTGGTCACCATACACGTTCAGCTCGCCAAGGTTTTCCCCGTGATCGGCGGAGATAATGATCGCCGTGTTATCATAAAGCCCCTGCTCCTTCAGTGACTGAATAATCTGGCAAACATAGCGGTCGGCGTAGGCCACGCCGCAGTCATAACCGTCGAACATCGCGCGCGCCTCCTTCATGCTTTTAATCGAGTCCGGCTGACGCAGTGCAACCGCGTCACGCCCATTATACATCCATTTCGGTTTTGGGAAATAATCGTTCACCTCTTGCGCGGAGTGCGGCCCGGCCTGTAGCCAATGTTTCTGGCGCACCTCTTCATCATACCAAGCGGGCAACGGCTCATTCGCAAACGGATTACCGAAGTCCACCGGCGTTCGGTACGGCGTATGCGGGTCCCAAACATTGAGCCACATGAAGAACGGTTTATCGCCCTTGTTGGATTGAGCGGCATTGCGCTCAATCCAATCAGTGACCTGTGGCGCGATGACATCCGCCGTCTCTTGGCCTCCGCCGCCGGTGTTATGAATTTCCATGAACCCTGCGTACCAATGCCACGCGCCATGCCGCTGTGCAAACGGACTGAACGCCACCGTGTGGTAGCCCTTGTTCTGAAATTGACTGGCCCAGTTTGGCTGCGTCATGTTGCACGAGAACTGACGATCCTCGCCCCATATGAATGGCTGTGACGCGACGCCTCCGTGATTGATCACCCCCGTATGAATGCCAAAGCGCCCTGTCGTCATCGCAGTGCGGCTAGGCAGGCAGGGCGCATCCGGTGCATAGCAGTTGGTGAAGCGCACGCCCTCTGCGGCAATGGCGTCGAGATTCGGGCTGGTCTTGCGAAGGTAGCCATAGCAGCCGAGATGGTCGGGCCGCAACGAGTCGATATCGATGTAGAGAATGTTCATGGGATCGGGTTAGATTTTAGGGTTTTGATCAGGTGGGGCTTTTCCCGCTCGGCCAACGGTGTGAGTCGTTGAGCAATTGCAAGCACGCCAACAAGTGTGTCGCCATCGAGAATCGGGTAAGCAAAGCGCCGGTAGCCATATTCGTTAAAATCATTGTCCAGAGCCCAACCGCTTTCCCGCACTTCCGCGATGCGCTGTTGTGCGGTGCGCACGCTGACTTTCTTTTGGCGGCCTTCATTCCAGACCCACGACCCACTGCTGGGCACGGTCGTTTCCTGAAAGGCAAAGAAGATCAACGACGTCGCGTCGAGTTCCTGCAAATTCCGCTCAAAGCCAATACGGGCGCGCAGCGAGACCAGTTCGTTTTCCGGCTCAGCACGGTCACTCAGCACCAGTGTGTTTCGCTCCAGGCGGTAGAGCTCCACGCAGCAGTTCACATCGTTCGCCAACTTCGGTAAGCGGGTTCTTGCGCGCTCCAATACCTCCGACGCATCCGGCACGATCGGACAAAGCTTCTGCCGCGCCTGCCAGAGCTTGGAATCCTCACTGCGGCTCACGGCCCCATACGCCTCCAACGCCTGCAAATAGCGCAAGATCGACGACTTCGGCCATGAAGTTTTCTTGGCCAACAACTCCAATGAGCAGCGCCCATCACTGGCCAGTATTGCCAGTAAGTCCAAGCCTCGGGTTAAGGCCGGAGCCGAATCCGGCTTTATCGAGCTATCTACTGCTACACTCATGTTCTATATTTGAAATTTATTGTTCTTTATATAAAACACAGGCCGCAGTTCAAGGCCATTGTGAAATTGAAAGCACTGGCTAATTTGAGCTGCTTAAGTTCTCGCCGGTGGCATCAACCAATGGATATAGACTGTAGGTTTTACGCTGTAGGCTTTGAGCTGGATAGCTTCTCAATCTCGGCGGATGAGATGAACTGACAATGGATGGCGTCGGCTGGAATTTCCAGCAATCAGGTCATTGTTACCGGCAGTGATAACGCTCCAGAATACGTGTGCGATGGCATGCAAGGACAACCAACGGGAAATCAAATTAATAAAGAAGGGTTGCCAGCGTCGGTGTTCTCGACTGCCGTAAGTTATCCTGAGCAATGCTAAAACTGTCCGCCAGAGTCACGATCCCCGCGCACGAAATCCAGTGGAACATGGTGCGTGCGCAGGGTCCCGGTGGGCAGCACGTTAATAAAACCTCGACGGCAGTGCAGCTGTTTTTCGACATAAAGGCGTCCTCCCTGCCCGACTATTACAAGGAGCGGCTGCTCAAGCTGAATGACTACCGCATTACCGATGGCGGCAAGGTCGTCATCAAAGTACAGGACTCACGCTCACAGGAAGCGAATCGGCATCTGGCGCTGGAGCGACTGCGGTTATTCATCATGGACGCAATGAAGGTCGAAAAAAAGCGTCGCCCGACCAAGCCAACCCGCGGCTCGCAGAAGCGCCGGATCGAGAAGAAAAAGCAACAAGGCGAAAAGAAGGCGCTTCGCCGCAAGCTGGATTAATTATCAATTTGGGCGCTCTCGTCGATGTCCCAAAACCCTTGAGCAATACCATAGCGCATGAGCTCGGTAGTGGCGTGCAGCTCAAGTTTTTTCATGATGTTACGCCGATGCCAGCGCACCGTCTTATCACTTAGATTGATCATCACACCGATGGTAGAGTCGTCCAAGCCCTTCGAAAATAATGGCAGCAGCTCCAGTTCCTTGTTGCTTAATATTTTGTGAAACGCTAAGGGATTCTTGCGTATCTCATCCCTGACTTGCGAGAAGGACTCCGAGAAATACGGTTCGCCGCGAGAAATCGCATCCAACGCATCCATGACAGTTTCCAGCTCATCATTGAACTTATTGACGTATCCGTGCACGCCGGATTTCAACAATCGAAAAACTGTTACACTATCCAGCTTGGCAGATAGGGCTAAAACCCTTAATGATGACTGCTCCTCAATTAAAGTTTCCGCAACCGATATCCCATCCGGCTCAGGAATCCGAATATCCAACAACAGAATTTCAGGTTGAGTCGCACGGCATACGTCCAATGCTTCCTGACCACTTCCAGCCTCCCCCACGACCTCATATTTTTCGCTGCACATCTTAACGATCAACTGGCGGAATAAACTCTGGTCCTCAACAACGACAACTCTCATATGCGCTTAATATGGTGTTAACCTTAGACGGTTACAAGAAAGAGCGCTATTTTTTCTCGTTACTGCAATGATTAAAAATTTTAACCTGCTAATCCGTATTTCAGCACTGCTGCCTCTCGTTGTGGGGCATTCAGGGCTACAAGGGCAGGAAGAATCCCCCGACTACAGTGATTCAACCGAAGTCGATACACTTGAGCCAGTATACATGTTTGGGTCTCTTTTTACCCCTCATCAAGTCGACACTAAAGAGCCGATTACATTTCTATCCCCTGAAGACATAGAGTTGATGGGAGTTCAACGTCCCATCGAAGCCTTGCGCCTCCAACCGATGATGTTCGGTGCCATGAATACTGAAAATGACAGCAATGGCGGCACCGGATCGGCCTCGCCCAACATTCATGGCCTCGGCACGCTCCGCACATTAAACTTGATCAACGGACGGCGCGCTGGTGGCAACAGCGCCTTCAACCTGCAGCCTGGCGGCTTCGCCAACTACAACTTGATACCACAGGCTGCGATTGCCGGTATGGAAATCCTCCCCGAATCGGCGAGCACCACGTATGGCTCTGACGCCATAGCCGGCGCGATCAATGTGGACCTGATACGACGTTTTGAAGGAGTGCAGGTGTCCGGCCTTTACGGCGATACCACATCCGGCGGTGGCCAAACCCAACAGTATTCGCTCACCGGTGGCTTCTACCTCGACGAAGACACACACCTTACCCTCCTGGGAAGCTTTTACGATCAGCAGGTCATCTGGGCCAGAGACCGGAGCCTCTCTTCCACGACCGATTTCCGCTCCCGTGGGGGCACCAATCGCGGCAGCAGCACTTTCTCCGGGCGCGCAAATCTTCGCGTTGGCGGAAATCCGGTTCAGAGCGTCCTCGCACCCGGCGTCGATTTTCCCACATCCGGTGCAAGCTACGTCCCCTACAATCAGAGCACCGACGCATTTAACTACAACCAGTATGCGCCGGTCATTCCCGCGTTGGAGATTGCCAATGGATACGCCGCGCTAGAGCACGAGTTGTCAGAACAGATAACGCTCTATGGCGACTTCCTCTACGCATACAGCAATCAAGACAACGGCCTGGCACCGGCCCCCTGGAGCGCATCGAATGCCCCTGGGCTGCTCACAGCGGTTCGCGCTAGCCCACATACGCCCGTGGCACCGACGGATGTGCTTGATGTTAGCTACCGCAATTTTGAAGAAGGTAACCTCCTGACGCAGTTCACGCGAAACGCCTTTCGCGTAGTGGGTGGCGCACGCGGGATTGTCGACGATCGCTGGGAATGGGACAGCGCGTTACTCTATACTCAAACCGATTTTAAAGCCAACATCAGCGGTATCTCCGACGCCAGGCTACTCATCCCCCATATCAATAGCGGGCTCTTCAACCCCTATGCGCGATCCGTCACGGGTGTGAATGGTGGCATTGCCTTTGATAACGCCACTGCGCTGAACGCCGCTTCAATTAAGGCTCGAGACGAGTTCTACGAGAATCTGTTTTCCTATGACGCCACCGTTTCCGGTGAAGTCTTTAAACTTCCGGCAGGCAGTCTCACCAGCGCCGTCGGGGCAGAGATACGTTATGAAAGCATTGACGCCACCCCGGACCCGATCTGGGGAACCCGGCAAAACCTGGGGGGAACGGGATACGCCAGCCCGTTTTCCGGAAAGCGCGAAGTCTTTGCCTTGTTTAATGAAAACCGCATTCCGCTCATTTCCAGCGAGCAGAAGATTACTGGCATCCACCAGTTGGACCTCAGCATCGGGCTGCGCTACGAAAATTTCTCCGATCAGGGCGACGATCCCATCACCAACCTGCAGGCCAATAACCGCTACGACAACTTTTCCTGGGAGGCCGCCATTCAGTTAAAGCCGATTGAGAGTGTCACGCTACGCGGTTCCTACAGCACTGGTTTCCGTGCCCCCACCTTGTTTGAATCCTACGCCAGCGATGTTTTCGACTTTCCTATTTTGGTGGACCCAACCGGTGCCACTCCTCCCGGCACACCAATCCCAACACTGGTCCGAGGCAATCCCAACCTAGACCCGGAGACCTCGCAGAGCTGGAATGCCTCCGCCGAATGGCAACCGGAACCTGTGCCCGGCCTCACGCTTCGCGCCACCTACTACTATGTAAATGTAGACGATGCTATCGCCAATGGCGCACAATTCACCCTCGATAACGATCCCTCCAATGTCATTCGTCGGCCGGACGGAACCGTGGCTCTGGTTAACTCCAAATTTTTCAATGCCTCCAGCCTGACCACCCAAGGCATGGACTACACCATCGAGTATGAACGCCCATTGAGCACCGCAGTAAGCATGGTCACCACGCTGAGCGTGAACCAAGTTATTTCGTACGAAGCGGTCGTGCCTGGCGTGGGAAACATCGACTTCGCTGGCAACTATATTGACAAGCGCTCCAATAATCTGAGCCCGGGCGCGATCCCAAAGTGGCGCGGTCTATACACGCTGTTTTTCTTTGTTTATGACGCTTCCCTTGGCGCTACGGTGCAATACATCGGCTCCTACAACGATGACTCAAGCTTTACCGCCGGTAACCAGCCGCGACGGGTGTCCGATTACGCAACACTCAACTTGGTAGCAACCTATGAGTTCAAGGATAGCGGCAGTGCCCTTCTCAACGGAAGCACCGTTGCCATAGGGGTAGATAATGTCTTTAACAGCAGCCCCCCATTTGCCGCCGGTGCGTTTGCCGACGGCTACGACACGTCACTCTACTCGATTCAAAACCGCTTCATCTACGGATCGATCAGTAAAAAGTTCTAACGGCAAGCGGACCCAATTACCAAAAGAAATAGTCGGCTCTGTCGCTCGCGAATTCACGGTTCGGCTGCTCGTAGACCACGCGCCAAACGGTTACGTATTGATCCCAAGGCCCCTTAACCTTACGATCAATCAGGACTTTGGGCTTGGTGGACCATTTTCCAGCCGGACGGCTCTCCATGCGCTTGATTAATTCAGTGAACCCATCCGGACGCGAGTAGAACAATGCCCGCTTTTCAAACAAATGCTGCGACTGCTGGACATATTCGAGATCAATGGACTCATGCTTTTGATAGTGTTCTTTAATGATGTTCGCCATGCGGTGCATTTCCACCGCTGCGCGCCAACAGGCATCCCCCTCTTTATTCGCTAACCCGAAACCGTAAGTATAAAATCGCTCCTCCACGAATTGCCAGAGCAGTACCACCACATGGTCGCTGATAGGATTCTCCAATTGGATAGCGCGAATCCCTGGGTATGGATCGCCCAATGCAGTGTAGTCAAGATGCCCCTCCCACCACAGGATCAAAATATGGCGCTCAATTGCCTCACGCTCGGCCGACTGCCGGGCACCCTTGTCGAACAAACCTGGAAATGCGCCCATTCCATTTGAGGTCGGATCATAGTCAAAGCCGTATTCGCTGACGTTATTTAACTTACACTCACGAAACGCCCACCTTTCCAGGGCTTCAGAGACGGCGCGAAACCTGGCAGTCGTCGGATCGGATGCGGAACCAACACCATCCGGATACGGCTGATCGATACGCAACTCATCCCGCAGGAAACCGGCTGCGGAATATTGCTCCCGTCCCAAAATTACCTCAATGCCGACCTCCATTGATTTGATCGGCCCTCCATCCTTGGACATGACATCCCGATATTTGATCGGGGCTAAGTTCATGTTCATAGTATTAAACAATAAGCGTGCCGCTTCCGACAGGAAAGCGACACGCAAAAAAGTAGTGATTAGTATTGGGGAGATTTTTGATGACTAAACTTCGCAGGGGTATGAGGGCCAAGCCTTCGTTTGCATTTTATCCATCGAAGACTGAGAGCGGAGCCCAACGTTGTAAGTAATCGTTGAGATAATGGATACTATTGCTTTTTTCATGATTCCTTAGTTACTTGATATTAACGAAGTAATCCCGTTTTGAGATCACAACTTAGCATAATCGAAAACTTGAAAATACTCCAAGTATTCAAACCCCTCAAATTTGGGTGGTTCGCTTTAATATTATTCTATTCTGTAGTCTGTGTAGAAGCTGAGCTAATCGGCTCTCCTCCCATCAAAACTTACACGCCCAACGAATACTTGGCCAAAGGGCACAACTGGGCCTTCACCCAAGACCGCGAAGGCCGAATTTACACCGGAAACGACGCAGGAATACTGCAGTATGATGGTGTCAATTGGCGCTTATTTCCTCTGCCTTTCAGCATTTTCGACTTATTCTATGATTCTGAAAATCGTATCTGGGTGTCAGGTGTTAATGCGATGGGATATGTCGAGTTACAATCCGGAGTAATGTCGAAATACGTCCCGGTGGCAGAGGAAATCCACCAGGACTTAGGTGAGATTTGGAACATCACCAAAATAGGCAATACCATCTATGGCACCGCCCAAGGCAGCATCATCGAATATGATGGCAAAAACCTCACACGTCACAACCTGCCAAACACGAACCGCCTGACCAGTGCAACTGATCAGCAAGCGCTCTACATCAGCCAAAATGAAATCGGCTTACATATCTTAAAACCCGGCGAAGAAATGGTAACCATTACCGGGGGCAAAGCAGACGTTGCCAGGGTCCACTCTGAATTCATCTCCGCACAAGGCACACACATTTTTGCAACATTTCGGAACGGCTTGCTAGAGCTAAAGGACGACGCTCTCGTCCCTTGGAATCACGAGCTGCAAGAGCTGCTAAACGGAACGAACTGCTATAAATCGCTACAATTAGACGACGGCAGGATACTCATCGCAACCCACCAATCAGGCGTCTTGCTAATCTCTCCCGATGGCGAATCTTTAGGCCAAATTACCGAGGAAGACGGCCTGCTCAGTAACTTCGTCATCAACATGTTTCAGGATATGGACGGCTCGATTTGGATTGCGCATGAGATCGGTCTTAGCCTGCTCGACCTGCTTTCGCCTTACACCATTTTGAATGAACGCAACGGCCTGGCCACGAATATTGTTTACAGCCTGGAACAACAGGATAACCGGCTTCTGGCTGGCACGGCAAATGGGTGCATGGAATTCGAACCACCTACCGAAAATAACCTTAATGGCTCATGGAAGCTCTTGGGCGAGGAGAACTCGGGTATTTGGCACATCGCCAAGACATCTCGCGGTCCATTGATTGCAGAGAATGACGGCTTCGGTCTCCTTACCGAAAATCAGCTAAAGACGGTTCTCTCCCTTGGCCATGAAGGCATCTATGCCACCACTATCACCCATAACGATCAGGAGTATATCCTGGCCACACAACGGCGCCAGTTGCATATTTGCCAATGGCAAGGCCAAGAGCTGCTGGTCCGTAAATCAATCGATGCCCCGGGCCCGCTCTGGACGATTGTTAACTTTGAAGATGAGGTCTATCTGGGCTCAGTGGCCAACGGCGTGCTGAGAGTAAGCCAAGAGGCGTTCTTCTCCGATGAGCCTGTATTACTGGATAGCTTTCTGGACAGCCTCACGAATGCGCAATCATGGGGCTACTTCATCAAGCTTGCGCGCGGCGTTGTACTCCTGACTAATTCTGGCCTCCATTACCGGGCCAACAACAGCGACGACTGGCAACGCGTCCCGGGCAGCCCCAAAACATATGGGGCCAATCCGTATGCCGTCAATTTTTACCAAAGCTCAGATTCGAAGCTGTGGATCAGCTACCTAGAGGACAAAGGCTATCAGTTTGCTCAAGTGAACTGGTCGGAAGACTCCCTCCGACCATTAGTGAGCCGCATACCCGTGGAAGGCTTGAAAGAGCTCAACGAAATCCACAGCCTACTTGTCGATGAAGATACTTCGGTTGCTTGGTTTGGCGGCAGTGGTGGGATCGTGCGCGAAAGGAGCGTGGGTAGCAAACCAGACTATTCAGAACGCGCTCCCATCATCACCGACTCCGAAATCGCTGGGCAAAGCACCGGCACTCGCAACGAATTTAAATTCCCGGTAAAGCTGGCCACATTTAACTTTGCGCTACCATACTACGGTGCCAAGGAGGTTTCCTATCGCACACGCATGGCGGGCCAAAGTGACGACTGGAGCCAAGCGACGACCAACACCTTCAAAGAGTTCACAAACTTGGCCGAGGGCGAGTATGCATTCCAGGTCCAGGCCCTACTCGATGGCGTTCCCCTGCCCTCTATCGCGAGTCATTCATTCCGCATCCTCCCCCCTTGGTATCGCACTTGGGGCGCGTTTATTCTTTATCTACTTGGTGCGATTGCCTTGGCCTACTTGCTGGTTTATTTCCGCACCCGCAGCCTGCAACGAGCCAATGTGATGCTGGAAGAAGCCGTCCGCAACCGGACCGTCGAATTGGAAAAAACCAACGTCAGGCTCGCCCAGGCCAATACCGCAAAAAACCGCTTCCTGGCAAATGTCAGCCATGAGATTCGCAACCCCATGAATGGGATCGTGGGCCTGGCGCATCTACTGCTCGAAGATGGCCGGCCAGCCGAAAAGCGGCGACTCACCCACCTGCTCAGTACATCAGAGCACCTGAAGGTGCTGCTTGATGGCTTATTGGATTTTGCCGCAATCGAGAATGGACAGGTCCGCCTGCAAAAGACGACCTTTTCCCTGGAGACGCTCTTGGACGAGCTCGAATCACTACACCAGCGCCTCGCACTAGACAAAGGCATCGAGCTAATCGTTGAAAAACGCTTTGAAAGTTGCCCCGAACTTTATGGAGACGTGGGTAAGCTACGGCAAATCCTCTACAATCTAACCTCCAACGCCATCAAGTTTACCGGCGAAGGCAGCGTCACCGTTCGTGCCTTTACCCAACACGATAAGAGCCACAACAAAACCGAGCTGTATTTCGAAATCGAAGACACCGGCAATGGCATTCGCCCGGAAGACCAAAAGCGCATCTTTGAGCAATTCAATCGGGGCGCGAATACCAATTCGCAAATCAAAGGCATCGGCTTGGGCCTATCCATCGCGGATCGCCTGGCCAAGCTGCTCGACGGAGCCTTGGAGCTAGATACCCAATACGACAATGGGGCGCGCTTCACTCTGCGCCTTCAGTTACCCTTTGCCGACCAGAGCACCTCACCCGAGAACGGGGACGACTCCAGTTGCGCAGAAAGCCTGAAGGGTTTGCAGGCTTTGGTTATTGAAGATGAGTCATATAACCAAATCGTGGTCGAAGGACTACTCAAACGCGAATCCGTAAAAGTGACGCTGGCGAGCTCTGCCGAAGAAGGCATCAAGGAATTCGTCAAGCACAACTGGGACTTCGTGCTGGTGGATATCAACCTGCCCGGAGCCAGCGGTATTGAATTCGCACGCATGGTTCGCGATGCCGCTGAAAAAGCAGAAACACCGCTGATCGCGATGAGCGCCTATGTTGCCGACTTTGACCGGGAGGAAATGATCAAGGCCGGCATCACCGGTTTCGTCCCCAAACCATTTACACCGGAAGAGCTCACCAATGCCATCCAGGCTAAAACCCAATCAGCCTTACCTAGCCTGACGAAAGCGAAGAAGGATAAGGTATCGCTCATGAAATACATTGCCGGGGATGACGCCAACAGGCTCAAAGATCTTCAAAAAGAATTACACGAGAGCCTTCAGAGTTATTGCGAGAAATTGACCAAAGCCATGCAGTCCAACGACCTTGAGAGCGCCCGATTGCTCCTCCACGACATGGCACCGCTGATCCGGCTAACACAGGACGACCACCTGATCCACTTGACCGAAACCCTACATAATCTCGTGCACGAGGGTGACTTTAAAGGATTCGAGCAGGTTTTTGCTGAATTCGTATCCGAGTGCGGCAAACTGGCACCGGAGGAGTAACGTTCAATGACTGAATTCGCAATCAGCGATCGCCAGCACGCAGTGTTCTGGCATCACCCAATCGCAATCAAATAACGTACCGTTTAATCAACTGAGCAACTTCGTCAATGCCCTCGGCGATCCAGATAACGCCGCGCGTCATTAAATCATCGCCCTTGCTAATTTGCGAATAGTCCAGCACCCAAAGAGGCTCAACTGTCTCTAAGCGAATACGATATGCCGAAAGAAGATGGATCAGTTTATCAGCCTGATCCAGGTTCGCCATATAACCTTGCTGATCCGAAGGCATGATTCGCGAGACCCAATCATCTAGCGTCTTAATACCTTGGAAACAATTAACATAAGCCGACCCATCTGGCTGAAAATGGAAACGACGATAATCTGCATCTAATTCATAGGTAACAGACTCTAGTATTCCTTCTGACTGGAATATCTGGCGATGCTTATAAAATTCCATCATTTGAACGATTGACCCTATAATCTCGCGCCAACGTTCATATAACAACTTGCCAATTCCAGCAAAAATACGGGTTTTAATAAATTGACTATTTAGCTCAATTAAAGTAACAAATATAACTAAATTTAAGACAATTTATTCACTAACATCTTTTGCGGTTATTAATAGCTAAATATCAATTACGCAAAAATGATCGGTTGATTAAGCTAGCATTAATATTAATCAAATAATTACTAGGCTGTTTCATTTTTTACAAGTAATAATAACCAGATTCCCTTGCATAATGCAAAATGCAAGCACAACGCATAGTAAAATCACCGCATGGCAGCACACATTAAGAATGGGGCTTGAAATTCCCGGCGAATCCCCCAGGCTAACGTGTTTTATAACGCACGTATCCCATGAAGAAACTGACCCCCTTCCTCGTTCTCCTTATCCTATCGTTCACTGGTCTTAGCGCCGCCCCTGACGCCCAGAAGAATCTCGATGGTGCCCTGAACTATCTAAAGAGCCAAAACGTCGGCTACGGTGAACAGTTCTGCTGGTTCGTCCACTTTAACGGAGATCTGTGGGTCGAAGGTTACAAGGCATACGGCGACCCGCAGTGGATTGACGCAGGCGAAGAATTTTTCGACTACGCCATCAGCAAGATGCAAAAAGACCCCGACGGCTACCCCGGCTGGATCGGTCCCGAGATCGGACAGGAGAAAAAGAAGGGCCTCACGCATCACACCGACACCGTCGTCGGCGACTCCGTCGTTATGGTAGACATACTCGGCTGGGCGGAGACCGTTCTCAAGGACCCCGCCCTCAAATCCAAATACGGTGCCAAGGCCAACGAATACGTCCAGCTCGCCGAAACCGTCCTATGGGAAAAGTTCAACCACCGCGGCCAATACTACACCGATGCTGCAGGCTGGGTCAGCTACCCGACCTATTCCAAGATGGTCCGCCTCTCCGACGGCGAGTGGGAAGAGTTTCCCGGCCGCGTTATCTCCAACAACCTCAACAAACACTACGACCTCGCGCACGGCTTGCTCAGGCTTTATCGCATCACGGGCAAGGAAGAATACAAGGAGCGCGCCAAAGCCGTTTTCGGACGCGCCAAAAGCATGTTCCGCTACTACAAGGACGACGACCGCTACGTCTGGAATTTCTGGATGCCCCACGGCCCCTACGACATCGAGGGCCAGGCCCCGCGCAGTTGGGTCAGCGTCCACCATCAGCGCGCTGGCTACCAGGCCGGTGAGGCAAAAATGTTCGTCGAAGCCTACGACACCGGCATCGTCTTCACCGAGGAGGACATCGACCGCATCGGCCGCACCAACGAATGGATGGGCAAGAAGGGCTGGGTTAACGCCGAGGGCGGCACGGCCGGCACCATCTGGCCTTCCCTCACCCGCTTCAACGACTGGGTCAAGCAAACCTACGAAACCAAGACCCTCCCCAGTGGCAAAGGCGACCGCGGCCAGATTACCCGCGATTATTATAACAAAGTCCTCAAAGACGAAGGCCCTGGCTGGCTCTATCGCCAGCCCGCCCCCGGCGACATCACCGACGTCCCGCTCAAAGACGGGGAAAATCTTTCGATGACGGTCATCATCCCCAACAAGATCGAGCTCATCAACGACGACCGCGTGCAACTGGCCACCAAGACGCGCACCGCGGGCGACCTCAAGATCGAGCTCATGGACAAAGACGCGAAAACCGTCTACGGCACCATTTACGAGAACACCCACAACGACGGCGGCCAGTTCGACTCCCCCCTCTGGGACGGCTCCATCGAGGGCAAGGGCAAGCCCAACCCCGGCCAATATACCGTCCGCTGGACCTTTAATGGCGACGTCCGCACCGAGCCCGTCTTCATCGTCCAGGGCGAGAAGCGCGACGACGCCGAGTCCACCGCCATGAAGCCCGGGCAGAGCTACTCCGAGTCCTTCGAGGGCAAGCTCAACGACCGCTGGTCTGGCAAAGACATGGAGACCTCCTACGACCACGCCCACTCCGGCGACAAGTCCCTCAAGGTCCCCCGCGAGGCCGAGTTCCTATTCGGCGAGAAAAAGCGCGACGACCTCCCCGCCAAAATCAGCCTCTGGGTCTACGACTCCGGCGGCAACACCAAGAGCGGCAACGGCATCGGCTGGGGCGTGGAAACCGCCCTCGGCGACAAGTTCGTCTTCCGCCAGGCCTGGCGCCCCTACCTCAACGGCGCCGACCGCCTCGCCTGGTTTAACACCGCTGAAAACGCCTGGTTCACCCCACACCCCAGCGTCGGCCGCACCTCCGGCTGGTCCCACTGGGTCTTCGACTTCTCCACCACCCCCGCCACCATCACCAAGGACGGCAAACGCGTCGCCGGCATCGACGACAAGTGGCTCCCCAAGGGTGCCATCGCCCTCTACCTGACCAACGGCGCCACCGGCCCCCTCTACATCGACGACGTCACCGTCGAATACCCCCAATAACACCCCCACGCCCAATGTTCAGCAGCGTGGCGGAACGCGAATCTCCGTGTTCGCATACCTACCTACCACTTCCATCCAGATTGTCAGGCACAACTCCCCACCAAGCACACTAAATCCAAGGTAGCACAACTGTGCCTGTCGCCCTAAGCCGCCTTCGCCTTGGCCCGGCGACGCCACAGGAACAGCCCGAGCCCCGCAAAGCCGGCGATGGCCATGTATGTCGAAGGCTCAGGGATCACCGCCACGCCCCCCACGGATGTAGGGGCGCTCAGGGCATTGGCAACCGGACCTGCAATTACTGAATCACCGGTAAAGCTAAGCCCATTGAGCGCAGGATTCATTCCGGGGTCTGTCGTTGTGTTCAAGTATGTGCCTGGTAGAAAGGTAATCGTCTGACCACTATTAATTGTTATGCCATTAAAAGAAATATAGCCGTCATTAGCCGATAAGGCTAAGAGGTCAGTCCCAAAATTATCAAACAAGGCGGCGTCCGAAGTGAATTGAATGGGGCCGGCGTCAATTTGATAACTCAAATTTTCCATCAAAACGCCATTGTTAACTCCATCGTACACCACCCATTCATCCAATATTATCATAGTGATGGAGCCATTGGAGGTCGCGCTATACGAAATAGAATTCGTGAGCTGCACACTGCTCCCCCCGACAGTAGTAAAGTCGCCATTGACGACGATCGCGGCCGGCAAGGCGGTCGCTAGGGTTAAACTCGCAGTAATAGATAGTAGCAGTATCTTCATAAGAACCATTAAAAACCCTAAATCATCCCAATACAAGCCCTAACTGCCCACCAACACCCCCAAGCACCCCCACCACTTACCCGAGCGGCATTTAGACTTCCCTTAGCGCCATGGCCTTGTGATAAAACACGCCATGCCCACAACAGATTCCTTCGCTGACCTCTGCCAAGCCTACCTCCAGGAGCTCGCAAACGTGCTCACGCATGAACAAGCTCAGCACGAGTTGGCATTACGACCTGCCCTCGCGGATTTTCTCAGCAAGGCGCAGGCACAGATGGGCAGACCGGGCAAATTACTCCATGAAATCTCAGCCGCCAAGGGCGACCAACATGAGAAATCCATTGGCCGGCCGGATTTCCTCTTCGCCGAGGACAAAACACAGGTGCCGCTGGGCTATGTAGAAGCCGAGGGCATCGAAAAAGAATGGAAGTCCCTGAAAGGACACGCCAAGGAGCAAAACGAACGCTACCGCAAGAACCTCGACAACTTCCTCTACACGAATCACCTGGACTTCCGCTTGTTTGTAGACGGCGAAATGGTTGCCCAGGCGCGACTGCCCGAGCCGGAAAACCTCGGCTTCAAGCTCCTGTCCTCCAAAGACACGGCCGATCTCTACAACCTGCTAGATCGTTTCTTCGCCGCCGAGGCCGAGTCGCTCGCCCCGCTGAAAAGCCCCGAGATGCTTGCCAAAGCGCTGGCCCGCCGCGCGAAACAGCTCAAGGCCCAGACGGCCAGCGCCTACGAGCACGGCAGCGACTTCCTCCAAAAGTTGCACGGAGCCTTCAAAGAGAACCTCATCGCCCAGATGTCCGCCGATGAATTCGCCGACCTCTTTGCCCAGACCCTGGCCTACGGCATGTTTGCCGCCCGCGTGGCCAAACCGCAGGACGACGGCAAGCGCTTCGACCGTCGCCACGCCGCCGAACTCATCCCCGAGACCAATCCATTCCTTCGCGAGCTGTTCGAGATCGTCTCCGGCAACAAATTAGAGGACGCGCTCCGGTGGATTGCCGACGACATCGCGCGCTTGCTGGACAAAGCCCCGCTCGTCTCCATCCGCTCCAAGACCAACGCCGCCGGCAAGCAGGATGTAGTCATCCACTTCTACGAAACATTCCTTAAAGAGTATGATCCCAAGCTCCGCGAGCTGCGCGGGGTCTACTACACGCCGCAATCGGTGGTCAGCTACATTGTGCGCAGCCTCGACAAGTTGCTCAAGGCCAAGTTCCCCGACGAAAAAGGCAAGCCACGCTTTCCGCTGGGCCTCGCCGACCCGGCGGTAAAGATCCTCGATCCCGCCACGGGCACCGGCACCTTCCTCTCCGAGGTCATCGCGCACATTCACCAGTCCTTTAAGGACGCCAACAACCTCGGCGCGTGGGACGCCAGCTACATCGAGGAGAAGCTAACGCCCCGCCTCTTCGCCTTCGAGCTCCTCGTGGCACCCTACACCATCGCCCACTTAAAGCTGAACCTCCAGCTGCGGGATTCCTGCCCCGGCTACGCCCAGGGGAAACGCCGCCTGAACGTTTACCTGACCAACACCCTGGAGCCGCCCCAGGCCCACCCGGAATTGCCCCTCGTCGAGTTTGTCTCCAACGAAAACAACCTCGGCGCCCAGATCAAAGCCCGCGAAGACATTCTCGTCATCCTCGGCAACCCGCCCTACTCCGGCCATTCCGCCAACCTCAGCAAAGATGCGAAGGGCAAACTCACGGCCATCGGCAAACTCCTCCACGGTGAGCCCATCATCGAGGCCGACAAGCAGCTCAAGCTCAAGGCCGACGCCCGCAAACAGCCGAACTACTTCCAGTGCGATGGCAAACCACTCGGCGAGCGCAACCCCAAGTGGCTCAACGATGACTACGTAAAGTTCATTCGCTTTGCCCAATGGCGCATCGACCGCACCGGAGAGGGCGTCGTCGGCTACATCACCAACCACGGGTATCTGGACAACCCCACCTTCCGCGGCATGCGCCAGGCCCTCATGCAATCATTCGACGAAATCTACGTCCTCGACCTCCACGGCAACGACCGCAAAAAAGAAAAGGCACCCGACGGCTCGCGCGACGAGAACGTATTCGACATCCAGCAGGGCGTAGCGATCCTTCTCGCCGTCAAAAAGCCCGCCGACCCAAACAAAAAGCAAAACTGCCGGGTCTTTCACGCCGACCTTTGGGGTAAACGCACCATCAACGGCGGCAAATACCGCTACCTCTATGACAACGACGTCGATTCGACGGAATGGACAGAGATTGAGCCAGAGAAACCACGCTATCATTTCTTTGTGCCCAATGAAAAGTCTGTTGAATTCAAAGACTATATGTCAGTTGACTCAATATTCATGGAAAAATCCATGGGTATGAACACACACCGAGACAGTCTCATAATTGATCCCAACAAAAAGGCGCTGTTAGGGCGCCTTGAGCATTTATTCAGTCAGCACCTTTCGGATGAGGAGGCTATCAATCGATTCAAGCTTAAGAAGACGTCGGATTTTGATCCGATTAAGGCACGCAAGGCATATCTCAATGTGGAAAACTGGTCTGATAAGATAGTTGAATGCCTATACAAGCCATTTGACCGACAATTTCTTTTCTATGCAGAGGAGTTTATCGATAGACCAAGAAAGAAACTGAATGACCAACTACTAAACAGGAACCTTTCACTGCTTACAACTAAGCAAACAAAGGAAGACTTTGCGTGCTTATGCAGTGATAAGATTGCCGGACAGCATAAAATTTGCGCTCGCTACGACGGTAGCTTGTTCTTCCCCCTCTACCTCTACGACGACCCAAGCAACCCCGAGGCGCGGCGGCCCAACTTCAGCGAAGAATTCCTCAAAACCTTGGCCAGTCGACTCAAGCTGCCGCGCGTGGATACCCCCCAGCCGGAAAACCTTGCTATCGTCGGCATGTTGCCGCCCAACGCGGCGGACTCAAAATCCTCTGCCTCCACCGAGCCGACCGCCCCGCAATACGCAGGCATGCCCGAGGGCATCTCGCCGGAGGATGTGTTCCACTACGCCTACGCCGTCTTCCATTCGCCGACCTACCGCACGCGCTACGCGGAGTTCCTCAAGATCGACTTCCCCCGCCTGCCGCTCACACGCTCCATCCGCCGCTTCCGCGCACTGGCCGACTTGGGCGCACAGCTGACCGCGCTGCATTTGCTGGACGCCGACGCCGCCCCCGCGCTCGCCCAGGCCGCCTCACGCCACCCCTACCCAGAGTCCGGCAGCGGCCTCATCGAAAAGCCGGTCTTCAAGCCGTCCAAAGAGAAGGACCAGCCGGGCCGCGTCTACATCAACGCACACCAGTATTTTGACCACGTGCCATCAGCTGTCTGGCAGTTCCGCGTAGGCGGCTACCAGCCCGCCGAAAAGTGGCTCAAGGACCGCAAACTGCGCACCCTCACGCACGAAGACGTCGCCCACTACCAAAAGATGCTCGTCGCCATGGCCGAAACCCAGCGCCTCATGCCCGAAGTCGATACCCTCATCGGCGAATGGCCCATAAAGTAGCCGCCAAGTCGCTGCCTATCAGCCGTAAACCATGACTTTACGCCTTCTTGATAAGCCACGTCGTCATGTAGGGCTCGCGCTTGCGCGACGCCGCTTCTGCTTAAGCTGCGTTGCCTAATCCATATGCTGGGCCACCTAATGCGGCATCGCGCAAGCGCGAGCCCTTCAGCAGGACGCATTCTCCACATTATTAGAATGATAGTCCTCAACCATCCAAGTTTCATCATGCCACATTTATAACCGCAACGGACGGTTACAACCAATGACTTTGCGCCTTCTTGATAGGCCACGTCGTCATGTAGGGCTCGCGCTTGCGCGACGCCGCTTCCGCTCAAGCTGCGTTGCCTAATCCACTCGCCGAGCCACCTAATGCGGCATCGCGCAAGCGCGAGCCCTACAGCAGGACGCATTCACCACATAATCGGGGCGGTTGCCCTCAAGCATTCACGTTTCAGTTAGCTGGCAAAAGGTAGGGCACCAGCCTGTCCCGCCAAGCGGTGATCTCTAGATAAGCCGCCCGCGTCCAGTTGGATACCATAATGCCGACTCAACGCAATTACCACTCTACTGTTGCGGCTTGTCTGGAGACTGCGCCCTACCTCTAAAACGAATGCAGGACTTGTCTTCGCGATCTTCGCGTGCTTCGTGGTTAAAAGATACATCGGACATGCGGTTGGATAGAGTAGTCATGCGCTTGGGTGGCTAGTTGATTAGAAATGCTTAACGACAAAGGATACTGAGCAGACAAAGCAGCTCATAAAATTTTAATAAACCTCACTCTCAGTTATCTACGGGTAACTGGGTGATGCATACAACTGCGTGGTTGAGGCATCTTTTTAACTAAATGTGCTCTGCGGCTTACTGGATGTGCCTTATAGCTAAGTGGACGAGTCATAAATCCAACAAGACCCGCTATAAATCCAAAAATACGTGCCATAAATCCAACAAGACACGCAATAAATCTGACCCGACGAGCCATAAATGCGCATACTTATGCGGGTTGGGCGGCGATTGTTCATTTTTAACCATCTGTGCGCTCACTGCGGACGGCCCATTATATTATAGGGGTTAAAATTAGGTTACAGCAGGCGTTTTTAATTGTCTCTTACTCGTATTCTGTATTTTACAATGAGACATGGCAATTAGCGGTCCCAGCTCATACATTCCTACGACTAACGAATTCATTGCCCATTGGGAGTCGGTGAACGCCGATCTCGGCGTGGGCAACGAAGTAACCCTGGCTGGCGGCGTGGGGATTGCGGATTTGACCGCCTTGCGCAACAGTTTGCAGGCCCAGCGCGACGCCGTGGAGGGCACGCTCAACGGGCAGGAGATTGCGAGCGCCACAATCAAGCAGCAAAAAGGCTCGTTGATTGAGCGGTTCCAGCAGCTTGCCGCCAATGTGCGCGCGCTTTATGGCGGGCAGCCCTTTGAGGCCGCCCTCCCCGACCAGCCGGGCCCGTCGGACGCTGAGTCGAAGTTTCTCAAGCCCATGGTCGACGCCCTCAACCTGTGGACGCGCATCAATGCCAGCGGCACGCCCATTACACTCGTCGATACCTATGACGATGGCGACTTCTCGGACGCAATCGACGCCTTGCGCGTGGAATACATCACCTGGACCAAGGCTGGCAGTGACTTGAAGATCGCCCGCGCCCAGCGCAACAAGCTGCAGGACGAAATTTATCCGATTCTCAAGCAATACCGCCAGATCATCCCCGGCAAGTTCGCCGCGGGCAGCGTGTTTATCGAGACCTTGCCGCGCCTGTCGCCCCTGCCCGGCGCGACGCCCAAGGCCGTCAACGCCTCCGGCGTCTGGGATGCCGCCGAGGCGAAGGCCCGCCTCACCTGGGAGGCCAGCGACAACGCCGACCTCAAGGAATACCAGGTGCGCTACACCCCCGGCGACGACTACGACGAGGACGACGAAGCCGTCGTGGCGACCATTTTACCCGGCTCACCGCTGGAGCTGCTGACCGACGCCGGTCTCACCCAGCCCGGCGCGAGCTCATCCTTCAAGGTCTACGTGATCGTCAACACCGGTAACGAAAAAGGCAGCGCCACGATGGTGATCACCCGCCCGGTGGAAGAGTGAGGGAGTTGATGGCGCAAGCGGGCGGACGGAGAAACGATCGCGAAAGGATCGCGAATTTCCACATTCGCATAAAATCCTTCACTTTTTCCATCCAACTGAGTCGATTTTAGATCGTTAGAAGCGAATGTGGAAATTCGCGATCCGCCATAGCAATGCAGCATTCCGCCGTGGCAGCGCTAAGCTACCCTTAGCCCAGGCGGTCCGTCGCCACGTGGTATTGCGGGTCTTCGGACATGTTGACCTCCACCATGTCGCCGGCTTTGTCGAGGAGTTTACGGCATTCGGGCGAGAGGTGCGTCAGGTGGAGGGTCTTGCCGAGGCTGCGGTATTTTTCGGCGAGGCCGTTGATCGCCTCGAGGCCCGACTGGTCGTAAACGCGGGTGAAGTAGAAGTCGATGACGACGTCGTCCGGGTCGTTGCGCGGGTCGAAGAGTTCCTTAAACGACTGCACCGAGGCGAAGAACAGCGGGCCGTGGAGCTGGTAGGTCTTGCTGCCCTTTTCGTTGATGTATTCCTCGGCGCCGAGGTGCGTGGCGTGCTGCCAGGCAAAGACGAGGGCCGAAATAATCACGCCCAGGATCACCGCCGTGGCGAGGTCGTGCGCGAAGACCGTGTAGCCAGCGACCGTCAGCATGACGAGCACGTCGCTCTTGGGGATCTTCTTCCAGGTGTTCAGCGTGGCCCACTCGAAGGTGCCGATGACCACCATGAACATCACGCCGACCAGCGCCGCCATGGGGATCATTTCGATCCACGGTGCCAGCACGAGCACGAACAGCAGCAGGCAGACCGCCGCCGTGATGCCCGAGGCGCGCCCGCGACCGCCGGAGTTCACGTTGATCAGCGATTGGCCGATCATCGCGCAGCCGCCCATGCCGCCAAACAGGCCGCTCACGACGTTGGCCAAGCCCTGCCCCAGGCACTCCCGGTTGCCATGGCCGCGCGTTTCGGTGATCTCGTCGATCAGCGTCAGCGTCATCAGTGATTCGATCAGGCCGACGCCAGCCAGCGTCAGCGCGAAGGGTAAAATGATCCAGAGCGTTTCGAGATTCATCGGCGGGAGGAACTCGTATTGGTCATCGAGGAAGAACAGCTTGGGCAGGCCTGCGGCGATGCCGGCGTTTTCCTCGACTTCTTCCGCGACGTAGGCGTCGACGGCTTCGGGGGTGGCGTCTTCGCCCAGCTCGACCGGTGCCTCGGCGGTGGCCTTGGCAATGGTGTTCGTCTTGAGCATGTCGCCGACGGTCAGCAGAATGTTAGTCTGATTCTCGGCAGCCCAGTCGTCCGGCGCGGCTTTGTTCACCGCGATCGAGAGGCCCGTCACCACGAGAATTGCCGCGAGAGAGGCTGGCACGGCGCGGGTCAACTTCGGCAAAAGCCAGATGATGGCCATCGTCAGCGCCACAAGCGCGAGCATGATCCACAAAGCCGGGCCGCCCATGGAAACCAGCTCACCCGCATCGTTAACGGTGTTGAAGCTGCCAAACTGCGCCATGAAAATCACAATCGCCAGGCCGTTGACGAAGCCCAGCATCACGGAATGCGGCACCATGCGAATGAATTGCCCGAGCTTACCGAAGCCCGCCATTAACTGGAAAATACCGCATAGTATGATCGCCGGGAACAGATACTCCACGCCGTGGATGGCCACGAGGCCGACGACCACCACCGCCATCGCGCCGGTCGCGCCGGAGATCATACCCGGGCGGCCACCAAAGATCGCCGTGAGCAGCCCCATGAAAAAGGCAGAGTAAAGACCGATGATCGGCGACACCCCGGCCACGAACGCAAACGCGATCGCCTCCGGCACCAGCGCCAGGGCCACGGTGAGGCCCGAAAGCAGGTCGTCTTTTAAATTGGCGGTTCTTTTACGGAAAAAATTAAGCATGTCCTTCGTGCGTTGAAAGTTCGTCTCTGGGGCAGGATCGACGAAGCAAGCGAGCAACAGAAGGGGCGAAGTAGTTAAGGGAGGCTACTAGGCATGTAAAGCATTAATGGGCCTCCGCCCAAGAGCGAAGACCGATGTTGACGGCTAAAGCGCCGTTGCTGGAAGCGTTAGCCCTTCGGATAGAGCACCTGCATGACCTCGTCGTGCAGGCTGGCCTTGGCCGCAATGATGCAGCGCTCGTCGAAGGCGTCGCCGCCCTTCCACCCGGTTGCCTTGATGCCGGCACCTTCGAGGCAAGGCAGGATTGCGGCGCAGTCCCAGATTTCCATCAATGGGTCGCACATGATGTCCGTAAAGCCGGAGACGAGCAAGATGTAGCCACCGGCGTCACCCCACGAGCGGTAGAGCGCGGTCTTCGGCGGCAGGTCAGTCCACTGGGCGTTGTTTTGCCAGAGTGATTCGCGGATCGGGTCCGTGGTGCAAAGCGTGGCTTCGGCCAAGGTGCAGGCCGGGCGACCATTGACAGGTTTGCCGTTGAGCGTGGTCGTCTCACAGTCGCCGATGACCATTTGCTTGAGCACGGGCTGGTTGATGGCCCCGATCACCGGGCGGCCCTTGTGCAGCAGCGCGATCAGCGTCGCAAACAGCGGCACGCCGGAAATGAACGACTTCGTGCCGTCGACCGGATCGAGCACCCAGACAAATTCGGCGTCATCACGCTCGCGGCCATATTCCTCGCCGATGATGCCATGCTCGGGATAACGCTCGGCCAGGATTGCGCGGATGCGCTTTTCGGCGTTGCGGTCGGCCAGGGTCACGGGCGTGGCGTCCGACTTGCGCTCGATCTCGACCTGCGGGCCGTAGTGCGGCAAGATTTCCTTCGCGGCTTCGTCGCAAAGGTAGGCGATAAATTCCTTAAATTCGGCTTTCTGTTCGCTGCTCAGTTCTGACATGTCGGGTTTCCCTTAAAAATTCAAAACAGGGAAATTGGCCACACTTTCCCCACGACGCAACCGTAGATTCTCGCATCGTGATTTGTTGATAACAAATCTCCTGCCCTACTTCGCCTTTGGTGCGAGGGTGTCGGGGGGCGGGACCTGAGCGGTGGATTCGGTTTGCTCAAGTTGGGTCAGCTCGACATCGGTCACCTTGACCTTGGGGAAGTCCTTGATCGAGGTGAGGCTCTTCTTTTGCTTCTTGTAAACGAGCTGGCTCTGCACGTAGGCGACGATCATTTGCGTGACAGAGATCAGCGAGTCGATGTGGGTGCGCTCATAGCCGTGGGAGGCATCGAGGCCAAAGGTGACCAGCGCCGTGCGGATGTCGTTGCCCGCTTCCAGGGCCGAGGCGCTGTCGCAACGGTAATACTTGAAGATGTCGCGCTGGTGGTTGATGCCGTTCTTGCGGCAAAGGTTCAGCAGGTGGTGCGTCAGGTGGTAGTCGAACGGGCCGGAGGAGTCACCCATCGCGATGGTGGCCCCCTTTTCGCTGGAGTTCTGTCCCGGCGCGCAGGTGCCGTTGTCGATCGAAACCAGCTCAGCAACGTCGCCATGCAAAACCGCCGAGGCACCGGAGCCGACCTCTTCCGAAATGGTGAAGAGCAGATGGCACTCTACAGGTAGCTCGATCTGGTGGTCCTTGATGTATTTTGCCGCGGCAAGCATCGCGGCCACGCCGGCCTTGTCATCGAGGTGGCGGGAGTTCAGGTAACCGTTGCTGAGAAATTCCGCCTGCGAATCCACGCCCACGTAATCGCCAATCTGGCAACCCAGCTCGTGCAAATCATCGACTGAGGCGGAGTCCTGATCCAGGCGCAGCTCGACGTGCTCCCAGTCGGTCGGCTGGGTGTCAACTTCGTCGTTGTAAACATGCCCCGAGGCCTTGAGCGGCAGAATCGTACCGCGGTAAACGGTCTTATCCGTATAAACTGAGACGCGGGCACCCTCGGCAAAACGCGACGACCATGTGCCCAACGGCACAAGGCGCAAGCGACCGTTATCCTTAAGGCCCTTGACCATGGCACCCAGCGTGTCGACGTGGCCAACGATGGCGCGGTCGGGGCTGTAAGCGCGGCCCGGCAACGTGGCGCGCACAGCACCGCGGCGGGTCAGTTCGTATTTCAGGCCAAGCTCATCGAGTTCGTGGCAAAGCTCGCGCACGATCGGGTCCGTGTAGCCGCTGGGGCTATGGATGCTCAGCAGCTTAAGTAGCGTCTTCTGCAGGTAAACCTCATCCACAATCAAGGGTGTCGGCTTGGGCTTTTTCTCCTTGGCGGACTTGGTTTTGGCCGCAGGCTTGGCGGCTTCTTTTTCGGGTGTCTTTGCTTTGCTCATGCAGTGGGTAAGTGTTCTTCGTCGACCTGTTCAGGCGCATTGGGAATGATGCTCTGCGGGAACAGGAAATCGATAAATTTTTCCGCCGTCGGCTGCGGCTCATGGTTTGCCAGGCCGGGGCGCTCGTTGCCCTCGATGATGACATAGTCCTGCTTGTCGGGTGCCTTCACCATCAGGTCCAGACCGATGACGGGCATCTCCAGCACCGTGGCCGCACGGATCGACGCCTCGGCGAGCACCGGGTGCAGTTTGTCCGTAACATCGTGGATCGTGCCGCCGGTGTGCAGGTTGGCCGTCTTGCGCACAGCGATGATCTCCTCCTTTTCGAGGACGTCATCCATCTTGTAGCCGGCCATGCGGACGCAGCGCTCGGTCTCTTCATCGAGCGGGATTTTGCTCTCGCCCCCGGTGGCGGCTTCGCGGCGGCGGCTCAGCTTTTCAATGAGTTCGCGGACGGTATGTTCGCCGGTGCCAATGATACTCGGCGGACGCCGAATCGCAGCGGCAACGACCTCTTGGTTAATCACGATAACGCGCAGGTCGTGCCCCTCCACATATTGTTCGATGATCACCTTGTCCCCATGCTCATAGGCCTTGGCGACGGCCGCGGCCAGAGCCTCATCCGAGCGGACGTCCACGGAAATGCCCTGCCCCTGCTCACCCGCTACCGGCTTGACAACGACGCTCTTGTAGCGGTTTAGAAATTGCAGGTTCTTGCGCGCATCTTCGGCGTCGATCTGGTCGGGCACCGAGAGCCCGGCCTTGGCCAGTACCTCGTGCGTAAACTGCTTGTCTTCGGCGCGTTTGAGCGCGATGGCAGAGGTCATCGTGGTTAGCGATTCCCAACAGGTGACCGAGCGACCGCCCAGGCTTAGGCGGAAGTAATTGCGCTCGGGTGAAATCGGGTCCACGGCGATACCGCGGCGCAGAGCTTCGTTGATAATGATCGCCGCATACGGATTGTAGCCCTCGGGCGCGGGAGCCCCGACGAACAAACGCTCGTTGATGCGGTTGCGGCGCTTGGCCGCAAAGATATAGCAGCGCTCGAAGCCCATCTTCTCGTAAAGACGCTGGGCCATCTCGTTATCATGGATCACGGAAACGTCCATGAAGTCACGGCCAAGCCCCTTGTAATACTCGATAATGTGGCGACACAGGTGCGTGCCAACACCGGGCAGCTCGGCCTGCGGATCGACGCCCACGGCCCAGAGACTGCAGCTGTTGGGCATTTGCTCGCCGCAGGCCTGGTGGTCTGCGCCCATGGCAACGCCCAGCACTTCGCCAGTCTCATTCTGAATAGCAATAAAGAAGGTAAACTGCTCGGCGTGACGGTTCTCCCAGACGTAATCCGCCTTGAGCGGCACCATTTTGAGCGTTGAGTAAATGCGGTTGATTTCGTCGAGCTGTTCCTTGTGTTCCAGCTTCTTCACGGTGAAACCGACCGGCTGCTTATCCGAGGCCTGATAGTCGGCCATGTTGAGCCGGTAGGTGTTCGACGGATCGAGGAAGATTTGCTGCGGCGCGCAGTTGAGCACCAGATGCGGGTCCACGATGTAGAGGGCGATATCGCGCTGGTCTTTGTGCTCGGAGAGAATGGCGTCCGCCAGCGCTTCCGCACTGGGAAAGGTATCCGCAAAGATGAGTCGGCCCCAGCCGCATTGCAGCATGGTGCCAGGTTCGGTCTTAAGTGTTTCCATGGTAGAAATTGCTAATGGTTAACTTGATTTTCGAACGACTCTCACGGCTTTAGGATTTTTAGCGTCCATGAAAAATAAACTTCTTCCATAAAGAGCTTTCATACCAAACTCATCAAATTTGTTCGGACCCATAGGTGTCATTAATACCTCGCTTTGTGTTAATCCGTCTAAATGCCTATTTCGGATTATACCCATCTGTGGTTCTAAGTCTTTAACAATTAAAACGGTATAGGCCGGATGATTATAAAAAATCAAAATGTTTCCGTCATCCATCTGCTTCGGATTCATGTCTGGATGATATCCAAAAATATCTGCCAGAATACCATCGGCAGCATTAATTGCTTCAGCATCCGACAAGCTGTCGGGCACGATTACACAAGTGCCGTTTCCATAAACAACAAAGTCATTCTTGCCGTCCGTGTAATACTTGAATCGGTCTACGACTGCTTCTATCGTCATGTAGTTCTCAGGCTCCCAGGCGGGCACCGGTGGGAATTTTTTCTCAGGCTCTTCCTGATTGCCAAATAAACCAGTGAAAATGCCCATTACAGAAAGAATGATGATAGTGAAGTAGAGCTTGCTCATGGTGAATTAACCCACGCCATGCGTTTGCAACCACAACTCAAGCAATGCCAGTTGCCAGAGCTTGGAACCGCGCAGCGGCGTGATGTGCTTTTCTGGATCGGCGAGGAGTTTTTCCACGTAGGCGGGCTGGAAGAGGCCACGCTGCTTGGCGGTGTCATTGAGCACGGCGTCGCGCGCGAGGTCCAGGAATGGCCCGCGCAGGTATTTCAGCGCCGGCACTGGAAAGTAACCCTTGGGCCGGTCGATCACCTCGTGTGGGATCACCTTGCGCCCGGCTTCCTGCAAAATGTATTTGCCGCCGTTTTGGATCTTGAGCTCCGCGGGCACGCGGGCGGCGAACTCCACCACCTCGTGATCGAGGAACGGTACGCGCGCCTCCAGGCTGGCGGCCATGGTGTTATTGTCCACGCGCTTGACCGGATCGTCGACGAGCATTACGAGCGCGTCGATGCGCATGGCTTTGTCGATCGGCGCTTCGGCACCCGGCATCGAGAAGTGCGTCTTCACAAAGTCGCGGGCGTAATCTTCTTCCACCCACTTGCTTTGCATCAGCTCCTTGTATTCGGTGAAGTCGCGGTCGAAGAACGCCTTGCTGTAGCTGTCGAGCGGATCGGCTGCGGTCATCATCGGCGGATACCAGTGATAGCCGCCGAAAATCTCGTCGGCCCCCTGCCCGCTTTGGACCACCTTGACGTGCTGGGCAACCTTCTGACTGAGCAGGTAGAAGCCGACGTTGTCGTGGCTGACCATCGGCTCGGACATTTGCCCAATGCAATCCTTCAGCGCGGGCAGTGCTTTCTGCGAATCGATGTGCAGCTTGTGGTGGCTCGTCTTGAATCGGTCGACGATGATGTCGGAGTATTTAAACTCGTCGCCGACTTCGTCGCCCACGGTTTCAAAGCCAATGGAAAAAGTATTGATCTGCTGGCTTTCGTGCTCGGCGAGCAGGCCCACGATCAGGCTGGAATCGAGGCCGCCGGACAGCAGCACGCCGACCGGTACGTCGGCTACGAGGCGGCGTTTTACCGCGGCGCGCATGACATCGAGCGTGGCGTTTTCCCAGTCGTCCTTGGTCCAGGATTTTTGCTCTTCAGTCTGGCCGTATTCGAGCGTCCAGTAGGTAGACTGCGTCATCTCGCCATTAGGCTCGACCACGGCCACCGTGGCGGGCGGCAGCTTCTTGACGCCGTTCAGGATCGTGCGTTCGGGCGGCACGATCGAGTGGAACGTCATGTAGTAATTGAGCGACACCGGATCGAGCGACGTATCGACCTCACCCGCTTTAACCAGGCCCGGCAAGCTGGAGCACCAGCGCAAACGCTTGGCATCCTTTGTGAAGTAGAGCGGCTTAATGCCCACGCGGTCACGCGCCAAAATCAGGCGACCAGTATCGCGCTCATAAATCGCAAACGCAAACATGCCGTTGAGGTGTTTCACGCAATCAACACCCCACTCTTTGTAGGCTTTTAAAATGACTTCCGTGTCGCCATGGCTAAAGAAGCGGTAGCCCTTGGCGCTGAGCTCTTCGCGCAGTTCCGGATAGTTATAAATGGCACCGTTGTAGACAATGGTCAGGCCATTCTCGGAATCGACCATCGGCTGCTGAGCAGCCTCGGACAGGTCGATAATTTTCAGGCGCCGGTGCCCCAAGGCAACAGGCCCCCGAACCACCATACCATCGCCATCCGGTCCGCGGGGGACCATTTGGCACATCATACGGGCCACAGCCGCCGTGTCCGGTGACTGGGCATCAAAACGCATTTCTCCTGCTATTCCACACATAATGTTTTCATACCGCGCCAAGATGATTGGAGTTGGCGCAGGGTCGAAAAGACCATCATCAAAACAGTGCGGGGTGTCAAAGGCTAATGGGCTTTTTTGCCCAGTTCATTGCCCCACGTTCGCTTGAAAACAGTGAGTTAATCCAAGCAAAAAGCCCGGCATGTAGCCGGGCTTTCCGAATTAGCTTTTGGTAGTGGTGGCCTTCTTTCGGCGCTGCCATAGCAGCAAACCGAGTCCGGCAAAACCGAAAATAGCCAAGTAAATCGACGGTTCAGGAATCACCGACGCTCCCACCGTAATGCTCAGAGCTTGGTCGGACCCAGGCCCCCAGCTAACGAGCGCCAGTGGATTGACGTCAAGCGAGGTCAAATCCGTATTTGCCATGGTCATCGTACCATTAATTGTCCCGCTGGTGAAACCTGCCGGGACATAAATATCGGTGTAACCAAAGAGCTCATCAGTATACAGACCGAAACTGTCACCAGCACTCACCGCATTAGCAAAGGGCACATTAGAATTAAATAAGCGATGGAGAACCGGAAGTTCGTAATTTTGATCACCGATGTCCACCGAACGAAAGAATCCTTGATCAGCGACAGTGCTGAAGACCTGACTCACCGAGGTGGGTCCCATGAAAGAACCATAAAGCGTCAGGCCTGATACATTCAGTGTGCCTGAGGCTGAAATAACAACATCCGGTCCGACTTGCGAGAAGTTAATCACCAGAGCCCCGTTAGCCATTTGACAGGAGAAAAAACTGGTCAGTGCCAGCACAGTAGTATTGAAAGCAGCTCTCATTAGCAGTTCGATTTGCCCCAAACGAACAGGTCCGTCAAGACCTAGCGGTAAAGAATTATCAACTAGGGTGAAGTTTAGGAAAATTGCATCATAATTCTAGGGTTACGACACCAACTCGGGCGGTTAAAATTGCATAAACCCTTGCCATCACTCCCCGTGGGCGGGTATCACGCACCATGGCCTCCCCGGAACGACAACTCACCGTGCGCGCCATCGCAACCGGCGTCTTGCTGGGCGCGTTGCTGGCCCCGTGCAATATCTACACCGGTCTGAAGATTGGCTTTTCGTTCAATATGTCCATCGCTGCGGCCTTGGTCAGCTACGCCTTTTGGAACAGCCTCGCGCACTTCGGCAAGTCGCCACGCTGGGGCTTATTGGAGAACAATATCAACCAGACCGCGGCCTCGGCGGCGGCCTCGATTTTGTCTGCAGGATTGGTTGCACCGATCCCCGCGCTCCAATTGATCAGCGGAGAACCGTTTCATTATCCCATGCTGGTCGCGTGGGTGTTCGTGGTCAGCTTTGCGGGTATTATATGTGCGCTTGCCGTGCGTCGACAAATGCTCGACCGCGACGGCCTGCCCTTCCCCAACGGCGTTGCCACCGCTGAGACCATTACCGAGATATACTCACGTGGCAAGGAAGCCGCCTACCGCATCAAGCTGCTGATGGCGGCGGGCATCATCGCTGGTGGCGTCAAGCTGTGGGATGCCTTCATCTTCAAGATCACCCTCCCCCAACTCCCGGCAAGCTGGGGCTATGCCGCGCCGCCCAATGTCGTGCAAAAAGGACTGGATTTCATTAGCTGGCGCGCGATTGGGCTGAACCTTTCGCCATCGCTGTTGCTCTATGGCTTTGGCGCGATTGTCGGACCACGCGTGGGCATCTCACTGCTGCTGGGCACGATAATCGGCTGGATGATTCTCCCGCGCGAGCTGCTCGCCGAAGGCTGGATCGAGCCCGCACTCGACGGCCTTTGGTATGGCAAAATTTACGAGTGGACCATCTGGCCGGGCGTCACACTGATGGCGGCTGCGGCACTCATGTCGTTCTTCATTTCGCTGGCACGCATCTTTTGGCAAAAACAGCAGGCTGAGACCGCCGCCGAAGCGGCCGCCGTCGACGAAAACGCCGACTACGAACCCGGTGGCGAACGCCATTTCCCACGCAGCTGGTTTATTGCGGGCTGCGTCATTGCGTTGATCTTAAGCGTCATTGCGCAACAGGCGTTCTTCGATATCCCCATTTGGCTCGGCGCGGTGGCGTTTATGTTATCGTTTGTCCTGGCCATTATCGCAGGCCGCGTCTCTGGAGAAACCGGCATCCCGCCCATCGGTGCACTGGGTAAGATCACACAGGTCACCTTTGGCTTTCTGGCACCAGCCAATACTACCATCAACCTGATGGCCGCCAATGTGACCGGTGGTGCGGCGGGCCAATGCTCGGACATGCTGCACGATTTAAAGACCGGCAAGCTCATCGGTGCCAACATGAAGGCCCAGGCCATCGCCCAGGTATTTGGCATCATTTCCGGCTCTATCGCTGGTTGCGCCGCGTATAAAATCCTGATCAGCGACCCACAAAAGCAGCTCCTCACCGAAGAATGGCCGGCACCTGCCGTGGCGGCCTGGAAGACGATTGCCGAAGTGCTCGCCGAGGGCTTTCACGCCGTGCCCGAGGGCGCAACATCCGCCATGGCGATAGCAGGTGTCATTGGCATCATTTTGGCCGTCGCCGAGGCGATGTTACCCGAAAAAGCCAAAGTCTTCGTGCCCAGCGCATCATCGCTCGGCTTTGCGTTAATTATCCCGCCGTTTATTAACATAGCGATGTTCCTCGGCTCGATGATCGGCGTCATCGCCAAGCTCATTAACAAGCATTGGGCGGCAAAATACGTTATCGTGATCGCGGCCGGGCTGGTAGCTGGCGAGAGCCTTGCCGGCGTTATCGATGCGCTGGCCCAGTTCCTGGGATTGAAGGGATAAGGCCCGGATGTGTATCGGATTGCTGGGAAGGATCGCGACGAAGATGGCGCAGCAATTTCCACATTCGCTTACAATCTATCTTAATTAAGAAAGGCGGTTCTTTGGGCCACACGATAGATGCGCGGGATTTTTGAATAGTCGTAGATCGTAAGCGAATGTGGAAATTGCTGCGCCATCTTCGTCGCGATCCGTCGTCCCCGGATGCAACCGCAGGTTGCCTACTCGGCTTTGAGCTCGCGGCCCATCAGGTTTTTGACGGCTTCCACGGGGGCGGCACCTTCGTAGCAGACGCGGTAAATTTCGCCCAAGATTGGTGCATCGACGCCGGCCTTCGAGGCAATTTCTTTGACGCACTGCGCGGCCCAGTAGCCTTCGACCACCGTTTTGCGGCCTTCGAGCAACTTACTAATGCCCTGCCCCTGCGCGATGGCTTCGCCAAAGGTGCGGTTGCGGCTCCACTCGCCGTTGCAGGTGGCCACGAGGTCACCGAAGCCACTGAGCCCGTAAAAGGTTTCCGGTTTACCGCCTACGGAGGCACCCAAGCGAACGAGTTCTGCCAGCGCACGCGTCAGGAACGCGGCCTTGGCGTTGTCACCCAGCTTGAGCCCATCGCAGAGCCCCGCGCCGATCGCGTAAACATTCTTGAGGCAACCGCCGAGCTCCACACCGCGCAGATCGTTGCTGCGGTAAACGCGCAGGCTCTCACTGCTGATCGCGTGTTGGGCGTCGGTTAGCTGGTCGATATCGCCCTCGGCGGCCAGGACGATGGCCGTGGGGTTGCCCGCCGCCACTTCACCCGCAAAGGTCGGGCCCGAGAGCACAGCGGCGGTCAGCTCGGGCAGCACTTCCTGGATGATTTCTGCCGGCGCGCGCAGGCTTGAGCGCTCATAGCCCTTGCACAAAGCGATGGCCATCTTGAGCTGCACCGCGCCCGCGAGCGCAGGGCGGATTTTCTCGCAAAGCTCGCGCAATCCCGTGGACGGACAAGCCAGGATCACGTAATCGGCCTCCATGAGCACGGGGGCAATCTCGCAGCCGATCTGGATATCGTGCGGCAAGCGGTAGCCCGGCAGGTAGTCCTTGTTTTCCCGGTCGGAAGCCAATGCAAGGGCGTGCTCCATGCGGCGGGGCGCGAGGGTGACGCGCCGCCCTGCCCGGTGTAAACTAATGGCCATAGCCGTGCCCCAGGCACCGGCACCAAGTATCGCAAAATTCATGCACGGAACTAAACACGGCGAGCCTTGAGAGTCGCGCAAATTTTTTAATCGGATAAGAATTCTTACAAATCCGATGCTCCCGGCAGATTGGTCTGGAACACGCTTTAACAAATTCACACTGTGTTTCAAACGCTCTGGTTTTCATGAGTGCACACTACGACATCGCCATCGTCGGCGGCGGGATCATTGGTCTCGCCTGCGCCTACTACTTACGCCAAGCCGGGCGCGAGGTGTGCGTGGTGGACCAGGGGCGCATCGGCCGTGGCGCTTCCCACGCCAACTGCGGGCTCGTGACACCCAGCCACGCTCTGCCGCTCACTCAGCCGGGCATGGTCACGAAAGGGCTCAAGTGGATGCTCCGCGGCGACTCCCCCTTCTACATCAAGCCCGACCTCGATCTGGGCAAATTCCTCTGGCTGCTCAAGTTCGCCAATCGCTGTAACACCGGCGACATGCTGGCCGCAATGCACGGGCGCAAAGCCATCCTCGACAGTTCCCGCCAGCTTTACGACGAGCTTTTTGCCGCGCACGATATGGACTGCGAGTGGCACGACGAGGGCGTGCTCTTCGTTTTCAAGCACGCGGCGGGTATGCACGGCTATGAGCAGACCAACGCCCTGCTCGCCGAGCACAACCTCGCCGCCACGCCGCTAACCGGCACCGCGCTCCACCAGCGCGAGCCCGCACTGCTCGACGATGTTTACGGTGCCTGGCACTACCCGATGGACGCCCACTTGAAGCCGGATAAGCTCGTTAGCGAATGGCTGCGCGTTATCCGTGAAATGGGCGTCACCATCCGCGAAGACTTTCGCGTGGGCGGGATTGATCGCCACACGCTTTATGCCGCGCGGGATGAAATTCACGCCGACCGGATCATCCTCGCAACCGGTGCGTGGTCAGCCAAGCTCAACCGCGCCCTCGGCTGCCGCATCCCCATCGAGCCCGGCAAAGGCTACAGCATGACCTTTACCCAGCCGAGGCAGCCGGTGAAAATCCCCTGCCTTTTCCAAGAGGTAAAGATGGTCGCCACTCCCTTTGACACCGGTTACCGCCTTGGCGGCACCATGGAGTTTGCCGGCTTCGATGAGTCGATCAACGAGACCCGCCTCGGCGCGATCCGCCGCAGCGCCGGGCAATACCTCCGTGAGCCCGAGGGTGCCGAAATTACCGAAACCTGGCACGGCTGGCGCCCCATGACGTGGGACGGCCTCCCGATCATCGACCAGGCCCCGCGCCGACCGCACATTCTGATTGTCGCCGGGCACAACATGCTCGGCCTTAGCATGGCTCCGGCCACCGGCAAGCTCGCAGCCGAGCTGATTACGGGTGAGGCCCCTCACATCGACCGTGAGCCCTACCGCTACGCCCGCAAATTTGCCTAGGCGCCCACCGAGCCCTAGTTCCAGCAGCCTGAAGGGCTGCCAATACGTAGCGAGGGGCAACGTCCCTCGAACAAACGCCTCATCAAGCTCAAGGCTGGAGGCCTTGTCCTAATCACCCCGGCAACCCGCGCATTGGACAAGGCCTCCAGCCTTGCCAACGGCCCCAACACGTAACGAGGGGCGTTGCCCCTCGCTACGTAGGATAAGCCCGTTGGGCTTACGCCGCCCATCCGACAAACGCGCTCCCCATACGGTAGCCCGAACCCACTGTCAGCAACTCGCGCCTTTCATCCAGGCGCTCAAATGACCGCCGCTGTTTGCCGTGGACGCAAGGCCGGTATCGAAACGGCCCCCCTTTGACTTGGAAGAGGTATTTTTACCGCAAATATGGCTCGTCTGGCCGAAAATATGGCTCGTCTGGTCGAAATAATCGCTCATCTTGTTGATAAAATGGTCCGTCCACTTGCTGGAATGGATCAACTTGTTAAAAAAATGACGCAAATAGTTGATGGAAGGCTCTGTCGAGTCGCCCGCAAGGCTGATCATGTGCGTTAATGTTGCATACAATCGAGAGGATATGTTCTTCGTCGTGCTGGCGGATCGCGACGAAGATGGCGAAGCAATTTCCACATTCGCTTACTATCTATCTATTTTACACTACGTTTTGGCAGAAAGATGGAGTGGTAGGAGAGATGGATGAGCCGGTTGCCGACGAATGTGTCAGGGTGGCGTATGAGGTAGCTAATTTTTTCTAGATAGATAGTAAGCGAATGTGGAAATTGCTTCGCCATCTTCGTCGCGATCCGCCACTCCATCGCATTCCATCTACACCCGCTGTCCCCGCCGCTTGCCCAGCGCATCACCTCGATTTTTCCGGTTTCATGTAAGAGTTTCCGTTGCTATTGCGACGCAAAGGGATATTGAAAGAAAAGGTCTTACATTTCCCCCTTCGTTCACTCACTGCATTATGACACCCAAAGTCCTTATTGTCGGCGCCGGCCCGGTTGGCCTCTGTCTCGCGTGCGAGCTGGCGCGCTATAACGTGCCGTTCCGCCTGATCGAAAAACGCCCTGAGCCCTCCAAGAACAGCAAGGCGCTCGGCGTGCATGCGCGCTCGCTGGAAATGCTCGAAGACATGGGCATCGTCGAGCGCTTTATCGAGCGCGGGCTCAAGGTGCACCGAATCAATTTTTACGCCGAGGGCAAGCAGCTGACCCACGTCAACCTCAGCGAAGTGGACAGCCCGTTTAACTTCACCCTCGACATCCCCCAGAGCCAGACGGAGGGCCTTTTCATCGAGCGACTCAAGGAGCTCGGGCACGAGGTGGAGCGCTACGTGGAGCTGCAATCGCTAGAACTTTACGAGGATGGCGTCGAGGTGGAGCTGCTCAAGAAAGGCGGCGTCATCGAGAAGAAAGCCTACCCCTACGTGGTCGGCTGCGACGGCGCACACAGCGTGGTGCGACACCAGTTGGGCCTCGACTTCAAGGGTGAGGCGTATGAGGAAAATTTCGTCCTCGCCGATGTGCACATCGACTGGGGCCTGGCCCCCGACGAGATGCACATGTTCTTCCACGGCGACGGTTTCGTCATCCTCTTTCCAATGAAGGAAAAGCGCTACCGCGTCGTGGCGACCGACCGCAGCAAAACCGAGCCTGAGCTGGATGAAGCCTACTTTCAGCGCCTGCTCGATGACCGCACCAAGCACCAAAGCCACGTCAGCGAGGGCGTGTGGTTTTCCAATTTCAAGATCCACCACCGCATCGTGGAGAACTACCGGCATGGGCGGGTGTTCCTCGCCGGGGACGCCGCGCACATCCACAGCCCGGCCGGGGGCCAGGGCATGAACACCGGCATGCAGGACGCCTACAACCTCGCTTGGAAGCTCGCCCTGAAGCTGCAGGACAAGTGCGACCTGCTCGACAGCTATTCGCCCGAGCGCCTACCCGTGGGCAATGACGTCGTCGAGCTAACGGACCGGATGACCAAGGTCGCCACGCTACAAAATCCCGTGGGTGCCGCCATCCGCAACCGGCTCATGCCCATCGTCGCCAGCCTCGGCGTCGTGCAGCACAAAATGGTCGACTCCATTGAGGAGGTGAACGTCCACTACCGCGAGACAAAGTGGGTCGACGAATTCATGGGCGAGATCAACACCAGCTCGCGAGCCCCCTTTTCCCACGGTCCTCAGCCCGGTGACCGCGCGCCGGACGCCATCGTCACCCACAGCGTCAGCGGGAAGCCCATGCGACTCTATGATATCTTCAACGGCCCGCATTACACGCTACTTCTCTTTACCCACAGCGATGCCAAGGAAGAGCAGATGGTCCGCCTGAAGGCCGCCGCACAAAGCGCTGAAGACACGCTGGGCGACTGGGTGAACTGCGCCTACATCAGTGGGCGCAAGCCGCCCAAGCTGCTCAACGAGCGAAGCGTTTATCTGGACGCCCGCTCGACCGCGCACAAAAACTACGGCGTCTCCGCGTCGCAGGCACTATATCTGATCCGCCCGGACGGCTACATCGGCTTCCGCAGCATGCCGATCAACCTCGAAGCGCTCGAAGTGTATTGGAAAAAGCTTGGTCTGCGGTGAGGCTTCGACAGTAGCATGACTTGGATCGCGATATGTCTTTCCGGCTTTGGCCTATGCATCGCAATAGGCAATTACGCGGGCATCATTACAGCTATGCGCAACCAGAGACGAGGCATAGACAAAAATTTTTCCGTAACACCTTTTATAGCACTCGTATCTTGCTCGTTAGCTTTGATTTTTGCCCCAGCAGAAAACCGCTGGCTTTACTTCATACCTGCACTAATCGATCCTGCGACATATCTGATGCCGCTTGGCATATGGCACACGTTTAGGAATACTAGAAAAGACCGAGAGGATCTTTAACTAAAGTTGGCTGAAACCGTTTCTAGAACCAACCGCCGTCGCGGACCACACCGTGCTCGTCGGTGTCAGTGGAGGAACAGCCGGAACCGGCAACCAGCAAAGCGGCGGCGGTCAACAGAAGAAGGATGATGCGCTTGATCATGGTCATCAAAAGCATCGACGGCACCTGATTCGTCAATGCCGAAATGCAGGGCGGGCGTTCATTTTTCACCGGCTGCTATCCGGCGTGGCGAATCTGCCGCAGTGCCTCATAGACGACAATGCCCGCCGCTGTGGAAAGATTCAGTGAGCGGAGGTTGGACGCAAACTGCGGGATCGTAATCCGCGTGGCGTCGAGCTCGTCGTGAAGCCAGTCCGGGGCACCATGCCCCTCGTTGCCGAAGACCAGGGCGTCGCCATCGGCAAAGTCGGCGTCCCAGATCGTACGCTCAGCCTTGGTCGTGAGCAGCCAGGCCCGCGGCGGGCGGACTGTCTCCCGGAAGGCACCCCAGTCGGCGTGGTGGTGGATGTCCAGCTCGCGCCAGTAGTCCATGCCGCTGCGCTTGAGCTGCTTGTCCGTGATGACGAACCCCAGCGGATGCACCAAATGCAACCGGCTCTCCGTGATCGCACACATACGGCCAATATTGCCCGTGTTTTGCGGGATTTCAGGCTGATGCAGAACGACGTGGAGCATGCTATGGATAAAAATTATGAATGATGAAAGTCAGACCGTAGCGAAACCATCTAATTTAGCTCTGGCTGGAAATGGTCATAATTCTGCATTCATAATTACCCCGCGTTACCGACGCGAGGAAACGTAGCGGTCGGCTTCGCGCATTTGCTGCTTCTTCTTGAGCGTGTCACGCTTGTCGTGGAGCTTCTTGCCTTTGCACAAAGCGATTTCCACCTTGATCAGGGCCTGCTTGAAGTAAAGCCGGGTTGGGATCAGCGCCTGGCCACCGGCTTCCATTTCGCGTTTAATGCGGTCGATCTGCTTCTTGTGCAAGAGCAGCTTGCGCGGGCGTGTCGGGTTGTGCTTACCGGTGTTGTCGAACTGAAATTCGTCGATGTAGGCGTGGTAAAGCGTGGGCACGCCGTCGCTGTCGATCCGTACGAAGGACTCCGTGATCTGGCCCTTGCCCGCGCGGATGGACTTCACCTCGGGCCCGGTCAGCTTGACGCCGGCCTCGAACTTTTCACCCACAAAGTAATTGTGATGCGCCTTGCTGTTGCGCAACTCCTTGAGGTGATCGTCTTTGTTTTTCTTGGCCACGGTGGTAGGCGAAATAAAAAACGGATTGGCCCTGCCTGAGCCAATCCGCTGGAAAATCTTGCCGGCTCCGAATTAAAGACCGGATTCCGACGGGTGGTAAAGTTCGTAGTCGATCTTACCTTCGATGATCTCGCGCAGCGCGATGTCCTCGGGCTCGAGCTTTTCGAGGGACTCGACCAAGGGCTTCATCCCATACTTGAGCTGCTTGACCCGGCGGCTAACCAGGTTGATCAGGATGTTGGGATCTTCGACTTTTTTCTGGGCTTCGATTAAATATTCGTCGCGCATGTAACGGCTTCGGTTGATTGAAATTTACGTAAACGGTGAAAAATTGGCGTTCCCCCCTGTAAAGACAAGCAAAAACGTTCATTCCTTTGAGGCAGGAGCGGCAGCCACTTTCTTGGCTCGTAACTCCCGACTCCAAATTCCAAACGAACTACTTCGATTCAAACGGCTCCAGGTGAACCGTCACGTCGAGCAGCGACGGGAATTGCGCCACCAGATGGTCCTTTACCTCGTGTCCCAGCGCATGGCCGTCGAAGATGCTCATCGAGCCATCCACCTGCACGTGGATTTCCACGAAATAGCCCGGACCGCTTTTGCGCACCCGGCATTTTTCAATGAGGCAGACCTGCGGGTGCCGCCCCGCCTCTTCCCGCAGCGCCTTGACGAGGCTCGTGGCGACCTTGCCATCCAACGCATCGTGCAGGGACATTTTAATGATGCGGAAGGCGTTCGTGAAAATGATCACACAGGCCACGAGCGCGGCCCAATCGTCCGCAGCCGCCCACTCTTTGCCACCAATGAGCGCGATCGAAATGCCGATTGCGGCGGCGGCCGAGGTCAAGGCGTCGCTGCGGTGATGCCAGGCGTCTCCCTCCAGCGCGCGGCTGTCGAAATTTTCCTCCGTTAATCCAATTACCTTGCGAAAGAGCAGCTCTTTGGTGAAGACGACCATGATCAACACTGGCAGCGTATACCACTCCGGCACCGCGTGCGGTGAGCGAATTTCCTGGATCGAAAATACCGCAATCGCAATGGCCGCCCCCATCAAGGCCATGCCCGACAGGATGCCGACCAGTGACTCGATTTTACCGTGGCCAAACGGATGATTTTCATCGGCCGGCTTGAGCGACAGCAGGAAGCCGCCCCAGGTAACCACGGAGATAAAAATATCACTCGCCGACTCCACGCCATCGGCAATCAGCGCGTAGGAATTGCCCACGTAGCCGACGCCCAGCTTGACGAGCATCAGGACTACATTCAGCCCCAGCACCGTGATCGCCGTAGTGAGCAAGGTGGTGTTATTCGAAGAGTAGGAAACTTCGTCGCGCATGGGTTTCACCGTTATCCAGTGGAAGCACCGTCTTAAAAATCACGCTGCCGCGTGTCGATCACCAATGTGACCGGCCCGTCGTTATGTGCCTCGATCTTCATGTCGGCGGCAAACACCCCGCTGGCGACGGGCTTGCCGAGGTCCGTTGCGAGCAGCGCCTTAAACCGCTCGAAGAGATCATTGGCCTCATCCGGCGGGGCTGACTTGTTAAAGGACGGCCGGGCCCCCTTCTTCACGTTGCCAAACAGGGTGAACTGGCTGATGACCAGCGCCCCACCCTCGCTGTCGACCAGCGAGCGGTTCATCCGGCCTTGGTCATCCTCGAATACCCGGAGTGCGGCGATCTTGCGCGCGAGCCAGGCGGCGTCCTCGGCGTCATCACCCTGCCCCACACCGAGGAAGACCAACAGGCCCGGGCCAATCTCACCCGTGGTGTCCCCATCGACGCGACACGCCGCCGATGTAACCCGCTGCACGACGGCCCGCATTACTTGTCAGCGAAAAACGCTTCCACACGGGCTACAATGTCATCCACCGTGGCCAGTTTGCCCGCGCCTTCGTAACCGCAGGCGAGCATGCCGTTTTCCTGCGGCTCGATGAAGTGCGCACCGTATTCGCGAAGCTTGGCGATGTTAGCCTGCGTTGCCGGGTGGCAAAGCATCTTACCGTTCATTGCCGGAGCGATCATCACGGGGGCCGGTGTGGCTAAATAAATACTCGTTAAGAGGTCAGGAGCCAAGCCATGAGCAAAACAGCCCAATATATTAGCCGTCGCTGGGGCAATAAGTAACAAATCAGCCTTGTCGGCGAGCTCGATATGCCCCGGTTGCCAGCCCTTACCCTCGTCCCACAAATCCACGCTAACGGGATTGCGCGTCAGCGTTTGCAGGGTGATCGGGCCAATGATTTTGGCGGCCTCTGCGGTCATCACGGCAAAGACATTTGCGCCGCCCTGCGTCAGGCGCGAAGCGATGTCCGCCGCTTTATAAGCGGCAATGGAACCGGTGACACCCAGGATAATTGTTTTGCCGGAGAAGGACATCCTCTCAGACTAAATTGTCCCTGCGTGAACGCACGCTAAAAATAAGGTGCCAGTTTTTAGACATTCCGTAACGCACCTGATGCATTCGGCGACGAAAGTTTTCATTTTTAAAAGAGACTCAGGTTTCAATTGTGGCATATCATTCGCTTTTTATACAGGAAACCACCTAGAAAACGTGACGCAACAGCTCTTACTCAAGATGCACCGCCTCACACCCGCGATGCTGGGAATCGTCGCGGGTTCGTTAGCTTTTTTGGTAGTGAGCGTCTGCATCAGCCTGTTCTACTTGCTGGCCGTGCAGACCTACGACACCCGCGTGCGTGATCGCGTGGAAGACCTCGCCATGCTCGCCGCGACCGTGGTGGATGTCGAATCCCACGCCCAACTGCGTGACCCCGCCCTGACCGACAGCGAGCAGCATCGCAAGCTCCTGGAACCGCTGGTGAACATCCACCGTATCATTCCCGAGGTGCACTATCTCTACACGATGATCATTCAGGATGGGCAGCAATATTTCATCCTCGATACCGCGCAGGATAGCCGCATTGACAAACTTCCCGACACCGAAAGCTCCGCCATCATGGAGCTTTTTCCGACAAGTAACCCCCACGACTCCGAGGCGCGTCAGGCGCTGGCCAGCGGACGCCCATTCGTTTACCCGGACTACTACTTGGACGACTTCGGGCGATTCATCTCAGCGGCGGCACCGCTCATGCGGGCAGATGGCTCACTGGAAGGCTTTGTCGGCGTAGACTACCGCATCAGCGCCTACGAAGGCCAGCTTTCCCAGCTACGGCAAACGGCTCTCATTGCACTGCTGGTGGGCTTTATCGGCTCAACGCTGATCGGGGTGATTTCTGCCAATCAGCGAGCCCGCACCCAGGAACAAGTCAGGGAACGCATCCGGGCGGAAAGCGAAATGCGCCGCGCCAAAGAAAAAGCTGAGGCCGCGCTGGACGCCAAACAGGAGCTGCTCTCGATCGCGGCTCACGACTTAAAGAACCCGCTGGCAGCGATCATTGGCGTGTCCGACCTCATGCAGATGAGCCTCCAACACGTCCCCAATCGCTACATTCCTGATAACACGCGGACGCTCTTTCAGAAGATCCCCCGCTACGCCAACAACATGCTGAAAATCATCGATGAAGTCCTCAAAGCCGAGACCATCGATCGCATCGGCATGCAAGTCGCGGATAAACCCTTTAACGCAACCGAAGCGGCCAACGAAGTCGTCGAGTTCAACCGCTTTGCTTCAAAGAAGAAAAACATCACCATCCACTACGTTTGCGAGCGCAGTTACTTCGTGCTGGGCGACCGCGACCGCATCATGGAGGCGCTGGATAACCTCATCAGCAATGCCGTCAAATACTCGCCGCCAAACGCCCGCGTCGATGTGGCCATGGGCTGCGATTTAAAGCAAACAATGCTGCGCTTTTCCGTGACCGACGAAGGCCCCGGCCTTAGTGACGACGACCAGGCCAAGCTCTTCCAGAAGTTCCAAAAGCTCACGGCCAAACCTACGGGAGATGAGACCTCATCCGGCCTCGGTCTGTCCATCGTCAAGCATGTCGTGGAGGCTCACGGCGGTCGCGTTTTTTGCGAAAGCGAGGAAGGCTTCGGGGCGACGTTTATCATCGAGCTCCCCATCGTAAACAGCCAACCGCTCTACGCTTCGGTAAGCCAACAGCGCGAGCCGGAGACCCGTGCGGTCGCACTGCCCGCAGGCTAACTCCGCATCCGATCAGAAAATATAACTGACAACCGCCGCCGCGCGTGGATGCTTGCGTCCATGCCAAAATGTCTGCCCGTCATCGCCATCATCCTTGCCCTGTTTTGCAGTGGCTGCGGCCAGCGGGAAACGCCAGTCGAACAGGCCAACCGCGAGCAGATCCTGCTACGGGCCAATGGTACGGAGCCCTCGGCGCTGGACCCGCACCTCGTCACCGGCGTCACTGAACACAACATCCTGGTGGCCCTGCTGGAGGGGCTCGTACGGCCGGACCCCAAAACACTGAAGCCGCTGCCCGGCGTGGCCGAGCGGTGGGACATTTCTGACGATGGCCGCGTATACACCTTTCACCTGCGGGATGACGCCAAGTGGTCCAACGACGACCCTGTTACGGCGGCGGATTTCGCCTTTGCCTACGAGCGTATTTTGTCGCCTCGACTCGCTGCGGAATACGCCTCCCTGCTCTACCCGATGGTCAACGCCGAGGCGTTCAATACCGGCAAGCTCACTGACTTCTCGCAGGTCGGCGTAAAGGCCATCGATGAGCGGACGTTAGAGATCACGCTCAACGAAGCGACGCCTTATTTTTTATCCCTGCTGACGCACTACACGTGGTTCCCCGTGCATCCGCCTACCATCTTGGCCCACGGAGCCATCGACCAGCGCGAATCCCGCTGGACGCGTCCGGGAAACTTCGTGGGCAACGGCCCCTTCACCCTGGAAGAATGGCGTGTGCATGACCGCATCGAGACCAAAAAGAATCCGCTCTACTGGGGCCGCGACGACATCCTCCTCAACGGCGTGCATTTCCTGCCGTTTTCAAACCTCAATGCCGAGGAGCGTGCTTTTCGCTCCGAGCAGATCCACATCTCCTACGCGATTCCGACGCACAAAATACCGCCCTATCAGGCAGCCGAGGACGACGCACTGCGCATCTCACCTTATCTGGGCACCTACTATTACGGGTTCAACACCGAGAAAGCGCCCTTGGATGACGCCCGTGTCCGACGCGCTTTGAGCCTGGCCATCGACCGCGAAGGCATCACAGAAAACATCACCAAGGCCGGACAAATTCCCGCCAGTCACTTTACTCCACCGGACACGGCGGGCTACACCGCCGAGGCCACCATGAGCCTAGACCTGCAAGCCAACATCGCCGAAGCTCAGCGCCTGCTCGCCGAGGCTGGCTACCCCAATGGCGAGGGCCTGCGCGAACTGGAACTGCTCTACAACACCTCGGAGAGCCATAAGGCCATCGCCGAGGCTATCCAGTATTTCTGGCAAACCCACCTGGGCGTCCGCGTCAAGCTGATCAACCAGGATTGGAAGGTGTATCTGATTAACCGCCGCGAAGGCAATTTTGACATCGTTCGCGCCGGCTGGATCGGCGATTACAACGACCCGAGCACCTTTCTGGACCTCATGTCGAGTTGGTCCGGCACGAACAGCTCACGCTGGAAAAACGACGACTACGACGCACTGATCCGACAAGCGGCCAAGGCGAGCAACCCCGAGGAGCGGCTGGCGCTCTTTCAGCAGGCTGAGGCCATTCTCATGGCAGAAATGCCGGTAGCACCGATCTATTTTTACGTGAGCGCCTACCTAGTCAATCCAGCGGTTCAGGGTTGGTATCCCAACATTCTCGACCAGCATCCGTTTCAGGGCATTTACCTCGACCCCGACGCGGAGTAATTACTTCTCATCACGCAGCCAGGCCAGCAGCTCTTCCGGCTCATCCACGATGGTGGCCGGTTCCTGCTTCTGCAGCACATGGCGCAGGTTGAATCCCCACGTTACGCCGACCGCGCTGACCTCCGCCTTCGCGGCTGCCTTCAAGTCCCGGCATTCGTCGCCAATATAGACGAGTTCATCCGGTTCCAGGGTGAAGGTTTTCATGATTGCCCTCAGGTTCTTGGCCTTGCCCGCCAGCTTGGTCGTCGTGCTGATAAAGTCAAAGAATGCGATGTCCTCTTTCGCCAGGAAGGCCTCGACGTTCAGCTTAGCGTTCGAAGTTAGGATACCGAGTGTCTTCACGTGAGGCCGTAGCTCGCGCAAAATCTGTGGCATGCCGTGGATCGGCTTCACTTCGCTAATGCGCTTGCCGAAAATGCGCCGCCCCTCGCGAACCATCGACGGAATCTTCATCCGCGGTATATCGTAAGCGCGGATGAACTGCTTCATCGTCATGTTCCGCGCTGCGGGCAGATTCTCCGGTGTTACCTGCCGGTAACCATAGACCGGAGCCAGGCGATTATACAGCCGCACCGCATCGTTAAACGAATCGGCAATGGTCCCGTCGAAATCGAAGACGACAGCAGTGGGTAATCGCTTTACCTTGGCGGTCATAGTAGCGTGCAGCATTGCTCCTGACTGCCTGATGGCAAATGCAAAGCGCCGCTAATGCCTCGAATTTACAATACTGCAATAAGCCTGTTTTCACGTGCAATCCTGGCCCAAAAATGCATTAATCCAACCCATGGAGTTAAGCGAAGCAGACTTGGCCCTCATTGAGAAATACTCACGCCCCGGCCCCCGCTATACCAGCTACCCACCGGCCAACCATTTTGCCCCGGTGGAAGATGCGCAGGCCGTGCTGGCTGCGACGGAGACCTCCACCGCGCCGCTTTCGCTGTATTTCCATCTGCCGTTTTGCGAAACGCTGTGCTGGTTCTGCGGATGCCACACGATCACCACGCTCAACCATGACCGCGCGGATGACTATCTGGACCTCCTGGAGCAAGAGTTGGCACTGTTTACCCGCCATCTCCAGCCTGGCCGAAGCGTCACCCAAATGCATTTCGGCGGAGGCACGCCCAACTTCTTTACCGCCGCGCAACTGGACCGCCTGGGCGAAATGATTCACGCCCACTTTGCCTTTACCGACGATGCGGAAATCTCGGTAGAGCTCGACCCGCGTCGATTAGACGAATCCCACATCGCCGCGTTTGCCCGCATGGGGGCCACGCGCGCCTCCTTCGGTGTTCAGGATTGCAATGAAGATGTGCAAAAAGCGATTCATCGCGAGCAACCGCACGAGCAGAACATCGCCGCGATGGAACTGCTTCGCAAGCATGGCTACACCTCAGCCAACATCGACCTCATATATGGCTTACCACTGCAAAACCCGGAGAGCTTCAACGCCACGCTCGACGCCGTGCTCGGCCTGAAGCCGGACCGCTTTGCTATCTTCAATTACGCGCATGTGCCATGGATCAAGCCCGCGCAAAAAATCCTCGAACGCCACCCCCTGCCCACACCACGCGAGAAGTTAAAACTACTCCAGCTTTGCATCGCAAAGTTAACGAGTGCCGGCTATGAATACATCGGCCTTGACCACTTTGCCCTGCCTGATGACGAGCTGGTCATTGCGCAAAAGAACAAATCGCTTCAACGCAATTTCCAAGGCTACAGCACCAAGGCCGGCGTCGAAATTTGCGGCTTCGGCATCTCGGCGATTTCGCAATCTGCTGGCGCGTTTCGACAGAACGAAAAAGACCTGACCGCCTACCGTGACGCGCTGGCCAAGGGTCGCCTGCCCATTACCCGGGGCTACCAGTTAACTGATGAGGACAAGCTGCGCGGCAACGTCATCATGCGCCTCATGTGCGACCTCTCGCTCGACTTCGACGCGCTCTCCACACAATGGAACATTGACGCCCGCGAGCATTTCGCCAGCGCCATTGCCCAACTGGAAGAACCCGCCAAAGACGGGCTCATCATCTGGACAGATTACGGATTCGACGTCACCGAACTGGGGCGCTTGTTTATCCGCAATCTGGCAATGTGCTTCGACGCCTACCTCCAGCCCGTGAACGAGCAGCGCTACTCGTCCACGGTGTAAGAGTCTTTAAGGTAGGGACGCACCTCCGGGGCGTCCGCGTTGCAGTAAGTATCATTGAACACCACCTAATGGGCGGACGCCCCGGAGGTGCGTCCCGACCAATTTTCATACAGGTTTAAAGGAACTCGTTGACCAGGTTTTCCAGCATTTCCTGACGGCCGCTTTTGAGCAGTGGCTCACTGTTGCCGAGCGCGAATTGCTCCAGTTCGGAAAAGCTGCATTTACCGGCTTCTATCTTTCGACCAAGCTCGCTGTCGAAGCTGCTGTAGCGCTCCTTCACAAAGTTGGCCAATCGGCCGTCTTCACGAATAGCCGCGGCAATTTTTAAACCGCGAGCAAAAGCATCCATGCCGCCAATGTGGGCATACATGAGGTCCATCGGCTCATGAGACTCACGGCGGCGCTTGGCGTCAAAGTTCAAACCACCGGTAGTGAAGCCGCCCATCTCCAGCACCTTGAGCATGACCTGCGTCGTGCCGTAAATGTCCGTCGGGAATTGGTCGGTATCCCAGCCAATGAGCGTATCGCCGCGGTTGGCATCGATACTGCCCAGCATACCGGCATTGATGGCCACCGTCAGCTCGTGCTCCATCGTGTGGCCGGCCAGCGTGGCGTGGTTGGTTTCCAAATTGAGGCGGAAGCGGTCCATCAGCCCGTACTCGCGGAGGAAATTCAGGCAGGCTGCCGCATCGCTGTCGTATTGGTGCGTGGAGGGCTCGCGCGGCTTGGGCTCGATGTAGAACGGGCCATCGAAGCCGATCTCGTTGGCGTGATCCACTGCCATGTGCAGGAACGCCGCCTGGTGATCAAGCTCACGCTTCATGTTGGTATTCAGCAGCGTGGCATACCCCTCGCGACCGCCCCAGAAAGTATAGCCCAAGCCATCCAACTCCTTGGTGCACGAGATCGCTTTTTTCACCTGAGCCGCAGCGTAGGCGTAGACATTCATGTCCGGCGAAGTCGCGGCACCGTGCGCATAGCGTGGGTGGCTGAACAAGCAGGCCGTGCCCCAAAGCAGTTGCACGCCGGTCTCGGTCTGCTTTTCCTTCAGCTTGGCGACAACGGCATCCAGCGCTTCATTCGACTTGGCCAGATCGCCTAGTTCCGGCGCGATATCGCGATCATGCCAGCAATAGAATTCGATGCCGATTTTCTGCAAAAATTCAAAGAAAACGTCCACGCGGTTCAGAGCGTTTTCGATGGAGTCAGAGCCGTCGTCCCAAGGCATCAACGCCGTGCCACCGCCAAAGGGATCGCCCAGCACATTGCGCATCACATGCCAGTAAGGTGCGGCAAAGCGCAGGTGGTCCTTCATCGGTTTTCCGGCGACAAGCTCGTCCGGATTGTAGTGCTTGAAGGCTAGCGGGTTCTTCGAGCTCGGGCCCTCGTAGCCAATTTTATCGCAGTCGAAATATTGAATCATGTTTCACGGGGTTAGGGTTATGCGTTTAAGAACTTTAACTGCGGAAAGTATAACAAATCGAGCATCGAAATAGAATTGCATTGGCTGGCAATTACTTTGCACTTTCAGTCATCTACAGACGTGACATGCAACTACCGGACTCAATACACGAAGGAGCACTCGATGCAGTCATTTCCCTGTTTGAAGACGTCCAGGACATCCTTTTTTGGATTAAAGACCGTGATTTACGCATTGTTCGGCTGAACCAGGCATTTGCCGATCGCGTCAAACTCCCTCAAGCCGACATCATCGGTAAAACGGATGCCGAACTGTATTTCCCCGAGCTGGCGCGTGTCTTTATGGCCGATGACCAGCAGGTCATGCAGACCGGTCAAGCAATTCGCCGAAAGGTCGAGCTGCTCACCAATCGCTGGGGTGGCGTCGAATGGCGATCCACCACCAAACTGCCCATTTTCGACAACCACGGCATGGTAACCGCAACCACCGGGATCTCCCGCCCGTTAACGGATGCGACCGAGAAACTACCGCCCGAATACCGGGCATTCAGCCGCCTCGTCGATTACTGCCGCGCAAACTTAACGGACAGCATCGATGTGGAGCAAATCGCCCGCCATGCCGGCATGTCACTAGCCACCTTAACGCGGCGTTTCCGCAGGCACTTGGGCATTAGCCCGGGTGAGTTTTTGAGCCAGCTTCGTCTCTCCCGCGCCTGCCAGCTGCTCAGCGATTCACCACTCAATATTACCGAAATAGCCTTGGAGTGCGGCTACGATAGCCCGGCCGCATTTTCACGGGCGTTCCGGCGCCAAATGAACATGGCTCCGCGCGACTACCAACAGAAGACGAGGTAAAAGCGAGCCGTTTACTCGACGTAAGTTAGCCAGAAATGCCCCGGCTCGGGCTCGCCGTACTCCATAATCTCCTGCTCCATGTAGGTATGTCGCATGCCCGTGGGGGAGTAAATGATCACCGCGGTCATCATTTGCTCCGGACGCAAGGCGATGACGCCATCATAAAGCATACGCCAGCCGTCTTGGGTTTTCTCCCCAACTTTCGCAATTACGCGATGCTTGGCATCTGGGTTAAGCTTTAAAAGCGTGGTACTGCCCGCAGCGAGTTGTGCCTTGGCATCGCCAATGACAATCGCCGTGTCCGCAACACCGAGGTTAAAAATCCTGAGTGACTGCGGTGTCTTATCCTCGCTGCCAGTTTCCAAAATAACGTAATCGTAGCCGCTCGCATTGGATGTATCCGGCTGGACCACGACAAGCGCAGACTTGCCTTGTTTCGGCGCATTCAGCGTCAGTATTTTTTGACGCGCATCATTCTTGCGGGAGCTCTTGGCCCGCAGGATTTCCAAAGGCTGACCAAGCGAAACCTTAACCGGTTGACTGATCGAATACGGTGCCGCACTCACCCGTTTTTCCCCGCCTTCCTGCTTTAAGAAATAGGCACCTCGCGATTCATCAAGGAACAGAAAACGCAACTGCATCGTCTCACGCTCCTGCCCAAACAAGGAGCAAGCGCTAAAGATCAGAATCAAAGTCAGCCAACTGACTGGAGATAAACGCATCATATTTCGTCGGGGGTTAACCAGCGGAAGGAAATGATTTCATACTTACGGCCAAAGCGTTGGTTCGTCGCATCCGTTGGGGATTCGTAAGGTGCATTACCGATCCCGCCCTCACGCGGGATCACATAGTCCGGCATACGCTGCACAATGGCTTCACACCATGCCTCAGACTCTACCTGATCCGTAAGCGGGTTCACGACATTGCCATAAGCGCGGATACGAAAGGTGTCCGAACGCGCCGTCAAGTGGGCACCCAGTGAGGACAACACATCGCCTTGCAAGAGGTATCCCGGAAAGCCGCTGATCGCAGTCGGCATTTGAAAGTCCGGATCAACCAGCAGCGATGAATTTGTACTACTCTCGACATCGAACGGCGAAAGAACGTCGCCCTCCTGGTTAACCACTGCGTCGAGCGCCGACTGCAAGGCACCGCTGACGCCCAAGTCGTTCGGGTCATCATCCTTGTTGATAAGCCGGCGATTCACAAAGTCAGCCATCGAGGTGAATGGCCCCCGCAGCCGGACCTGTCTTACCATTTCCTCGGCCAGCGCATCCACCTCGTCTTCACTCAGATTGCGGAAACCACGCCAGGCATTTGCGTGAATACCGGTCTTGGCTCCCTCTGCCCCACCACTTGGTTGGAACGTGCGCGAGAATGGCGCTGTAAGATTGTCCGCATCGGTTTCCGATCCTAAATCAACGCCGCGCAAGCTGGAGAACAACGCTTTCCACGCCTCTTTGGAAGTCGAGTTGATATTGAAAGCACCGTCGGCCATGAGGTTCGTTGCCGCCATTCGTCCGTTGTTCGACGAGGCTGGATTTCCATCGCCCCGAAAGTGCGATTCCTCATTCCAAGGCACTTCGTTTGGCGCACGAAATGGGCGGTAACGCTCGTTAACCAATGTATCACCGCTAGCACCGAAATCAAACTCACCCTGCGTAGGATAGGTTGAAAAATAGAAGCGATCCCAAAGCACATCATTCCACAAATACGAGCCATCGTAGTGATACCCGGAGAACGGACGGGAGTCGAACAAGCGGTCGCGATCGATGCGCGGATGCGCGTAGGAATTGCCAATCGGATAATTCATTTGCCAGGCCTGAACCGTGGTAGCACGCGCCGCGCTGCCGCCATTGGACGAACTCGACCAACTGGTGCGATCAATGATGGGCGTCGTATTGAAATGCTGTAGCTGCCCCAATGACGAGAGCGGCACGTCAGGGCGCGGAATGTCGTAAAGCAAGTTTTCAAAACCAACTTCCGTCCCGGAGATTTCCGACGGAGTGACGGACTGGTAATTGGCAGTGCCAGTATGCAGCGGCCCCCAACGCACCTTGGTTAGGCTGCTGGAATCGCGGAGCAGGTTCGCACCAAAATACTGATCATTACCCGCCTCACCTTTTTTCGTTAAAGTCTTTGCCCATTCCAGTGGATGCGATTTGGCCGTGTAGCCATGGAAATACACCACAGAGCTACGGTAATTCAGCTGATAAAACATCGACTGTTGCAGCGAGTCCGTCACATCGAAAATAGTGAAACCAATGCCACCGCCCACCTGGAGCCCCGAAGAAACCGGATACACAAAAAACACTTCGTGCTGGTCGGACGTATTGGGCTTTGCCGTTAAGTATTGAATCAACTTGCGGTCACCGTCGCTACTATGTGAGGCCGGATCGTAGTCGAGGTAAAGCCGTGAGACAATCTTGGTGCTCGTGCAATAAAGCGCCGCATATTCATAACGACCACTGATAGTTTTGCCCGTATCCAAACGTAGCGCGGCCAGTGGATCGTAGTCGTTAACCATCTCGGCGCGGATTCCCTTTTGCGCATTGGAGTTGGTGGGAATATTATAATTACCATCCAACGTGAAAATCTGCGCTTCACCCGCTGCCAAGCCATCACTCACCACCACGAGCTCGATCTCGCCCGCTCCCGCTTGCGTCACGGAATAGACGGAGTCATCCTTCGTGAATGAGCTTTTAACGCCGGAGTCGTTGTCCTTATTAATGACCTTTGGGTCATAGGGGTCGACAGGATCATCAGGATTGGTATTATCGCCCCCGAGGCGGACTTGGAGAGAAGGGCGAACAAAATTCAGCGTGTATTCTGCCGGGCCTAAATCCACCGCATAAGGGTTGGCCAAAACGATGAGCGGCTTGGTCTCCACATAAATTTTTCCGCTCGAATCGACATCCAAATTGTAGAAGAGCTTTGCCTGCATTTGAATCGGATGCAGGCCATGTTGAGTGGGTGTGGTGCGCTGCGGGATTGCCCGGCCAAGATCATCATAAACTCCGGCCGGTGTATCCGTTTGCTGGTTGCCCATGTTGTGAAATGACCACAACTGTTCCCAGGTCGGCGTGTAAGCGAGGATGCCCGGATTGTCGTCAAAATCATGACCCGACCCCGAGATGTTGGACGGCACCGTGGCATAAAGCGAAGCCTCTTCGGTCAAAACGCGATTACTGGTAACCTCGATCGCAACGTCGTCCTCGTAAGCATGGTTGAGCGCCGTGCGCATCGACTCCAAATCGGGCTGCCCAAGAATGTAAGACAGGTCATGCTTCAGGCCACCGTGCTTGACGTCTGCCAGCACGCCGCGCGAGTGCGCCGTGATGTCATGGAGCCGGTTGTCGAGAGCACGAATATATGCGTTGTCCAAATTCAACAAAGCCAAATCCTGTGCCTCGGCAATTGTCCCAAAACGCTCGTGATTGGCCTCATAAAAATTCTGCAACCCAGTGTCATCCGGTGCGAGGTCCGCATTCGCCGTCATGGCTTCGATTCCCATTCTCTGCGCTGATGTTAGCCGCTTAATCGCATCAACTGCTTCGGCTGAGTTCTCAAACTCGTCCACGAGATCGACGCGCGCCTTAACGCCCTCATCACCGACCCACCAGGCATAATTACCGACGTCGATGTTGTCTTTGCTCACCGGAAGCAGTGGTGCCGTCACGGCGCGAATGGTCGAATCGGCACCTGCACCGGGGCTAACCAAAAGCTGATGCCGCACGCCATTGGCATCCACCAAAGTGGCCTGCGAATCGGTACTGGGAGTGAGGCCGGTAATGCTGTCTTCCGGCGAAAGGCTCAAGCCCTGATCATAGCCACTGACTAGCCACGCGAGATGCGTGGGCTGAGCGTTGTAGGCAACGACATCGTCCGCATCGTATTCCGATTCGTTGGCGTTGCGCCAAACACCGGTCCAGTGCGCATTGCGTGCAGCGCTCCAGTAGTCATGCACTTGCTCACCGCTCAGGCTCGTGTCGTCGTTGGGAAAAAGCAAGTCTGCCTGCCCTGTTACGCGCTGGTCTGGGCCGGTATGTTTCTGCACCTCTCCGAGCGCCACCATCAGCCCGAACAAGGCATTCTGGCGCGCTTCATTACTATCATCCTTAGAATGAATCGTGGACATCTCCACCTGCGTCACCGTGGCAACGGATAGCAAGAGAAGGAAAATGAAACCCATCAACATGAGCGCAATGACTAAGGCAAAGCCACGCTCTCGTTTCTGGCTGGTGTTAAAATACATACTGGGGTCGGGGTTGGTGTCGCTGAATAACAGCATTACATATCCACCACCGAATACAACTCACGCCCAACGCAATAGATTGCGCCGCATGGTGCATCAGCAATACGGGAGACACCACTTTTTCATTGTCCTATACTAGGGTATACATCGGAATGTTCAAGTCAGTGGTTTCACAAAGAATCAACCTTCTCGAACTAAAGAGAAAGGACAAACAAACCGCAGCTGGCGCAACCGCCCGACACAAAAAAAGCCCATACGTTTCAGCAACGCATGGGCTTTCGATAAATGTCTTTCGCGACTAAGAACGGCGGCGGCGGTAAACCACACCGACTACTGCCACGCCCAGTAACAACGCATACGTGCTTGGCTCCGGGATGGTGTAAGAGAGCACGCCAGTACCCTCCGAGAAGGTCAAGCCGCTGTCGCTGTCATACGTCCAGATACCGCCATCTTCCGTGAAGCTGGCGATATTGAATGTGCCACCAAAAGTTTCGTTGAGCGCAGCTACATCGACGATTAACCAACTGTTACCATCGGTCAGATCCGCACCAGTCAAATCGAAAATGAATTCGCCATTCAAGTTCGTCGTAGTGTTGTTTACGCCATCACCAATGATGGAGTTGTTAACGCCGTCGCCCAAAATAGTGAAGGTCATGGAGCTGGTATCATCCAGCGTGAAGCTACCCGTGCCCGAAGAGCGCATATTAAGCTGTTCGCCAATGCTACCGCTGAAGGTGACGTTCTTATTATCACCGCCCACGTCCAAAATCGAGCCAGCGCCGCCAGACAAGGAACCCGCACCGGACAGAAAACCGACTCTTTGCGTCAGTCCTGCGCTGAGAGATAAGGACCCACCCGCATTCACAGTCACGCTACGCTTGGAGCCATCGAATGCATTGCCCGTCAATTGCAGTGAGCCAGTGTCATTGATCACCGTGTTCTTCAGCTTGGCGCTCACGGCACCAGTATAAATAACCGTGCCTTGATTGATGGTGAGGCTGGCGTCGAGGCGGTTAAAAGTTGCCGTGCCCGCACCGGTCTTAGACATCGAACTGCCACCATTAATCGAATTAGCAAAAAAGTCGCCCTCAATGTTGAAATCCGCATTCAGGCTAGCTGGAGAATTCAGCGTGCCAGTGGCACCGCTGTTAACGGTGATCAGGATACGCCCATCGCCATCATCGTCGATGGTGCTGCCATCAACGACGACTGAGCCATTCTTGAAGGTAAGGCTTGAAACCTGTTGGGTGCCTGAAACGGTAACGAAGCCGGTGGCGGCATCCGTTCCGGCGGAGAATACCACATCGCTACCGGCGGAATAGGCACCCGTTGCAATGGAGCCTGTGGAGTCCGTGCTCCAGTTCAGGATGGTGTCATCCCAGGTTCCGTCCGCGGGGTTACCCGCGCCGGGAGTCGCGCCATTGGTGTCCCAGTATAAAGTTTGTGCCGAGAGCACGCCGCTGAGCGTCAGCGCAATGCTGGTCGCCAGGAATCGTTGATTGGTTTTTTTCATGATGAGATAGGGGGTGGGATATTAGTTCGATTTGATTAGGGGGTTCAGAGGAATCATGTATTCCGCACTGAATTAAACCCTCACTAAATATAGCATACATCACAAGAGACCGATTGCGCAACTAGTTGCGCAACGGCACCTTTTTTGCCTGAACCAGTGAACACGTTCCGCTTTAAGCTAACAGCAGGCTCTGCCCCGGGTGCCAAACTCCCTCGACCATGGTCGTCAGCGGAACCTCGGGCACACCACGTTCGCCGCGCTGAATGGCCCCAATCATCATGTCCATTGCAGATGCGGCGACATCGCCCGGGCGCTGGTCAACACCCGATATTTCCGGATGCTCCGCCTCCCAATTGAGCGTGGCAAAGTCGACATCGCCAGGAACGTTGATACCTGCCGCCTGGAGCTCATGCATGACTACGAGATTATCGCTGATCACGACTTGCAGCTTGTTGCGCTGGCACCACTCTGGCGCGCTGTGCAGCGTCTCGTCGTTGAACAAATAACGCGCCACCTTCATCTTGCGCTTCTTGCCGTTTATCTCGTGGCGACGCTCATTGGCGACGAGTGCGGCGGACAACCACAAGTCGTCCACGCGGCGGCTCGTTTCGCCAAACAAGCACAGCCCCACACGCTCATAGCCGGCGGCAAATACCTGACGCAATGCCTCCTGCATCCCATGAAAGTGGTGAGGTGCGCTGCGGTGCAGATTTGGCGTCATGAAGGAGTAGCCAACGGTCACGGAGCTGAAGTGCTCCCAGTCCATATCAATGTGTTGGCGCACTTCTTGAATTGGGGCCATAAACAGTCCCAGGATACCGCGGCTATAAAGAATTTTGCTAAGCCGCGCGGCAGTCATCCCTTTTTCGCCGAGCCAGAAATGCTCCAGCTTGTAGCCCATGTCCTTCAGGCGCTTGGCAGCACCGGCATGGCACTTGGCGTAAAAAGGATTATCCCGCCATTCGTCGCGCTGAGAGAAGTTCGTTAAGTAGGCGATCGTCGTGATATCCGACTCCCGCGATCGCCCCCGGCGGCGCGAGGCAAAGGCCGACAGCAATGGGTCCGGCCGATAGCCCATAGTCTCCGCCACTTGCTTGATCCGCTTGCGCGTCGTTTCCGGGATTTGCGGGTTCGAGCTGAGCGCACGGCAAACAGTCGACGCGGACACCCCCGCCCGTTCGGCGATGTCCTTCATTGTTACTCGTTCCAGGGAGGTTTGAGAATCCGGGGTACTCACAGAGCGTGAGTTAACGCGCTTTCGGCTCATTCAGCAAGTGATAAAGAAGAAATCAGGCAGTCGTCAGCGCGGCCTCCATTAGCGCACGGTAAGACAACTTTGGTTCGCCATGTTGGTCCAGCAGACCCCAGGCCGTCTCAGCCGGACACGCCTCCTCCTTGCACTGCCAGCAGTAAGTTGCATCGCGCCAGTTGTAGTAAATCGCACCGAGCACGTAAGGCTTCTCGCGGTAGATTTTCATGACCTCGCGAATGTATTCCGCCTGCATTTCCTGGCTATGCTCACCGCGCCAGGCGAACTTCCATTTCTTAATGTCGCAGGGATAATGACCGGCCGCGATCTCAGCCTCGTTCATCACACCACCCGCAGAGGCGTAGCCAAATTCCATGATCACGATCGGCTTGCCGGTCAGTTCGTAGAAGCCCTCCAGATACTCCGCCCAGACTTCGGGCCCTCCCTCACGCCAGCTGCCCGGATAGCTATCGAAGCCCGCATAATCCACCGGCAGCGTATCATCACCATAGATGCCGCGCGCCAAGGCCAGACCTTCGGAAGCCTCGGTGTTGCCATCAATCACGCCAGGCATATCCGGAAACAGTGTGATGTTGATGCCGACTTTTAACTGCGGGGCCTCGTCCTTCATTGCGAGAATGCCCACCTTTAAAAACTCAATGGACTGCGCCATATCGAGCGTGTCGCGGAAAATCCAGATATCGAGTTCGTTGGCGACCTGCCACCACTGAATCAAATCGCCAAACTCCTGCGCAAAGAAGCGGCTCACGCGGTCATAGGCGTCGTAGTAAGATGCACTACCGGGTTCCAGTCCGAGTTTTGCCATCTCACGAGGTCCGGGCGTGATGCCAATCAGCTCAAAGCCCGCCTCCCGCAGATCACGTAAACGCTGTGTGGCCGAGTAAAATTCTTTCGGCTGCTTGCGGCCTTCCAGAAAGGCCAAGGGGTCAAATTGAAAATCGCCAAAGCGCAGCCAGCCAATGCCGGCGTCTTTCATCATTCGAAAATCACGGTCGCTCAGCTCGGTATATCGAGCGGCCACGCCCATCATAAATTCGTTGGTGTCTTGCATATGAGGTTAAGCAATAAGGATTCAAATATTCGCCTATCAGCGTAACCAACAGTTTGTTACAAACACATCCGCAGCAGCAACGACGGCAACGTGCAATTAGTTGCGTAGGGCCGCAATCAATTGCGCGCAGAAGGCTTTGAGGATGCCAGCGGCACACGATTAGTTGCTGTTATCCCTACCCCGGTTGTTTTCATTCCCCTGAATGCCGCGTGCGTTCTCAACCCCAACCCCCACAATAAGCATGATGCACCGAATACTACCCGTGCCCCGGGCCCTATTGGCCGGAGGCTGCTTACTCACTGCGATCTGCGGCCATGCCGCGATTACCCTCGACAACTGGTCGTCCTCCCCCTGGCAGTTAACCGGTGGCGATGTCGACTTCTCCGCTACCTTAACCGACCCCGTCTACCAGGGCGGCACGAGCGCCAGCTTCGTCTTCGCCACCCCGAAAACCGGTGTCGACGTGTCCACGCAATCCACGCCGGATGACTCCGTGGCATCGGCGTCTGTCTTTGGCGTCGAAGGCACCGGCTTTGGCGTTAGTGAAACTTACGTAGGCCGCTTTAATCGCGGCGAAAGCTTCACGCTACAAGTCGATCACGCCTTCCAGCTCAATGGCATTCGCTGGGCCGAATACCAAGGCGACGAGGCCATCCACATCGCCTGGACCAGTGGCGGCGCTACGATGAGCCAGGTCTTCGATCTGCCTGCCGGTTCGTTCTACACCACCACGAACTTCAATGATATCATCATCGACGCCAATACGCTGGTGACGATTACCAACGTCAGCGATACCAGCGCGAGCGCGAGCGGCCGCCTCCGTATTAACCAAATCTACACCGAGTTGGTCGATGCCGTCACGCTGCCGGAAATCGGTGAGACACACCTGCTGAACAACTGGAGCAGCGCCCCATGGAGCCTGACTTCAGGGCAGACCACATTCTCTGCCAATATCAGCGACACCGTCCTTGGGGACGTGCTCGTGAGCTTCTACGATCCGGTGACGGGTGCCGATATATCCGACCCACAGGCACCAGACTTTAGCAGCGCCAGTTCCTCGACCTTTGGCGTAGAGGGAACGGGGTTTGGTGTGGGCAACTCCGGCACCGGGCGCTTTGATCGCGGTGAAAGCTTCATCCTTGAAGCCGATGAAAGCTTTGAATTGCAAAGCATTCGTTGGGTCGAGTATTCAGGCGATGAAAGCGTTCACTTTGCATGGCAAAGTAATGGCGTGCCGATGAGCACGGTGATCGATCTACCCGCCGGTTCGTTCTACACCGAGACCGAGCTCAGCGGCATCTTCCCCGACGCCAACACCCCACTGGAGATCACCAACGTCAGCAGTAGCGGTGCCTACCTAAACGGACGCCTGCGCATCAACCACGTCGAGCTGGCCTTCCTCTCCAACGCCCCCGTCACCGGCAGCACCGCTGGTGCCTACATCTTCCTGCGGGACTGGCAGCAGTGGCCATGGGATGCATCCCCCGGCGACTCCACAATTAGCGGCACGCTCTGGGCACCGGAGAATGGCGGCAGTAACATTGCCTTCAACTTCCTCGCCTATGCGAACGTAGATGTGGACACGCCCAGTGCGCCGGACTTTACCAACGCCACCGCTTCGGTCTTTGGCTTTGAATCAACCGGTTTTGGCGTGGGCGAGACCAACGTGGGCCGCTTCAACCGCGGTGAAAGCTTCACCGTCACCGCCGGACACGACTTGCAGATCGATACCATTCGCTGGCGCGAAGTCCAGGGCGACGAGCAGGTACATATCTCTTGGGTGAACAACGGCACCGCGCAATCTGTCGTGCTTGATGTGACTAGTAGCACCTCGGATCTGACTGACGTGATTGCCGACGCCAACACCGCCATCGTCATCACCAACGTCAGCCCCACCACCTCATCCCTCAATGGCCGCTTGCGTGTGCAAGACTTCAAGGCGCGCGCCGTTTACGCCACAGCGCCGACCTACGATCACTCCGGCCCGGACGGCTTTGTCCAGATGATGGGGGTCAACCTGGCGGGTGCCGAGTTTAGCGGATTCGCCTTTTGGCAGGACAACCCGCAAGAGTGGGATTACTACCATAGCAAAGGGCTCGACCTGATCCGCATCCCCTTCAAATGGGAACGCCTGCAGCCCACACTCTACGGTGCGGTGGACTTCACCGACCTCGATGCCATCGTCGCCCTCGCCGATGCGCGCGGCATGAAAGTCGTCCTCGATATGCACAACTACGCCCGCTACAATGGCAACGTTATTGGCACGACCAATGTGCCCAACGCCGCCTTTGCCGATGTATGGCGCAAGCTCGCCGACCACTATAAAAACGAGTCCGCGATCTATGGCTACGGCATCATGAACGAGCCGCACGGCACTGGTGGACTCTGGCCCGCCGCCGCCCAAGCCGCCGCCGATGGCATTCGCGATGTGGACAGCAATACGTGGATCATCGTCGCGGGTGAAAACTATAGCAGCGCATCGACCTGGCGCACCAGTAACCCCAACCTCGACGTGCAGGATGCCTCCGGAAAAACCATGTATGAGGCCCACATCTACTTCGACCAAAGCTGGCCCGCCGGTGACGGCAGCTACAGCTCGTTTGACAACGAGAACCCGGAAGACGACCGAGGCGTGCGCCTGGTCCACCCGTTCCTGCTTTGGCTGCAAGAGAAGAACGCCCGCGGCTTCATTGGTGAGTTCGGCGTGCCCAACAACGACGCACGCTGGAACGTGCTGCTCGACGAGTTCATGGCCCACATCTCCGCCTACGGCATGAGCGGCACCTACTGGGCCGGCGGCGAGAACTGGGGCAACTACGCTCTGGATATCTCCCCTACCAACAGCTACACGACGGACGCCATTCCGATGCAGGTGTTGGAAAATTACGCCTTCTAGGCATGGTTTCTTTCTAAACCATCAAGGCCGCCAATTCGTTGGCGGCCTTTTTTATGCCCTGCTGGCAGTCAATCGCTGGCGCAAATCTGCTGCCCGGAGTTTCCGTATAGGCAAACTGGCAGTTTGCCCATACCCTTCGCGACAGTTTAACTATACCTTTCGTGACCGTTTAACGATACCCTTCGCAACAGTTTGCCCCTAGTTAAATGGTCACGAAACCTAGGGGCAAACAGGCACGAAACCTCTAGGTTTCGTGCCGCCAAGGTAGGGACGCACCTCCGGGGCGTCCGCCCAACAGATGGGTAATATCATAAATAGCATATCAATGCGGTCCAGCAATATGCTAGGCGGACGCCCCGGAGGTGCGTCCCTACCCCATACAAAAGCCCGGCAAACGCTTGGCTCGCCGGGCTTGGTGGGAAACTTACTTTGTATCGCAGAGTTTAGCGCATGGCCTTCATCTCGAACTGCTTGCCAGCGAGCGCTTCTTTGGCTGGTTCACCCCAGAATGGCGTGGGCGTGTAGTCCCAGTCGACCAGCATACGCGGTGTGGCACGCGGGTGAAAGCACCAGCCGGTCCAGTTGATTTTATGCTTTTGGATAAAGCCCAGCATGTCCGGCACCCACGTTGCGGGATCTTCCTGAATTTCAGACGGGATGAACTCCATCTTCTTCGGGTCGGCACCGACCTCACCCAGGAAAATCGGGTACTTCTCGGCGGCGGGCAGAACTTTCTCTTCCCAGTTGTCGTGCCAGTTGTAGGTGTGCCAGGAATACATGATACCGTTGCCGCCCTTGTCATCGAGCGCATAGCCGTTGACCACGCCTGTCAGGTCGTTACACCAGAACAAACCGCCGGCGATGATGATGTTCTTCGCGCCCGTCGAGCGAACGGCGTCCACGAGGCCCTGCATGCCCACGGACTCAAAGCCCATGTTCTTCTTCTTCTCTTCATCGGTGAGGAAGCCGGATTCGTCGGTGCCCTTCTTCGTGCCAACAAAGCCGCCATTACGCCAGACCTCCCAAGAGATGTCATGCGGCTCGTTCATCACGTCGAACAGCACTGCCGGGTGGTCCTTGTAGAGGGCGGCAAACTCTTTCCAAAAATCCGCATGTTCCTGCTTGGGAGCACGGTAACGGTGGAGATCGATCACGATGTAGGCACCACGATTGGCCGCGAGGGTGATCATCTTGTCAATGATGTCGCGATAGCCTTGGCCGCCATCTTTTTGGTAATGGCTCTTGCCCCACCAGAACTCTTCCTTCATCGGCACGCGCACGCAGTTGGAGTTCCACTCGTCGATGGCAACGACCAGCGACTTAACCGGCTGCTCGTCCATCGGCAGGGTTTCCAAGCCACCGGCATTGACGCCCTGCAGCCACACTTCGTTGCCATCGGTGTCGTGCAAGCGGTTGCCAACGACCTTCAGCATCTTCGGCCATTTGCTTGGGTCGGGCTCCTCGGCAGGGACAAACTTCGCGGCCTGTTGGCGCTCCCTGGCTGCCTTGCGTTCCAGCACGGGCGCGGGGTCAATCGGCTTCAGCACAAAGTCGTCCAGCTCGTAGGTCCCGGCCTTCACGTTGAACAGCGCAGGCATCAGAACGAGCGTAGCCGCGTTCTCTGGGACGAGGAAATCTTTGCTCTTTTCCACCCAGCCCTGGGTGTCCTTTTGCGAATAAGAGGGAGACGGATTACCGCCGATCTTCTTACCGTTAGCGTCCTTCCACTCCAGCATGATGCGCGCGTCAAACCACGGTTTCTCGCCCTTCTGAAGACCGGTCACATTTTGCTTCCAGCTCAGCTCAAGCGCTTCGGTATTAGCCGGAATATCGACCTCTCGGTAGTCGTTGACCATCTTACCCGGCTCCGTGCTGACCAGTTGCAGGTAGTGGTTGCCGTCTTTTTCGACGATATTTTTCTTGTTCGCCCAGCGGCCCTCGTGGTCCCACCCCGGAACCAGCGAACCAGTCTGGGCAAGCTGCTTGGCGGCCTTCTCCTGGCGGCTGGCCAGCTTGGCACGTTCCTTCTCTTCGCGTTCCAAGCGGGCCTGCTCGGCCGCAGCGCGCAGAGGCTCCGGATCAGTAGGCATCAACACGAGATCATCGATGTCGAACGTGCCCGCCTTGACCTGAAACAGGCACGGCATAAACTTGAGCGTCTTGGCTTCCGGCGGGACGATGAAGGCCGTCTTTTTCTCGACCCAGCCAGCCGTGTCGCGGCGGGTGGAGGGAGCCTTGGGCGTCGGCCCGATCTTAGAGCGATCCTCCGTGAGGAATTCCATCAAGATGCGCGCGTCGAACCACGACTTTTCGCCGACTTCGAGCCCGGTTACGCGCTGCTTCCAGGTCATCTCAATCGCCTCGACGCCATAAGGAATCGGAATCTCCTGGTAGAGCATGACCATGGCACCAGGCTCGGTGCTGCTCAAGCGGATGAAGTGGTTGCCCTCCTCGACCTCCCAACTGCCGCCGGTTTTGAGCTTAGCCCAGTTGTCTGGCCAGCTGTCCAGATCAGCATCGGTTTCGAAACCGGTATTGGATACTAGGGGCTCAGCGTGAATGACAGCCACGGAAGCGCAAAGCGCGATGAGGCGTAAAAAGGTGCGGGATAATTTGTTCATGTTGCCAATGGGGGTTCATGAATCGGCTTACAGTATAATCGGCCGAATCGTTCTTTAACCACAGTGAAATTTAGTTTTCTGCTCAAGGGGACCCCAGCGCAATATGTTGCGTTATATGGGTGTTTACAGGTTGAAGGTGAGTGTTTTCAAGCAGCTCAAACCGATTGGCGAGAGCGCTTGCCGGTTGTCAATGGGCAGCAAAAGCCGATCAGGTTTCGTCGGCCTGCAATTTTAAAAAGCAAGGCGTCGCGCCGGACACCTTGACCCGCCAACGCTTGAGCGCCGCGCTGCCATCGCCGTCCGGATCGGCTTGCAGGGTTTCCTCGATTACGTTGACGCCATCTGGCGAAAGCGCGGTCCAGGAACTCGGCAGCAAATCCTCGCTGCGGAGCACCGAATACTGGATGCCGGTGGCGAGTTGATTCGTGCGAAAGTCAAAGGTCAGCCACGGGCCATCGGCCGTATCGGAGTCGGTGCTGAAGGTGGCCGTCTTGCCCGCAAGGTTGTCCAGCGGCGGAAGATCGAGCGCGTAGGCGAACCAGTTGGAAACGCCGTCGTGGTTGGGATCGGCCTCCGGGCTGGAGTCCTCGGCACCCCAGTCGATGGCATCCGACCAGTCGAGGTAGCTCAGTGTTTCGTTGGCTGCGAGAATGGCCTCAAACGCGGCTCTTAGCGGAACGGCGGCCAACGCATAACCCTGGCCATTGGGGTGCGTGCCGTCTTTGGTCGCATAGTCGTTGGCACCGGTCGTCACCCAATAATGATCGTCAGTGGGGTCCGCCACCGGCGTTAGCGTATCGACGAGCACGTCGATCAAGCCCTGCGAAAGTGCGGTCTCCAAATGGGCGTTTAGCTGATCGCGCTCACCGCCCTCGCCCCAACCGTTGTTGGGCGTTTGGTCGGCCAGGCTGGTCCAGTTACCAGAGGCCGATGTCGTGCGCGGCATGAGTTTGGTCCGCAGAACTTTTTCCACGCCAGCGTCGCGCGCAAGTTGCCAGATCGCCTGGAGGCGCGTATAAATTACGTCGGCATCTCCCGTCCCGTTGGACCCGATGTCGTTCGTGCCGTATTCTTCGACCACCACATTGGCAAAAGGCAGGAACACTTCGCGCATCGCATGGGAGTTGACAAAGGTATTCGCGGATTCACCGTGGCGCGCCAGGCTAAGCATGCCGACTGCGTTCTCGCCATCGCTGTCCAGGGCCGCGCGATCCAGAAAGCCGCTCCCTGAGATGACGGGCGTCGGGTTCGTCGCGTCGCCGGAGCCGTGGAGAATGCTGTCGCCCAAGCCAATCACCGACAGGTAACCCGGCCCCGTGAAGCGCCCGCCAAACATGACGGCGAGGCCGTTAGTACGTTGATTTTTACCCGTGATGTTTGGCACGGCACCCGCAGTATCCACCGTCCCCGGATCATTGGCCGGATCGTAAAAAAGAAACTTCGAGCCGCTGTAGGTCGCATAAACGCCGAGGCAGGCTTTGCCGTCTGTCGCTGGCACACTGCCCTTCACGTGCAGCCAGAAAACTTCGTCGCGTTGCGGCGTGCCACCCGTCCAGACCGAGGAGTCCACGGGGTCCGCCATGTAGTAAGGCTCGGCGACACCGCCCAACAGCACCACCTCACGTTCGCCGTCGAAAGTCAGCGGCACGATCTGGCCATCGCTGTCGCGCTCCAACCAGGCATAGCTGATCGTAACGTCGCTGCTGTTAATGACCTCGCCACTGTAGCCGACGGCCCAGTTCATAAAGGCGATATCGATCTCTGCCACCGGTCCGCCGAGCTTGTGTGGCGTGCGTTGCCAGAACGCAGTGTTCGTCGCCCCGGGCGAATAGGTAAACGGTGACATGCGGCTATTCGTGCCAACCACACGCATCGGCTGCACGTCGGCCATCGTGGACAAGGTTGGGACTAACACCGAGGCCAGTAAAAGGAACCGGCGAATTTTGAGGATGAAGCAATAAGACATTGGGGATTCGTAAATGTTTTCAGATCGCATTGTGCCGGGTTTGTGCCTTCAGTCCGAAACGTTCGCGGCACAACGAATTGCGTGCGTGAGAAAATTGAAAAAAAAGTCGCTAACGCGGAGTTATTCACCCCGCTTGAATCTAAAAAGCTTGTCTCGTAACTAGCGCTTCTGGGACCGGCGTCGCACCGCAAACCCCAAGGCCGCGCATGCAAAAATCGCGGCATAAAGGCCAGGCTCGGGCACCACCGTCAGGGTGTTATCGTGCGTGATGTTGTCGAAATACAGCGTATTGTCATCGGCGCTGAAGGAGCGGATCAGGAAAGAATTCACCAGCTTATCACTCGTGTGGTCGTAGATCCCCGCTGCGATAACGGTAGTGGAAACCGTGTCATAGAAATAGAGCGCAGTCTGGCCTGCCCCCAGCGTAGCGCCGGTGCCGGCAATCGTCTCCGATGCGCCCGAGCCGTTATGGACAATGTAAGTCACGTAAGCGCGATCCAGCTCCAAGGTGGGCAATGAGCCGGATACGAGGGAAGTGTTGTTGATCGCGGTCAGCACGCCATTGTTAATACTCCATGCGGCGTAGGCGTTGGCATTGACGTCTCCCTGCCCGATGCCAAAGCGCGTAATGCTGGACTGCCCTGTTGTGGGCTCAAACAGGTCAAAGCTATACGTCATCAACGTGCTCACGGAGGCCACGCGTACGAACGAAGAACCGCCATCGAGATAACCAAACTGGTTGGGCGATCCAAAGGGAGTTGCCGTTGTCTGGTCGGCCACGCCAAAGCCGGAGTAAATCTTGCCGCCACCACTGGTCGACTGATCGTTGGCCACCGGGTAGGATTCGAAGTCATCAAAGAAAACCACTGAGCCATTCAAGGCGGTCAGGCAAAGGCAGCCAGCGAGGCTGGCGAGAAGGGGCGTAATATTCATTAGGGTATGCTGGGTTTGGGTTAACAAATTAATTGCTGATAAGTAAATCAACCCAGAGTACGAATGACAAACTCCGCGAATTTAAACGCGTTTAAGTGCTGGATTAGTGAGGAATTAGCGCCATCATGGATTGTAAGAAATGTCCGACGCATCCCCAACCATTCGAGACATCGCCCATGCACTGAAAATCAGCCCGGCAACTGTGTCACTCGCTCTGCGCAACGACCAGCGCATCGCCAAGCAAACACGGGAGCGGGTCATTTCGACTGCCCGGCAAATGGGCTATCAACTCAACCCCGCCATCGCCTCACTGATGTCCCAGGTGAGGACTCAACGCAGCATCACTTACCAGGAAACCATTGCCTGGCTAAACTTCTGGGAAGATCGCGACACCTACCAGAAAACCGGCGTCGAGTTTCAGCGCCGCATGTGGCAGGGAGCCCTCCGGCAGGCGACGGAGCTCGGCTACAGTTTGCAGAATTTCTGGATGCACGAGAAAGGCATGACCCATCATCGCATTAATGAAATTCTCCAAGCACGCGGGATTCGCGCCATAGTGATTCCACCGCTGCCGGAGTCGGCTGGTATTCCGAATTTTGATTGGTCCAACTTCTGTGGAATCTGCACGTCTTACACGATTACCGAACCACACTTCGACCGCGTCACACCAAACCATTTTCATAACATTCAACTCATCCTGAATAACCTGCGTCAACGCGGCTACCAGCGGCCGGGTCTGCTCCTGCCCCAAGGTTACGATGAGCGAACCGGCCATCGTTGCCTGGCGGCTTACTACCTGATGCAGCAAGCCATGCCGAAAAAGAACCGTATACCAGCCCACATCTGCGACCCCATACGCATCGACGACGCGATCATTAATTGGCTCAAGAAATACCAACCCGATGCCGTCATCATGATGGGCACCCATAAGGACATTAAGAAAGCATCCGCATTAAGCGCAGACTATTTGGCGCGTCTTGGCATTGTCCTGATGAGTAATGCCAGCAGCGACGCCGGATTCTGCGGCATTGATGAAAACCCGGACATCATCGGCGCAACGGGGGTCGAGCTGCTTGCCCTGGCGCTACAGCGAAATCTCTCAGGGACTCCGGAGCATCCCCGGTTGATTCAAATTGACGGCCACTGGGTGGAGGGCCAGTCAGCCCCTGCGCTGGTTAATTAACCGCACGCAAGTCCACCGAGACATCGATTTGCTCCACATGCCCGTCGAAAAAGAGCGTGTTACGGTAGTTACCGTGGACCGGCTTTTCCGGCAGAAACTTCGACCACCCCGCCGTGGGAACGAGAACGGCATCGGCCTCGGTATACATCGGCGCTTTGCTGGGGTCTTGAAGCAGCAAGTAAGATTTCCCCCAAGGCGGTTGGCTGGCGTAGTCCTCGCTATTGGTTAGCTTAACGGGCCAGTTACCAATCAGGCTTGGCCCGGGGCCACGGCGATTCGCTGACCAGCCAGACCATGCCAGGGTGGCGTCGTAAGTCATTTTGTCTTCGCTCGTGCTCCAGGTGTCCGATGCCGGTACATCCAAATAGGAACCAAACAGTGTCTGTATTCGTCGCGGGTCCCGATTGTAATACGGGCCCTGTCCGCTGAAGGGCGTGCCGAGATGGGAAGTCGGCAGCAGGTTGTTATTGTCCTGCAAATACATTTGGAACGCCGCTCCAATCTGCCGTATCTGCGAGGAGCACTGTGCCGAGCTGGCGCGGGTTTTCACCCCGGATAGCACCGGGATTAAGATCGCCGCCAAAACACCAACGATGGCAATGACGGTTAACAACTCGATCAACGTAAAGCCGCGTCGAGATTGATGGGGTAAAGAACAAATGCGGGGCAACATAGATGAATTTTGCTTATAAAATTGAGTAATGGCAACGCCGTCTTTACGCAACTAGTTGCGCCCTCTCGCTCGCAGATTAGCGATACAGCCAAACGAGGTGAAATTGGACCAAGGCCGAAAGCTTGTCCGCCCCAAACCGGCTATCGCAGCGATTCATCCTGGGCGCGTGCATGAATCTTCTTGAGCAAATAAAAATATCTCTGGTAGGCTTAATTTTTGCTTACTTTGCGATCCTTGCCAGATTTCTTGCATATCGCTTTTAACGACACATCAAACATTGGCTTTAACCGATATCCGCGCCGGTACACATGAACTTATACACGGACTACATCAACGAGATCGAAGAACGTAAAAATCAAGGCTTGCACCCCAAGCCCATTGACGACGGTGCACTGCTCGCCGAGATCATTGAGCAAATCAAAGACCTCGGTCATGAACACCGGGAAGACTCCCTCAAGTTCTTCATCTACAACACGTTGCCCGGCACCACCAGCGCGGCTGGCGTGAAAGCCCAATTCCTCAAGCAAATCATTCTGGGCGAAGCGGTCGTCGCAGAAATTTCACCTGAGTTTGCCTTTGAGCTGCTGTCCCACATGAAGGGTGGACCGTCCGTAGAAGTGCTTCTCGACTTGGCGCTGGGCAACGACGAAGCGATCGCCAAGAGCGCGGCCGACGTCCTCAAAACGCAGGTTTTCCTCTACGACGCCGACAGTGATCGCCTCGCCGACGCCTACAAAGCTGGCAATGCGGTCGCCAAGGACATTCTCGAAAGCTATGCCAAGGCCGAGTTCTTCACTAAACTGCCCGATGTCGAAGAAGAGATCGACGTGGTGTGCTACATTGCCGCCGAGGGTGACATTTCCACCGACCTCCTTTCACCTGGCAATCAGGCACACTCCCGCTCCGACCGCGAGCTCCACGGCAAGTGCATGATCTCCGAAGCCGCGCAAAACGAAATCCGCGAGCTCCAGGCAAAGCATCCCGGCAAGCGCGTCATGCTGATTGCCGAAAAGGGTACCATGGGCGTAGGCTCGTCCCGCATGTCCGGCGTCAACAACGTCGCGCTCTGGACCGGCAAGCAGGCCAGCCCCTATGTCCCGTTCGTGAACATCGCTCCCATCGTAGCGGGCACCAATGGCATTTCTCCAATCTTTTTGACCACCGTCGGCGTGACGGGTGGCATCGGCCTCGACCTCAAAAACTGGAAGAAGAAGCTCGATGAAAACGGCAATCCGATTCTCGATGACAACGACGACCCCGTGCTTGAGCAGGCGTATTCCGTCGCCACGGGCACCGTTCTCACGATCAACACCAAGAAGAAAAAACTCTTCAATGGCGACCAGGAGCTGACGGATATTTCTTCCGCGCTCACGCCGCAAAAGGTGGAATTCATCAAGGCTGGTGGCTCCTATGCCATTGTCTTCGGCAAGAAGCTCCAAACCTTCGCCGCGAAAACCTTGGGCGTGGAACAAGCGCCGGTCTTTGCGCCGTCCAAGGAAATTTCACACCCCGGCCAGGGCCTCACCGCTGTTGAGAAGATCTTTAACAAGAATGCCGTGGGCGTAACCGATGGCCTCACCTTGCATGCGGGCTCGGACGTCCGCGTGAAGGTTAACATCGTCGGTTCTCAGGACACCACCGGGCTGATGACCATGCAAGAGCTGGAAGCCATGGCCGCCACCGTGGTATCGCCGACGGTTGATGGTGCCTATCAGTCGGGCTGCCACACGGCGTCGGTTTGGGATAAAAAGGCGCAGGCCAATATCCCGCGCCTGATGCAGTTCATGAACAATTTTGGCCTGATCACCGCGCGTGACCCTAAGGGTGTTTATCACGCGATGACGGACGTCATCCACAAGGTGCTCAACGACCTGACGGTGGACGAATGGGCGATCATCATTGGCGGCGACTCCCACACCCGCATGTCCAAGGGCGTAGCCTTTGGCGCGGACTCCGGCACCGTCGCGCTCGCGTTGGCCACCGGTGAGGCCACCATGCCGATCCCGGAATCCGTCAAGGTGACTTTCAAGGGCGACCTCAAGGACCACATGGACTTCCGCGACGTCGTCCACGCCACCCAGGCGCAGATGCTGCAGAAGTTTGGCGAAAACGTCTTCCAGGGCCGCATCATCGAGGTCCACATTGGCACCCTGCCCGCCGACCAGGCCTTTACCTTTACTGACTGGACCGCCGAAATGAAGGCCAAGGCCTCCATCTGCATTTCCCAGGACGAGACGCTCATCGAATCACTGGAGATCGCCAAGAGCCGCATCCAGATCATGATCGACAAGGGCATGGATAACGATGCCCAGGTCCTCCAGGGCTTGATCGACAAGGCCAACAACCGCATTAGCGAAATCCGGACCGGCGTGAAGCCCGCGCTGACACCCGACGCCAACGCCAAGTACTTTGCCGAGTTCGTCGTCGACCTTGATCAAATCGTCGAGCCGATGATCGCCGACCCGGACGTCAACAACGAGGACGTTTCCAAGCGCTACACCCACGACACCATCCGCGCCCTCTCCTATTACGAAGGTGCGAAGCACGTGGACTTGGGCTTTGTCGGATCCTGCATGGTCCACAAGGGCGACTTAAAGATTGTTTCGCAGATGCTGAAGAATCTCGAAGCCCAACAAGGCAAGGTCGAGTTCCAAGCGCCATTGGTAGTCGCCGCGCCGACCTACAACATCATTGACGAGCTCAAGGAAGAAGGCGACTGGGACATGCTCCAGAAATATTCCGGCTTCGTCTTCAATGACGATGCCCCGAAAAATGCCGCGCGCACCGAATACGAGAACATGATGTATCTGGAGCGCCCCGGCTGTAACCTCTGCATGGGTAACCAGGAAAAGGCCGCCAAGGGCGACACCGTCATGGCGACCTCGACGCGCCTCTTCCAGGGACGCGTGGTGGAAGACTCCGAACGCAAAAAGGGTGAATCCTTGCTCGCATCGACGCCCGTCGTGGTGCTGTCCGCGATCCTTGGCCGCACGCCAAACTTCGAGGAATACAAGGCCGCCGTTGAAGGCATCAATCTGACCAAGTTCGCTCCGCCGATGAGCGCTATGAGTAGCTAACTGCTACCATAGCCGCTCGGATTGGGCGCATACATCAGGCGGGCACCACCCGCTCAAGGTTCAATCAACCGTAAGTGTGAAAGCTCGTTCTGCTTATTCCGCAGCATGAGCTAGTCCGATACTGCATTAAAATCACCATGGACTAAGACCAAACCTCTTAGAGTAGTGCTGCGTCTACGGGCGCCGTGGTGACGGGCCCAAAGTATCGCGCAGGACTAGTTCACAACGCAGTGATGAATATTGAGGCGGCTCTTCGGTATGCTCCATCCGGGTTTTCAGCATCCGCATAACCTCATTGGCCAACGCCGTGCGATCCGTACGAATCGTCGAGAGGCCAATTAATTTCGCCTCTGCAACATCGTCACTACCGAGCAATGAAAAGTCCTTCGGGATCGATAAGCCACGATAACGTGCCTCATAATAAATCGACCCCGCCGTATAGTCGTTGTACGCCACGATCGCAGTCGGGTAACTACCGAGTCGCTTCCAGCGGTCCATGGCCACGGAACCAGCCTCTTGGCCATCCACGTCGAACACCGAATGCTTTTCATCAAACTGCATGTCCACCGCCTCCAGTTGACGCAGCAGCACACTATACTTACCCAGCGGTTTCGCTCCGGGCGGAATCTGGCCGACATACGCCACGGACTGGTGGCCGACATCGCGCAGATATTTCAGCGCCTGCGCCATGCTGTTGTCGTATTCAAAACCGATCCCGTCAAAATCACCGCCCAGATTACCATAGAGAAACAGCAACGGATAACCCCACGATTTCACTTTCTGATAAATATCCAGATTCGTATTCGCGCGAATGGGATTAATGACCATGGCATCGGTCTCCCCGGCTGACCAGTGTAGGATCGTGTTCGCCTCGGTCTCCATATCGTCGTGCGTAAGCGCGAGAATTGAAGAAGACCCGCTGGCGGAAATGGCGCGATCCAACTGCTCATAAAGCTCGGAGTAATTCGTGTTGCGCAAGTTCGGCAAAATGATGCCAACACGCCCACTGTAGCCACGCTTGAAGTTTCTCGCCGATGGATTCGGATGGTAGCCGATCTCACGCGCCGCTTTCAGAATTCGCTCCTTGGTTGCGGTGCTGATCCCCTTCTGTCCGTTGAAGGCTCGGGAAATCGCTCCATGGGAGAATCCCGTCTTCTTGATCAGATCTTTGAGTGTAGGTCGCTTCTCGGGCATTGGATGTCAGTGAATATACTAATAGCTAATCGATGCAACCGATTGGCACAAAGCGAGTCAAGTCGTGAACGTAAACTCAGGCACAACGTCCAGGGCTGCGTCGATGTCCCGAAAATCAGCGGCACCGTCATCAAGCTAGATCGATGAGCGCCCAGCCTTAGCAAAAGCGCCCGGGCGCTTTTTTGTGTCGCGGGCGGAAATCACTTGTCCATGCGAAAGTGAACGTTATACCTCGATGGTTCAATCCTCCAACAACGAACCCCCGATCCGCTTAACACGATGAATTCATTCAATGGCCTCGGCCTTCATTTGGGCAATCTGTCCCTACTTTCCAAAGCCAAAACGCGCTCAATTTCTCCCGAGAACCCAAATGGTGAAGTCTCCGGTGGTGGACGCGCCGTGCCCGAGCTCGATGAGCAAGGCAAACCCGCCGGGCCCGCTCGCTACCTGGGCAAAGGTTGGAAGGTCCGCCCATTCATCGAGATCCAACCCGGCGAAACCGCCGAGATCGCTAACATCGAAGGCCCGGGTGCCATTCAGCAGATTTGGATGACCCCGACCGGCGTCAATCGTACCTCTATAATCCGTTTTTACTGGGATGACCAGGAGTTGCCGTCCGTCGAGTGCCCGGTGGGTGATTTCTTTGCCAGCCCCTACACGAGCTTCAACGTTTTCGCGCAAGTTACCTCGCTGCCAGTCTGCGTGAACCCGGGCAATGCGTTCAACTGCTATTGGGAAATGCCATTCCGCAAACGGTGCCGCATCACGATCGAAAATCGGGACGTCAATACGCCGATCAAGGTCTATTACCAGATCAACTACACCCTGACCGACGTTCCGGAAAACGCCGCGTATTTCCATGCGCAGTTCCGCCGCAGCCGCCCCGTGATGGAAGGCGAAGTTCACACGATCCTCGACAACATCTCCGGCGCGGGCCACTACGTCGGCACCGTGATGGCCTGGCAGGTCAACCACAATGGCTGGTGGGGCGAAGGCGAAATCAAGTTTTACCTCGATGGCGACGCGAAGCCGGAAGTCTCCAACGGCGAGGTCGTGGGTGGCTCCACGGGCTACCCGACCATCTGCGGCACAGGCGCGGAAGACTACTTCTGCGGCTCCTACAATTTTGAGAACAAAGAGACCAAGCAATACCAGGAGTTTACCACGCCCTACGCCGGCATGCCACATGTCGTGCGCCCGGACGGTGTCTACAACGCCAACACCCGCTTTGCGCTCTACCGCTGGCACGTGATGGACCCCATCCGTTTTGAAGAGGACATCAAGGTAACGATCCAATCCCTCGGCTGGACTCGCCGCGGCGACTTCCTACAGCGCCTCGACGACATTGCCTCGGTCGCATTCTGGTATCAAACCCTCCCGACCCCAGCCACCTTCCCCGAGCTGCCCAAAGGCATCGCAATCGACAATATCTAACGCGACGCCTTTTAACTGAGCACAGCAGCCACCAGCCACATGGCTGACCATAACGATCCGAATTAGCTTAGCTGGCGGATAACGCATTGTCTCCGCCAGCATTCTGCTGGATCGGTTGGATATGGATCGTGTGCATGTGAGGTCCCCAACAAAGCGGCGCATTCACCGATCAAAAAAAGCCCCTGCCGACACGGCTACACTCAACGCGCTACCTCGCCTTTAGCCACACGATGCTATACGGGTAAATCATCAAAGCTTTAGACGTGGGGAACACGGTCGGCTATGAAGGGATTTGTTACCACCCTTCACCCCAACCCCACTCCATCATGTATGTGTCTAAGCTCTCGTTGACTGTCTCGTGTACTAATCGCACACGCAGAACCCACCACTCATGCAAACGGCTCCTCGTAGCGTTATTCCTGAGCGCGCTCTTGGCCATATCGCACACTGCTCAGGCCAATATCTTGGAAACCTTCGATTTCGAAACCGGAGATTTGTCGCAGGTCGGCTCCACCGAAACCGAGGGGGCCAGCGCGAGCGTCTCAGCCAGCTCCGCCCAAGCGCGTCAGGGGACTTACTCGATGCGCTCCTACATGCAGAATCAGGACAAGCGCGCAGAAATCGTCAGCAGTCGGCGCGGAACCGTGGGCGGCGAGCATTGGTATGGCTGGAGCATCTATCTTCCCGCCAATGCCGGAGACACCACCCAGGACATCATTTCCCAGTTTCACGATTGGCATTCATCGCAGCCGTCATGGGCTAAAGACGGCGTTGCACCCACGTGCATTGTCGCCAAAACCAACGGCCATTTGCAGATGGATTTGAAGTTTCAAAAGATCGGGCTCAACGAAACTGAGCACGATTACTTCGACCTCGGAGCATTCACACCCAACGCGTGGAATGACATCGTGATCCACGTCAAATGGACGCATGAGACGACCGGCTTCATGAAAATCTGGGTCAACGGCGTGCTGCAAATGGACTACACCGGGCCTACCTATCTCGACTACGGTCCTGGCAACGGCCCCTACTTCAAAATGGGCAACTACAAGGGCGTTTATCATTGGTCCGGTGATTCGCCACGCACCTACTACATGGACGAATATCGCATGGGCGACGCCTACGCTAGCTACGCGGATGTCAATCCCGCCCGCAGCATGCATGACGCGGCGCTTATTGCCTACGAGGGCTTCGACTACGCAGTGGGCTCCGTGGACGGCGCAAATGGCGGCATCGGCTGGGCGTCAGCCTGGAGCGAATGGGGTAACGGCGGCGACGCCTCCACCATCGCCGATTCTTTCAGCTATGCCTCACTCGCCAGCACGGGCAATCGCTTTCGCGTTTACGACACGGACGGCAACCGGCAGGGCATTGTCCGCACCTTGTCCACAACCCTCGGCGCAACCGAAGGCACTTACTGGATATCCTTTATCGCCAAAAAGAATCACTCCGGGCGCGAAGCCTACATCGAATTTGGCGACATGGCTTTACGCGCTTACCAGAGCAACGATTGGGAAATTAAAACGCCGGACACCAGCTACACCACGCTCACCGGCGCGGGCTACGCCGCCCAGCATTTGTTCCTGATCCGCGTCGATGCCGGTGCCGTTAATGACACCGTCTCTGCGTGGGTCGATCCCGACCTGGCCAGCGGTGAGCCGTCCACGGGCAGCGCCCTCGTCACCCTGACAGACGCGGGCGGCTTCACCTTTGACACGGTAAACATCCAACACGGCGTCTGGGGTAACGCCATGCAATCCAGCGAATGGGACGAGCTCCGCATCGGCGAATCGTTTGCTGCCGTAACCCCTGCTCCCAGTGCACCGCTCTTTGTCTACGAGGCGTTTGACTACGCAACAGGCAGCCTTGATGGTGCCGATGGCGGCTTCGGGTGGAGCACGCCCTGGATAATCAGCGGTGGCGCGGGCTACGCCGAGGTCCTCAGCGCAGGCTTTGACTACACCAATCTGGTGAGCCAGGGTAATCGTTTTAAAATCTACGATACCGACGGCGTGCACCAGACGGCGACCCGCCAACTCGCCCAAAGCGTCGGCGCAGAAACCGGCGAATATTGGCTGTCTTTCCTGACCAAGAAAAACAGCTCCGGCCGCACATCGTCGATCGATTTCGGTGGCCTCTCCTTCAAGGCGGCCAGCGGAGACTGGCAGGTCAAGGGCCCGACGACCAGCTACGCAACCATAACGGGTGCTGCCTACAACGAGCTACACTTTTTCCTGGTGCGCATGGATGCCAGCCCAGCGGGCAATACCATCCATGTGTGGGTCGACCCCGACCTTAGCCTGGGCGAGCCGTCGACCTCCGGCACCGACCTCACCTTGAGCGACGAAGCTTTCTTCAGCTTTAATACGCTCGCGATTAAGCACGGCCCCTTTGGCAACTCCTCGCAGTCTGCCGAATGGGATGAGCTGCGCGTCGGCACCAGCTTTGCAGACGTTGTCACCGGTGATTTCACCAATGCCTTGGAAACCGACGCCGATGCTTACGTGCGCAACGGAAGCTACGCCAACACCAATCACGGCCTCGCCTCATCGCTTTGGGTTAAAGCCGACGCCAGCGACGAGTATAACCGCCGCATCTTCCTGCGCTTCGACTTGTCGGGCTACTCCGGCAGCATCACCAGCGCCACCCTGTCGCTGATGCCCAACACCGTTGGCTCCGGCATTGCAAACACCGACTTGCAAGCCTACCTCGTCAGCAACGACAGTTGGGCCGAGACTGGCATCACTTGGAACAACCAGCCAGGCTACAGCACGCTGTTGGACACCATTAGCGGATCTACCATTCAAAACGGCGTCGCCGTAGAGTTCGATCTATCTTCCGCTGCCAGTAGCGAACAAAGCGGCGATGGTGCGCTGTCCATCGTCATCGTTAGCACGTCAGCGGGCAGTGATCGCTATGTGGTCTTTGACAGTTACGAAGCTGCCGGTGATCAGCCTTTGCTCATCCTCGAATAGCAAGTTGAAACGTCCTCATCCGGCCAATCCGGATGAGGCGACTATAAAGCCCATGACGAGGCCATAGATTACGTGCGCGAGCCCATGTGTGAAACCAACGACCCACGTTGCTTTGCGAAACTCAGGCAGCGGGTGAAAGTCTGAAATCGAGGCGACCAGGCCCACCGCCACCACTGCGCCATGCAACACGCCAAACAACCCGCCCAGTAGAAAGACGGCACCAAAGCTCGTCGCACCAATGGCCATTAAACCCCAAGTGTAAAGCAGGCCAAAAAACACGCCGGAGACGAGGTGAATAATCAGCCCAACCTGCGCCGCCCGCTCGCGGGAATGCGTCAGTAGGCTGCCGAGCGCAATGATCATGTTACCTTTGGTCACATTGGTGCGCTCAAAGAAATAAAGCAGACCGGAAAAAGCCGCTGTGGCCAGCAGTCCGCCGAAAAAACTGAAGAAGAGATAGCTAACGATGAGATTCGCGGAGTCCATTTAATAACATTAAGCCAGCTAATGACTTATGTCAAATTCCGCAACTTTTACGAAAAGCTGATGTTGTAGTGGGAAGCAGAATGCTGTTTGATGCATCGAACTTTCCATGAGCCGTAAGCCCATTATTTTTGCCCTCGGCGCACTCGTGCTAATCACGCTGGCGGTCGCCTTTTGGCTGGGCCGTCAGGACACGGCGGAGCGCCCCGCGCAAACTACAGCGAAGCAGGAAACCCCGACAACACCTGTACACCGGACATCCACCGGGCAAACCTCCGGCACGGCACCAGAGCTCACGCGTCAGCCCGTCATGCCCGCCAAGTTGCCCCGTGAAAAGCGCAACGTGAAGAGCGGCGAAGTCATTCCCGGTGAAACCATTTTACACTTCGAGAACAAGGCCGCGCTCGATGAGGCCATCCGCATTTTGACCAACGCAGGCGTTCCCATGAAAGGTAGCATCGGGCCGCTCGGCATGCTTCGCGTAGAGCTACCACCCGGTGGGCTTGATCGCCTGAAACAATTGCTTGGCGACCGCATTATCGACGAATCCACCAACGTGCGCGTTGCCCTGCCCGAACCCATCGACGCCCAACCCGACGGCGCGCATTTGCAGGCTTTCGGCGATCAGTGGATCGAGCTGCTTGGGGCCACAGGCGACATTTCCGACTGGGGCAAGGGTGTGCGCATCGCCGTCATCGACGCCGGCGTCACCAACCACCCGGCACTTAGCGGCGCACGCATCGACCGCTATGCCTTGATCGAAGAACTCGTCGCTAACGGCCATGGAAATGCCGTGACCTCGCTGATCGTTGGCAACGGCATGCCCGGCCAGCCCCGTGGCCTTGCCCCGGCGGCGCAGATCCTCGCCTACCAAGCCATGGGCGAAGACAGCGGTAACGCTTTCACCATTGCTCAGGGCATCGTCGATGCTGTCGACCACGGCGCGAACATCATCAACCTCAGCCTTGGTGGCTGGGGCGATACACCAGCCGTCCGCAGCGCCGTGCAATACGCCACCGACGCGGGCGTGGTCATCGTCGCCGCCGTCGGCAACGACCGTCTCGACCAAATCACCTATCCTGCGGCCTACCCCGAAGTCATTGCGGTGACCTCTGTCGATGCCGGGCTCCACTGGGCCGAGTATCCCAATGCTGGCCTTGAGGGCGAGTGGCCCGACATCGCGGCACCGGGCGTCGGCCTGCCCGCCGCCTACAACGATCGCGAACTCATTTCCTTCAGCGGCACCTCGGCGGCAACGCCCGTTGTCAGCGCCGCCATCGCCGCCTATATGTCCGAAACGGGTGCCAGCGCCACAGATGCGGCGGCGGTCGTTATCAAGCAAGCCAGTGACCGCGGTGAACCCGGCACAGACCCCTTCCTGGGCGAAGGCGTGCTCGACATGACCCGCGTCATGCGCGCCAACGAACGCGGCGTGCTCGACCTCGCCGTGACAGATCACTACGTCGACGCCGCCCTCGCCACCAACGCCGGCCTGCCGGTGCGCATCGGCATCCAGAACCGCGGCACCAGTGTCGTCAACCGCCCCGTTCTCACGCTCATGATCGGCGCGCAGAACAACCGCTCCACGATACAGTTTGGCCCCATGGCCCCCGGCCAAGTCATCGAATACGAAGCGGTAATCCCGTCAGAATTTTTCACCACTGGCCACCCCGCCGCCATCGGCGCGATCATCAGCACCGAAGAAGGCGAAGACGTCAACGCGGGCAACAACGTCATCGTCACCGCCTACGGCGTCACGCTTGATGAAGACGGCAACGAGACCTTTATCGAGGCTCGCGTCCAGTAATGATCCAAAGGTAGGGCGCAGCTTACAAGCAAGCCACATCAGCGGAGTAGTCCTTGCTCCATCACCAACGCTTAACATAAGAAAACATGGATAACTTCAGAGGCCGGAAGCACCTCTACCACAGTGCTCCAGCATGGGTTGCCGATGGTGAAATCTACTTCATTACGATCTGCACCAAAACTCGCGGAACTGATCAACTCACGATACCAGAAGTGTCTAAGGGCATACTGGGCTCATTGGGCCGCCTGCACCGCAGTGGCAAGTGGCATATCAGCCTGTTCTTATTAATGCCCGATCACTTGCACGGACTGATTTCATTCCCTGCAAACGTCTCAATGGCTGAACAAATTTCACTATTTAAATCTTACCAATCGCGTTTTCTAGGCATCAATTGGCAAGAAGGATTTTTCGATCATCGCATACGCTCAGATGAAGAGTTCGCATTGAAAGCCGAATACATCAGGCAGAATCCGGTTAGGGCGGGATTGGTGAAGACTTCTGAAGATTGGACGTATGTATTTCCAAAATAAAAACGTAGCCACTCCAGCGTAGCGGCTTGCTTGTAAGCTGCGCCCTACCTTTTCGATACTGCGAATTACTCTGCATCGCAAAGTTCCCCTACTCTGCGCCATCAGAAAAACTCATTCAATAAGGCTTCGTTCAGGCCGGCGATTCCCCGACTTCTAACCGCGCTGCTTCAACCGTTTTTCACGGACAACGTTCTTTCCTTGGTTAAGGTGAAAGCCCTCAACTAACGCAAAACACAAGGAAGGAAAATGACTGGAAAACATGACGAACTGTTATTGTTCGAACGGCCGGGGACGGCTTTGACCTCTGATACCGATCTCTTGCTCAATACCTCGGGCGTGCGCTGGATTCGCAAGCGCGACGGCAGCAAGGCGACATTCGAACCCATGCGCATTGTCGATGCCGTCGCCAAGGCCGGCGAGGCGACAGGCGAGTTCTCCCGCGATGTCGCGATGCAACTGGCGATTCAAATCGTCAACCGCTTCACCGAAGCCATCAAGGCGCATGCGCCGACGGTGGAACTCGTGCAGGATCTTGCCGAAGATGTCTTGATAGAATCCCGCTACCGCAAGACGGCCAAAGCGTTTATCATCTACCGCGAACAGCATGCACGACGCCGCGCCATCCGCAACCAGACGAAGACGGAGATCGTCGAACAGTATTTGAAAAAGCTCGATTGGCAGGTGCGCGAAAACAGCAACATGGCCTATTCACTACAAGGCCTAAACAACTACATATCGTCCGGCATCAGCAAGAGCTTTTGGATGAGCGAAGTTTACCCACCCGAAATTGGCGAGGCGCATGATAACGGCGATTTTCACATCCACGACACCAACCAACTGAGCGTTTATTGCGTGGGCTGGGATTTGTTTCAGTTGCTCAGCGTCGGCTTTCGTGGCGTGCCGGGCAAGGTCGAGTCCGCCCCCGCCAAGCATCTGCGTAGCGCGCTGGGCCAAGTCGTGAATTTCTTCTACACCTTACAAGGTGAGGCCGCGGGTGCACAGGCATTCTCCAGCTTCGATACCCTGCTCGCACCGTTCATTCGCTACGACAATCTCGACTACGCGCAGGTGCGGCAAATCCTGCAGGAGTTCATCTTCAACGTGAACGTGCCAACCCGCGTGGGCTTCCAAAGTCCGTTTACTAACATCACGCTGGACCTGCAATGCCCGTCGCACTACGCCAAGCATCCCGTGCTGCGCGGCGGCGAGTTTACGGACGATGTCTATGGCGATTTCCAGGAAGAAATGGACACGCTCAATCGCGCGTTCTTCGACATCATGAGCGAAGGCGATGCCAGCGGTCGGCTGTTTTCATTTCCCATCCCGACGATCAACTTGACGAGTGATTTCAACTGGGAAAACCCCAACCTTGACGGCCTGTGGACGATGACCGGGAAGTTCGGCATTCCGTATTTCTCAAACTTCATCAACTCCGATATGAGCCCCGATGACGCGCGCTCTATGTGCTGCCGCCTGCGCATCGACAACACCCAACTGGAACGACGCGGCGGCGGCCTCTTTGGCGCGCATCCGCTTACCGGTAGCATCGGCGTGGTGACGATCAACATGCCACGCATCGGCTACCGATCCAAGAACAAGCGCGAGTTCTTCCGGCGTCTCACCAGGATGATGGACCTCGCCCGCGACAGCCTCGAAACCAAGCGTAAGTTCCTCGAAGAACTCACCGACGCCGGGCTCTACCCTTACACGCAGTATTACCTGCGCGACATGAAAAACCAGCACGGTGTGTATTGGAAAAACCACTTCTCGACGATCGGCCTGGTCGGCATGAATGAGGCGTGCCTGAACTTGTTCGGTGCCAACATTGCCAGTGACAAGGGCCGTGCTTTCGCGAAGGAAGTGCTCGAATTCATGCGGATGCGACTGGTCAAATATCAGCTTGAAACCGGCAACCATTACAATCTGGAGGCATCTCCGGCCGAAGGCACTTCAATGCGCCTTGCGCTCAAGGACCAGGAAGTATGCCCGGGCATCACTTGCGCAAACCCGAGCGAGGTCATGCGTGGCGGTCCGCCCTTCTACACCAATAGCACGCACCTACCCGTCAACTACACCGACGATCCCTTCGAGGCGCTATCCCTGCAAGAGGAAACGCAGGAGCTCTACACGGGCGGCACGGTGATCCACCTGTTTCTTGGAGAGCGCGTGAACGAACCGGCAGCAGTGCGCGAGTTTGTGAAAACGGTGGCCTGGAATTACCGGCTCCCCTACTTCTCGCTTACACCGACGTTTAGCATCTGCCCCACCCATGGCTACGTGGCAGGTGAGCACCACCACTGCCCCGAATGCGGAGCCGAGAGCGAGGTCTACTCCCGCGTGGTCGGCTATCTGCGGCCCGTCTCGCAGTGGAACGACGGCAAGCAGGCGGAGTTTCGCAAACGGGCGCGGCTGCGCTTCGACACCGAGCCCGACCCATCCCTTCATCGTATGATGGAACAGACGCAGTTACTGTAGCACAATGGCCGGGGCAGCGCTGTTGGTTGCCCCGGCCTCTCCCCCATGAACATCGGAGGCATTCTAAAGAACTCCCTCCTGGACTTTCCGGGGCGGCCAGCAGTCGTCGTGTTTACACAGGGCTGCAACTGGCGTTGCCCGTACTGCCACAACCCGAAACTGATTCCACTTTGCGATGCAAATAAACTTTGCGGCGCAGAGTCTCACGTAACCTCGAACGAAGTCATTGAGTTACTGGAGCGGCGGCCCCCTGCGGCACGAAACATTGTGGTCACCGGCGGTGAGCCCACCCGCCAGCCACAGCTCATTCAATTTCTGCAAGCGTGTCGGCGGCGTGGTTACGGCATCAAGCTCGACACCAATGGCAGCAACCCCTGCATCCTCAAAGAGCTGCTCAACGCGGAACTTGTCGACTACGTAGCGATGGACGTCAAAGGCACGTTAGGCCACTACGAGCGCTACTGTGGACGGCGCACGCTGCCGCTGGCCCTGGCGACGTCGATTACTTTGCTACGCAAAGCTTCCATCGACTACGAGTTCCGCACGACCGTCGTCCCGGCGCTGCACAAGCCGAAGGACTTCGACGCCATCGGCCAATGGTTGGCCGGCGGCAAGCAGCTATTCCTCCAGCCGTTTCGTGCGACGAGTGAGATTCTGCGGCCTAAACTTGCGAACAGCGGGACACCGTCAGCCATGTTTATGGAGGCCTGCGCAACCGCCGCCAGCCAATGGCTGCCCACACAAATCAGAAATTAGCGGTGTGAACCACCCATGCTTACTGGTCTCTCAAGAAGGCGCAAAGAGTTACTGGGTAGCGGCAATGCTGACTAAACGATGAGAGTAGCTGCGAAATGCAAACGCATTATCGTCAACTAACCCCGATTTGTTATGGGATTTGGACCGGTTGCTAGACTTTCTTAGCTGCGAATAATTTCAATCTAGTATGCGTATATATTTTGATTTTGTTTCATCGTAGGTTGGATGCTCCTCATGCTTCCAGAGAGTCAAGCTACCCCCGTCTATTTCAAAATACTCTTTCACCCATCGGAAATGCGAATCTTCAGGAACTTGCTCAAGTTCCATTGCGATCACGTTACCTGATATTTCATACCTACCTTCACTCTCAACAAGGTCTCTGGTCAAATTTTTCATTTTCCACCTGCCATTGCTACTTATTTGGAGGATGTATTTTTCTGAGACCTTCTCACCATCATGCTCGATCCATGCCCAGTTTCCTACTAACGGGTGGTCAGCTTTCTTGCCGCAACCAGCACAAAATACAATTAATAAAATGGGGAGTAGATATTTAAATTTTATCATAACGCGAAAGTCATACGCGAGTGCTTGCGCGAGTTGTATGGACCGACTGGTTATGCTTTTAATCCCGCGACCACTGGAAGTTTAATCCTCATCACTCCTCTTTTTGAAATAGAATCAAACGGGTAGTTCTTCGAATCCCTGAAGTTCATCCAACTTCTCATCCCAAGTTGCCTTGTCCGATAAGAAGATATGGGCGTTTGGCCGAATCGGAAGTTCACAATTAAGGCTGCCAGCCGGGACGACCAAGAGGTCGCCTTTCATTTGGGTACTCGGAAGAGCCGATCCGCATGTCGCGCAAAAGCTCTTGATGTGTCTGGTCGAAGGAAGAGTAAATGTTCTGACTCCATTTTTTCCTGAAATCCATACCATCTTTGCGGTTCTCGAGAACAGATTGGCGGCGTGAGCTGAACCCGTATCCTTGCGGCAACGATCGCAATGGCAGAGATAGAAACTCTCGAAGTCGCCAATTATCTCGAACTTTACTTCACCACAAAGGCATGATCCTGGATATTTGCTGATCATATTTGATATGCCAGTCTAGTAGTTAGACCGGCGGTGCATTTATTGATACATAACGATGAGATGTCTCAAGACTGTAGAGCGGAGCGCGAAAGGAATTGAGACCTCCGTCTGGATCTACTCTTGGACATATCGAATAGTGTAAGTGGTGTCCTCGGAAACTTGAACCTTAGTCCAAGAACCATCCATAGGAATCGTGAATTCTTTCTTATTGCCGTTAATCAGGGGTGAAAACTTTTCTTTCGCTAATTCAACAAATCCCTCGAATTCAGTGGTTAGTGCGACTCCAGAAATCTGCCCCTCCTTTTTTTCTAATGCGATAGCGGTGCCCACAAAGTAATCATTCAAGATCGGGCTTAGATTATCAAAACTAACTGTCGCCTTGATTTCTTTCTTTTCCATCAGCTCCTTGACTTGAATGTAGTCGGTTGCTCGGAGGGCACTAGTCGCGCAGACTAGAAATATTAGTAATAGGCTTAGGTATTTCATCTTATTTTTTATAGATCGCTAAGAGTAGCTGACCAACATGGAGCGCCGCAGGCGCGGAATGATGGGTCAGCTATCTCGTCTGGTTGTGTGCTGGTTTCAATGGGAGGCTTGTTGGTTAAGGTCTTGTTTTAATAGGAAACATGGTTCTGATCAACTCCAAGTTTACCGGAAAGGCTGCTTTGCATCGGAGGCAAATCAGCGTGACTGAAGCTGCGGATGGCTGCCGCGTCTCGCTGGGAACACGCGACACACAACGTCGAGGACTGGCGCGGCGTTAGCCGTTGCCAGCTCCGACTGGATGGGATTTCTGGATTCCTGCTTTTGAGCTATAGTTCCACCGTAGTTGTTCGTTAAAGTAGAGCCTCGGAGTAATGTAAATCTTATCTCCTTTTACTCTGAAATCTTCTTCATATTGATCCAAGACGATGTGCAGGAGTTTGATGTCATCTTCTTTGATTTCAGCTTCGATTAAATTGTGCTCTCCGGTTCCATCGTGATAAACGGCAACAAAGAGGCAGACTGTCGCGAAGTTCCACGAGAACCCAAAAGCCGCTATAAAAGCGATACCGATAAATCCGATGGTGATCTTCTTTTTCATTCTATTCCAACGTCGAGATGTGGCACGTAGTGAGCGCAGCGAACGGAGTTGTCCACTATCGCCTGGTTAAGCTTTCTAGATTGGCAAGCGATAGAAAGTGGCTCCTTCGGTATGAGGTTCTTCAGGAATTAAAGGTTCGAATGAAAAATACCAATAATTGAAACCCTTATTTAATGCGTAGCGCTGTCCTCCCATCTCTATTTCTCTCATTCCATTATCTTTTTTGACCCAAGTGAAAGGGGTCGAATCACTTACTTCGCCCTCCATCGAATCGCGGATAAGTATGATTTCTTTTTCTGTTACAACCCAGTGCCTTTCTCTCACTCCTTGCACCAGCATTGGGCAGTAATACTTACCTTCAAAAGTTCGTGGATAGACAACGAATACTGCACACGCAAAAAGCATTACAGCGACTACTTTCAGAATGAATCGAAACGCTTTTTTCATTTTGCTTAACGTAAAGGAGTCTCAAGACTGTAGCGCGGAGCGCGAAAGGAATTGAGATAAGCGAATGGTTCTGATTTAAGATTTAATAGCGGCTCCGACCAGCACAAAGATAATTCCGAATATGATGGAAACACCCGTGAATAACATTCTGTTTCCTGTTGTATAATGTTCAGCATCATACGGATTCGATGGGACTAAAACGTCTACTTCTGTTCCTACTTCTATTGGTTTATACGGCTCACCGTATTTTGAGGTGAACTTGTAAGTTGAACCCATTGATTCAAATTCAATTTCAGGGTGGAAATATTCTGTGCAGTCACTGAGTTCTTTGATGCTGCCCACAACTTTTCCCTTTTGTTTTCTGCCACTCTTTCTTTTTCGCCAAGTCCACTCATGCGCTATTCCGAATGCTAGCATTAGAATTCCCGCGATTATGAAACCAGCTTGAGCAAAGTGATGCATTTTTTTTCAGAGCGTTAAGAGTAGGTGCGATGTGAATCGTCACCTGCTTCGTCTGGTTCATCTTTGCCTTTGTTTGGCCTTCCAGCGAAAGACAATATAAAAAGACAAACTAAAATCATAGCCCATACAATTAAGCCCATTGCTATGGGTGCGGAAACCTCAATGAATGATTCAAGAGTATAATAGAGCTTAGTCATCGGCTCAGAGTTTGCTTGCAGGTTTCTTAGTAAAGTATGCCCGATCTTTTCGATTGTTAGAAAAGTTGCCCATATCGCATTGATTCCGATTAAAATTCTAAACTGGGCTTTTCTATTTGGGCAAGGAATGGGATAAATTCGTTGTTTTAATGAGATTGCTGTTAGTGCCAAAGTCGCAAATGCGATCAGTAAAAAGCCGACCTTCCCGTGCCATGGGACAGAATAGATTTCCCACATGAAAAACTGAAAATCTCCAGGTGCGGGTCCGGCGTAAGATGCTATTACATTCATTATTTGATGAACGCTAAGAGTAGCTGACCGTCATGGAGCGCCGCAAGGCGCGGAATGAAGGGTCAGCTATCTCGTCTTGTTGTAGATTCATTGTTTCGTTGATGTGGTTCGTTACCAGGCAGGGAAATGAAAACGATCCCTGCGAACAAGCACCCTATTCCAACGGCTCCTATCAAAATAGTCAGCCAACCAAGAATGGATTGAAAAAAGCCAGGAGTAAATAGCATCCATATTACGATCAGTGCGCAAGCAAGGGCAGATGAAAAGCAGATTATTCCACTTTGTCGGTGCTGTTGTGCCTTCGAATTCATTTTCTTCTACAACGTCCAAGCGATGTCACTGCCTGCCGACAGCGCGCTCCGACTTCGGGGTTGAGGTTTGAATGTTCATTGAGATTTTGACTCGCGGCGGGCAGGCAGTTGATCATCCGCGACTTGTTATGCCTTGGGTTTCCGGGGGGCAAAGTCCTCCTTATGCTCGATCACCCATCGATGAGCAGACACCTGCATCTCTCTGTCGATTCCGACGAAAGTTCCCCACTTCGATTCGAGTGCTCGGAGTGCACTATCCAAAGATTCGCGATCACTCTCCGACAACTCGGAATAAGGCTCCTCGGATTCTAGAATCAGGGTTCTGTATCCGAACCGATCCAATACTGCGAGACACTCGGAAACCGCTTCAGCTGCTTCGGTCGCGCCGCATCGCGTGAGGCTTGGTAGCACCTGAAAAAGAATCGAGTGATGCCCCTCTGCAATCATATCGAAGAATCCGTTCCGCCAATCCCGGGACAAGCGTCCAATGAATGTCGGAATCTGTTCGCAGGCGAGAAGTCTCTGGTCAGGGATCTCAATCGATTCAGCAAATTGGGACAGGACTTCGTAGTATTCACGATCTCGGAGAATCTCATCGATATCGTAGCAAAATGGATTCCGGTCAAAATCTGCAAGCTCCTTCGAGCTCTCTTCCTTTGCTTCGATCTTTTCGCAATCGTAGCAGAGGATCGAAAGGTCTCCAAAGTCTGCAAACTCCGTTTCGACTCCACAGCGCCGACACTTCTTGTTTGGCATGTTCGCCAGCAGGTCAGCGATATCAGAATTTTTTGGCATAACGCTAAGAGTAGCTGACCAACATGGAGCGCCGCAGGCGCGGAATGATGGTCAGCTATCTCGTCTAGTTCGATTTGCTTAGTTCAGTAATCATCATTATGATAAAACCATTTCCTGTGGGACCTCGATACAGCCCACGTCCCCCAAGGATTCTGCAGGCGAAGGCGGACAATGCCCATGCCTCATCTTCAGTCGCTTCCGTTTTAGGTTCAGTTAGATCGGAGATATTGTGCTGTTCGCCGTATGCAATTAACTTTTCGGTGTCTTTAGTGAGATGATCTAGAAGGGATGGGTTTGCCCATCCCCACATCCATGTCTTCGATACACTAGAGTATGATCCTAGAATCACGACTTTGCAGCTTAACTGAACTGCTCCGGCGTTGGAAAATAATAGATCCCCAACTTCTTGGTCAATGTCCCAACGCTCATAGCTTCCAAATCCATACTGTTCAGATAAACTGGAGTTGAGCTCTTCGACCTCTTTGACCCGTTCGACCAAATACTCGTTATATTCTCGATCTCGCTTGGGAGTGATTTGATCGGCAACCTTCTTGCCAAATATGTTTTTAAATAGGCTCATGTTTTGTAGCGAACATTGAGGGTATGTGCGAAAAATGCGCAGCATTTTTCGTCACATATCCCGATTGGTTAGCTTCCTGCGCCGATAAACTTCGATATTTTCTTTGACATACTCCACCCCTAGATCCATTGCGACGCCATTTGTGTCTACATTATCTAAACTGTCAGCAGAGTAACAATAAATTCGATCTAATCCTTCTAGTTCTTTACGAAATTCCAAAGCCTTTCCTTCGCCAAGTCCACCCTCATGATCTTCGCAAAGTGATTCGATATTGTCGGGATAGCTAGAATCCTCTGTGAAGTAAGGAAAACCATATTTTTTGAGTATCTTCTTCAAGTCGCGGATGGCAAGTCGCAGTCGGCATTCTTTAATGACCTCAAGGGCATTTGAGCCATTTACAATAAAACTATAGTCAGGGTTATCAAGTATTCCAGAGACGCAGTTTCTTACACCAAGCTCAATCTGATATAATCCTAAATTGACCCATTCCTGATTATAAAGATACTCTGGCTTTCTGCACACTCCCCAAAGTTCATCCCTAGGGAGAGCCCCAATTATTTGAAGATGCACGTCAAAGCTGTTCTTCGCCCGCTCAAGTATACTATCTATATCGTAGTGTATCTTCACATTTCTGTGTCTTTTGAGGTTCTTGACTAACGCTAAGAGTAGGTGCGATGTAAATCGTCACCTATCTCGCCTAGTTCTCAATTTTGGTTTAAGGAAAAACAAAGACAAATACAGATTCTCCTGTTGATGAAGACTTCTCAAAAACGGTCTTCCATTCGTCGTAATACAATCTGAAATCTGCTGGAGATCGCAAAACGTCCGTTGAGATGAAGGAATTCTCAACTGATTTCCAGTCTATTGAGTGTAATAATGAGGCAAACTTTTCCGCCGACGCAGGAGTGTAGGAAGAATCTAGTCCTTCCGACTCAAGGGGGATATCTAGCTGTTGCTTTCCATTATCGACACGCCATGACCAGAATACACAGTTTGCGAACTCATCGAGTGCATGCCTTGTATCTTCGGGCAATCTCGCTCTAAATCCGTCGTAGCATTCCAGAAGAAGCATTTGAAATGACAGCTCGTCGGTGCAGAACTCCTCCTCCCCAATTTTCCCTTCCTCCAATTGGTCGAAAAATGTATCGTCTGAGTATGTGCGAGAGAATTCGTCAGCTTTGCTCAAAATGACTGTTATGGGAACTGACATAGATCTTTGCTTTTATGGGAACGCTAAGCTGTGGCACGGAGTGAAGCGCGGAGCGCGTAGCGGAGTTGTCCACCAGCGCCTTGTTCTGCTTTTGCTGCTTCTATGCTTCCGATGCTCATGCCGCGCCTTTGCATCTTTTCATTTCTTTGATTATGCCGATGGATAAAACTGCGACATGTGCTACGACAACTGTAACAGTTCCGAGATATGTCCACATCCAGTTTAGTAGAGCTCCAGCACCGAATGCCACAAGAGGAAAGACCGGGATTACGGGGATGAATGACACTCCTTCACTCCATTTTCTTCCTTCTTTTAAATTAATTATCTTCACTGAGAGGTAAAGTCCCGCCCAGAATACAATCAGAAACCCTATCAGTAAATTTGTGTCCATTTCTTTTGCAGAACGCTAAGCACTCACGCGGCGCTTGTCGCCGTTGTGAGCTGCGCCTTGATATGCTTTATGTTTTATTTCTTTAGGGGAGGAAGTCACAGGGCTGAGTCTCTAAGTGCTTAGCTGCTCTGGAAGTAAGTTCGTCCCAATCCTTTGCTGGTCTAGACTCAATTTTTAGATCCATCAGTTTCTGATCGATCACATCTTCAAGTATCCAAATAGCCTTCTTTTCTATTTCTGAGAAGTTCAGGTTCAGTGGAGTTCCTGCTAGTTTGTCACTCGCCAGCTCTCGCAGGACCAATAGATGGGCAAGCGTAATCTCAAGCGATGTAGACTGTGCAAGGTTCTCATTCATTTTAGTTCTGCATATCTATAAGTTATGCGACATAATTATGTCGCATAAGTGAATGGTGTAAAGAGACGATGGTGGCCGTTGTGCACCTATTTCTGAGTGAAAGTCGCACTTGCTGCTGGAATATGCATACTTGCTAAAGAGGACAATTTGTCCCCTATTACTTATTCGACATGTATGACTGGGTGACATCGTGTTTGCAGGATAAGCCAGGGCTGTCTGACGGGCAGCGGGAGGCGTAGTTGATTACACTACGATGGTATTTCGGTTTTTGTGCCAAGCGTCAATTGCCGAATCCGCTG
>NZ_JAPWDU010000003.1:600000-854599 GCF_027257155.1 Cerasicoccus sp. TK19100
AGACGATTGCTATGCCCGCGATGAGGCCAGCGAACACGGCGCGGCTATTTACCTTGCGGAAGTGGATGCCGCAGAGGAGGGCGGGGGCGGTTTGGGCGAGCAGCTCGACCTTGATCTGGATCAGCGCCCAGATGCTTTGGGGGAGGTTGATTGAGAGCAGCACGCAGGCGATCATGACGCCGGTGGAGATTACTTTGCCCAGCAAAGTAAGTTGCTTTTGGTCGTTGGTTTTGAGGAGGGGGCGGAAGAGGTCTTGCGTGGCCGAGGAGGCGATGGCCAGCAGCACGCTGTCGGCGGTGGACATGATGGCGGCCACGACGGCGGCGATGAACACATACACGACCCACTTGGCCGCCGGGTGCGTGGCGGCGTAGTCGTTGAGCACGAGCATGGTGATGCCCTCGCTGCCGGCTTTGTCGAGGCCGGGGTGCGCGATGTTGCCGAGCAGGCCGATCGCAACCATGAGCAGCGTCGTGACCAGCGGCATAAACACCATGACCTGCAGCGAGCGGCGGAGCACCTTGGGGCTTTTCGCGGCGTAGATGCGCTGGATGGCCTGCGGGTAAAGCGAGAAGCCGAGCGAAACAATGATCGCCGTGGAGACCCACGTCAGGCAGCCGCCGAAGTCGAGCGGCTGCCAGAAAGTCGGGCGGACTTCCTGCAGGCGCTCGGCGGCGCCGGTTAGCCCGCCGAGGTTGGAGAGCGTGGCGGTGAAAATGATTGTGCAGCCGAGGAGCAACAGGATGCCTTGCAAAACATCCGTCCACGCGACGCTGCGCAGCCCGCCGAGGGTTTCGTAGATCAGGATGATTATAGCCAGGATCACGATGCCTTGCGCGGGGGAAAGGTAGTCGCCCGCGACGACGGCCGTCATTTGGCCCATGGCCTTGAGGTTGGTGATCATGAAGTTGCCCAGCGCGACGATGCCCGAGATGGCGATGGCGGTCGTGAGCCAGCGGTGCTGATAGCGGCGTTGGATGTAGTCGCCCAGCGTGATGAAGTCGTGCTCGCGGGAGAGCTTTTGCAGCTTGGGCGCGTAGAGCAGGTAAAAGCCGATGCCGGCCATCATGAAGGGCAGGCTGACCAGGTAGGCAAAGCCGTTGCGATACGCCGCGCCGGCAAAACCGATGAGCGTGTTGCCGCTGTATTGCGTGGCGTAAAGGGTGAGCAGCAGGACGACAAAGCCCAGGCTCCGGCCGCCGAGAAAGAAGTCCCCCAGCGAGTTTTCCTTGCGGGCAAAACGGCCCGCCACACCAATCGCGATCATGATGCCCAGGTAAACCGCGATTACCGCGATGCCGCCGGGCCCGAGATTGGAGGGGGTTTCCGAAGCGGCCGCGAGGGGGATCATTGGCCGTCCTCCGTGTTGGCGCATTTATCCCAGCAGCGTGCGTAGGACACCGCTACGAACACCGCGTAACCCGCGGACATGGCAATCGTATAAACCGCCCACAGCGGCAGACCGGCAACGGTGGTTTCGCGTCCGCCCAGGAGGAAAACCCACGGGGCGGTCAGGGTAATGATGATGAGATGGCCGAGGAGATAACGGAGCATGGAAGGCAGTGTTTAAAACGGGAGAAGCGTCACGCTGACACCTTGCCGCCCATCGTGCAAAGCGATTTTCGAATGCGGGGGTGGGGACATGAAAAAGGCAACGCGCGGTGCGTTGCCTTGGGTGGTGGTGGTGTTTGAGAGAGGTTGGCAGTGAAAAAGGTAGCGCGGAGCGTCCCCGCTCCGCAAGCCACCGCTGTTTGAAATGTCAGTTCGTTGAATCGGTTTAGCGCAAGGCGCGTTGCGTGAACCTTATAATGCTTTACCTCAATCCTTGCGGACCGAGACGGTCCGCGCTACCTGAGAGTCGTCGAATAGGGCCACTCTAACGTGGCGGCTTGCCTGGAGATCGCCGCTGAGCGGGACAGGCTCCGCCCTACCTTTGGTGAGTTGGATTGGCAATTTGCACAATGTGCAAATCTATCGGTCCAGCCGGAGGCTGGTTAGTCGCGGGAGAGGGCGAAGAGGTAGAGCAAGTTGGCGAGGCTGCTGACGAAGGCGGCGACGTAGGTCATGCCGGCGGCGTTGAGCGTCTTGACCACGCCGGGCATTTCGTCTTGACCGACGATGCCGAGTTTGGCGAGTTGCACGCGGGCGCGCTTGCTGGCGTCGAACTCCACGGGCAGGGTGACGAGCTGGAACACGGTGAGCACCGCGTAGCAGAGGACACCGAGTTTGATCAGCCCAAGGGCACCGAAGAACATACCACCAAGGATCACAAACGGCAGCGCTTGCGAAGCGATGGTGGTGAGCGGGATCAGGCTCATGCGGGCCTGCAATGCTTTGTAGCCCACCTTGTGCTGAATGGCGTGGCCGGCTTCGTGTGCGGCGACGCCGACAGCGGCCAAGCTGTAGCCACGATAGTTTTCGCGGGAGAGGGCCAGGCGCTTGTTGGCCGGGTCGTAGTGGTCGGTGAGGTGTCCGGGCACTTCAACGATGTCCACGTCGTAGATGCCGGCGTTGCGCATGACGGCGTCGGCGGCTTCGCGTCCGGTGATACGGCTACGGGTTGGCACGCGCTTCCATTGGTTGTAAGCGCTGCTGACCCGGTGCTGGGCCCAGAAGCCCAGGATCATGGTTGGTACGATAAGAAGTAAAAAGAGTCCCATAGTTGTTAATTGGTTGGTAAGGGATTAGCAGGGTTGGTTCCAGCTATTCCATGGGGCAACCATTACCGGATTTAGCCTGAATGCAAGCGGCGTCGGTCGGTTTTCGATGGAACTCGTTCGGCCACTGGGCAGCGTAACGGTGGCGCAAAATGACTCAGGGATGAGACATTTTTGCGCGCAGTGATGTAGGGCTCGCGATCGCGCGATGCCATTACCGCTCAAGACGCGCCACCTCATGCGGCGTCGCGCAAGCGCGAGCCCTACATTAGGCAGAATGCTAAGAATGATTGTTCGCTAACGGATCGCGATGAGGCGCACAAACTGGACTTTGACGCCGGTGTCCGCTGCGCGGACGGTGATAGTCTCCATCCCAGCTTCCGGCGTGTCGGCCTCCACGGAGACTTGGTAATTCTCGTCCAGCGGATCGATGCTGGTCCAGCTGTCGGGAGCCAGGTCGGGCGAGACTTCGAGCATCAGTGTGACGTCGTCACGGCCAGGCTTACGCGTCATGGTGTAGAGGTAGCCCTCAGCCTCATCGAGGTAAAAGCGTGGCGCACTGGGGTGATTGGCATGGTTGACCAACGGGTCGAGACCGAGCGCGTATTTAATGATATTGGGCAGGCCGTCGCCCATCGGGTTGGCGTCATCCGCCGCGTCGCCCGTGGACTCATCCGTGCCGAAGTATTGCTGACGCCAGATGGTGATGGTCTCCGTTTCGCCCCCGGGCGTGCCGACCGTCAGGATCAACTTTGGCGGCGCAGTACTGCTGTCTGAAGCATGGAAAGTCATGTAGTAATTGGCAGTCGAGTGAAGCGCATCGGGCTTCACGGTGAGGAAAACGTATTTCTGACCCGTGGTTCCGAGCTCTTGCTGAAGCCAGGTCAGCAGCTCGCCGTCTTCGGTGGTTGCGATGCCGTTGTCGTTAACCTGGCCCGCCTGGATGGGGAACCAGTCGTCCACGAGCAGCGTACCGGGATCGGTGTAATCGGTGGCGATGGTGGTCGCGCTGTTGGCGTCCGAGCGGGCGCCATACAGATCGGCATTAGATAAGTGTCGCACCCAGCTCGCGGCTTCGCCCTCCTGCGTGAGGATTAGCTCTGCGGCTAGGATGGTGTCGCCTTCCAAATCCGGAATCCAAAATGGCATGACAATGCCCTGGCTTTCGTCACTGCCTCTGGAGCCAATGCGCACCGTAGCATTGCCGTACCACCCCGAAGTTTCGCCAGCGGAATACCATGCCTGATCCAGCGTATCGGGATTCAATTCGATGCGTAGGCCAGCCAGCGCATCGAGCACTTCGATGACATCGACCTGGGTATCGGTGTGGCTGCCGCCAGGCCCGGTTGCGGTGAGCGCAACGGTGTAGTTGCCCGCAGTGTCGTAGGTGTGGGTGACCGAAGTTTCGGTGGTGGCGAGGGTATTGCCATCGCCAAAGTCCCACGAACGGCTGGAAATCGCGCCGGTGGATTCATCGGTGAAGGTGACCTCCAGCGGCTGTCGGCCTGACACCGGAAATGCGGTAAACGACGCCACGGGAGCCGGAGGCGGAGGCGGCGGGGGCGGCGGGTCAAAGCCTTCGGTCCCGGCCGTTTGGATGATCAGCTTGGGCCGCACGGAAGACGTGGCATGCCGGTTCATCACGCGCGCCCAGTTTTGCCAGGAAACCGAGGTCTCGGAGTGCAGGCGCACGGTCATGAGCTTGCTGGGATCGTTAAGCAGGATTTCGTAAACCATGTAGGACACATCGATGGTCACGGTGCCGCCCGGCACGGGGAACTGGTCCGCCGCTTCACTGGGGATCGCCTCGTTGATGTCCGGCATCGTGTCATAGGTGATGGTGGTTTCATCCCAATCGTCGTCGCTGTTCACGCCCAGCGCCGCTTCGATCACCACATTGCTGCCGGTGACGTTGGAGTCGTCGATGCTCAGCACGAGCTTGGCGCTGACGAAGTTGACGTTTTGCTCCACGGACGAGAGGTCAAAGCGCAAGTAGCCCATATAGCCATCAGCGACATGGAGAGCCGGTTCGTATGAGCGGGAGGTGTAGCTGGTGCTGTTCTCGCGGACATATGCGCTGGCCTCCGCCTCGACGACTTGCACATCGAGCCCGACCACAGTCAGGCTAAAAGATTCCTGCGCGCTTTCGCCCAGCGCGTCCGTCGCTTCCACGGTAAAGTCGAAGTCGCCGATCTCGGTTGGCTTGCCGCTGAGCACGCCGCGCGTTGACAGGGTGAGCCCGGCGGGGAGGCTGCCGCTAACGACTTGCCAGGTGTAGAGCGGGTTGCCGCCAGTGGCTTCGAGGGCGGCGTAGTAGTCGGTGTCCCAGTTTGCCTCGGGCAGGATGGCAGCCGTTACGACGACGTCGGCAAGCGTCGCGTCGAGGTCGATGCTTTGCTCAGCGGCCAGGCTGGAGTTGTAATACGTGCCGCCGCCGCTTGCTTCCAGGCGAACTGCCTTCACCTGATAATACCACGCGCCGCTTGAGACGGAGTCGTCCACATAGCTGGTTCCGGCGATGGGCGCGGTGGTTAAACGCGTGAAGGGGCCATCCGCGCTAGCGGAACGGTAAACATGATAACCGATAACCTGCGGCTCGCCAGCGGGCGCGGTGGACGCACTCCACGAAAGCGTTGGGTTCGACGAACCGGTGACTTGCAAATCCGTGGGCGGTGGAAACATGAACAAGCGCAAGGCCGGGTCGCCCATGTGGTTCATGAACATCGGCGAATTGGCATTGTTGTAGATGGTGCCACTTGCCCGGTTGCTCATGCTGGCGCGCATCATGTCGCCCGCATTGCCGCCCATGCCGAAGCGGTGATAGAGGAAGTTGACGTCCCAATTGAAAAGGGCGATGGACCACGTGTAGCTGAGGGTGAAGTTGTCCTCTGCGAGGCGACTGGACATGGCGTTTTGGCTACTCGTCACTGTGGACTCAAACCAATAGCCCCAGTGGCTCTGCATGCCGGTCCAGAAGACTGCCTGGCTGCCATTGCTGATCCCGGGGCCACCGTTGCCCTTGAAGTAGAATAGGTAAGGATTGCCCTGGGCGGTGTAGGCAGCGTCGGCGTCCAGATTGTCCGGGACGTTGGGCAGCTCGCTGGAACGCGTGAAGTCCATATTCTCCATGCCGACGACGCCAGGCATGGAGCCCATGAATTCATGCGCCAAGGCGCCAAAGCCGGAGCGGTGAACAGCGCGGCGCCCCGGGCGGAAGTCGGGGCTCGCCGTCTTGTAGCGGTGCAGCTTGTTGAAGTAGTTGCGCAGCGAGGCATACTCGGCGCCGATCTGGTTGGAGAAGTCGATGCGGCCAAAGCCGAGCTCGAGGTTTTTATTGGGGCCGCCGACCTGGCTCATCTGGTCAGGGTCGAACTTATTGTCTCCGGGCACATTGATTCTTCCCTGGCTGATGGCGGTGCTCAGGCTGCTGCTGTAGGAGCTAAGATTGCTGCCGGTATCGGTCCAAACGCCGTCCATGTCCGCATAGTAGGCGTCGGCGCCAGCGGAGTGCCGGTTGCCGTGACCATCGGGGCCGATGTACCCGACGCCGCTGCGCGCGACCGCGACTTTACCCACGATGGACACGTTTTTCACTTCGCCCGGGTGGTCATTGTAAATCTGGATAATCTGGTTGCGAATATTGATGTGCTCGTCCGGGTAAGGCGCGCCAGGGACGCCATTGGCGTCGTTGGGGCCGGTGCCGTTGGAGGTGTAGTCGGCGGCGCGCGGTGTGGTGATTTCGTGCACCAGCCAACCATCGCGTTTGAGGTCTTCCTTGTATTGGCCGTATTCCTCGGGCAGCTCGGTTAACACGTCTTCGGCGACCACGATCACGATGCGCCCCTTGGCGTCGGTGCGGTCCACGTTGATGCCGGCAATCACGTTGCCATGGGCATACTTCAGGTAAAGGCTTACGTTGTCATCGACGATTTCAGTGGGATAGACGCCGTATTCGTAGGCCACGCCGGGCGTTACATTGCTGTCCGTCCAAGTGGTGACTGTATCGCCGATGGTCACGGAGCCAATCGCGGCGCCCCAGCTCAATGCGTCAGGATCTTTGCGAAAAATGTCGTAGGTTCCGCTGAGGTCGGTGTCATAAACACTGGAGCTGCCGAACCCGGGCGATGAGTCCGGCGATGAATAAAACTTGAGCGTAATTTCCGCCGGGTCTTCGCTGACCACGGCCTCCATCGGCACCGTGATTACTCGGCTGGGTTCGTACTGCGTGCCGAAGTGGTTGGCGGGCGGCGTCCAGTCGCCCGTGCCCGGATAGTTCCACAGTGCATGTGCGACGGGGGCTAGGATTAGGGATAAAGTTAGGCTGCTCCAAAGCAGACCGAAGGCTCGCTTACGATTCATCAAAGGGTGGGGTTGTTGGGCGTTGCGGCGTGTCGTAGGTTTTTCTCGCCGACAAGGATTACATGGATAAGAGGCACAACCTAAATTGTTATTCCTGCCAAGGCAAGCCTTTGATTGAGGTCTTTTGTCACGGACATAGCCTGCGGTGTCAACCCGCTGGACATGGGTAAGCACGGGCAAAGGTTGCGGGCAGGGTGATACGCCACCACATGCCGAACCATGCAGTCACCGAATGGGTGGAGACTGTCGACTGGGTGCCGCTACACCTCTTGCAGCAGGCCAGCGCGTCGGAGGAGGGCGTCGGAGTCCGGGTCGCGTCCCATGAAGTCGCGGAAGAGTTTTTCGGGTGGTTCGCTGTCGCCCTTGGAGAGGATGCAATCGCGGAAGGCGCGGCCGGTTTCGCGGTTGAGCACGCCTTCTTCTTTAAAGCGCGTGAAGCAATCGGCCTCCAGCACCTCGGCCCATTTGTAGGAATAGTAGCCGCAGGCGTAGCCGGTGGGTCCGGAGAACAGGTGGCCAAAGCGGCGCACGATGGAGGGCGGCTTGGTGGCGTATTGCGCGGAGTAGCCGTCGAGGATTTCATCGATCAGCGCATCGAGGTCGCGGTCGGCGGCGTCGTTGGCGTGATTGATATGGAGGTCCAGGTCGAGCTTGCCAAAGGAGAGTTGGCGCATGGTAGCGTTGCCCTGCATGTAGTTGCGCGCGGCGAGCATCTTGGCGAACAGGTCGTCAGGGATGGTCTCGTCGTTGGCGTAATGTCGGGCGAAGAGGTCGAGTGCCTCGCGTTCCCAGCACCAGTTTTCCATGATCTGTGAGGGCAGTTCGACGAAGTCCCAGGCGACGTTGGTGCCGTTGAGTGAGCGGATTTCCACCTTGCCGAGCAGGTGGTGGAGCAGGTGGCCGAACTCGTGGAAAATAGTCTCCACCTCGCGGTGCGTCATGAGCGCGGGCTTATTTCCGGTGGGCTTGGTCATGTTGCCCGCCATGAGGCCGAGATGCGGGCGGAAGCCCTTCTTGGTCGGGCCGCCAGTGCGCAGGGCGTTCATCCAGGCACCGGCGCGCTTGCTCTCGCGGGGGAACCAGTCGGCGTAGAAGGAGCCGAGGTGCGTCTCGTCCTCATCGAGCAGGTCGTAGAAGCGCACGTCAGGGTGCCAGACTTCGATTGGGTCGAGGTCGCCGGGCTCGTCGGCGTGCTTTTCTTCGCCGGTTTTGGGGTCGCGGTAGAAGGTGCTACGTTTGACAATGCTCACGCCGAAGAGGCGCTCGGTCAGCGCGAAGAGGCCGTCGATCACGTGGTGAATCGGGAAGTAGGGGCGCAGCTCTTCTTCGTCAAAAGAGAACTCGGCCTGGCGACGCTTTTCAGCCCAGTAAGTAGTGTCCCACGGTTCCATTAGCTCGTCGGGCGCGCTGCCGGTTTGGCCGGACTTAAAGACGCGCAGTTCAGCCATCTCTTCGCGGAAGGGGGCCTCTACTTTGTCATGCAAAGTTTCAATGAACTCCAGTGCGGCCTTTCCGTTTTTAACCATGCGCTGGGCCAGGGTCAGTTCGGCAAAGTCCTTGCGGTCGAGCAGCTCGGCTTTGCGCTGGCGGAGCTTTAAAATCTTGCCGATCAGCGGCGTGTTGTCGTGGCCTTCGGTGTGGCCGATCTTGCTGCTGGCCTCCCATACTTTGCGACGCAAAGCTTCGTTACTGCAATACTGCATAACGGGCAGGTAGGACGGCATGTGCAGGGTGATACGCCATTTCGGCGAGGCTTCATCGCCATGGCCCTTGGCGGCGGCGTCTTCCTTCATCGCCTCTTTGGCGCTTTCGGGGATGCCGGTCAGCTCGGCCTCGTCGTCCACGATCAGCTCCCACGCGTTGGTGGAGTCCAGGACGTTCTCGGAATACTTTTGCGTGAGCTGGGAGAGCTCGGTGGAGAGCTTTTCAAACTCCTCGCGGCGGTCGTTGTGAAGATCCGCGCCGTGGTCCTTAAAGCTGCGCAGGGTGTCCTCAACGAGGCGCTGATGGACGGGCGGCATTTGTTTAATCTCTGGCTTTTCGGCGACGGTCTTGATCACCTGCCACAGCTTTTCGTTGAGGTAGATGCGGGTGGAGAACTCGGTGACCTTCGGCAGCATGGCGTTGTAGGCCTTGCGGATTTCCGGCCCCTCGCAAACGGAGGAAAGGTGGTCGGCGTAGCCCCAGGCGCGGTAAAGCTCCTCCACGGCATCTTCGAGCGCGAGAATGGTCGACTCATACGTGGCGGCCTCGGAGTCCTGGCTGGCAATGGCGTCTACATTTTGCTGCGCCTTGGACATGGCCAAGGTGATGTCGGCCTCAATCGCGGCCGGTTCGAGGCTGCTCCAAGCAACGTGGAAAGACGGGTCAAGAAAGGGGTGCGGCTGTGGTTCTTCGCTCATTCCCTACTGATCGCCGAGAGCGGGCGTAAAGTCAATTGCCTATGCGGGTTGAGGAGTTGAGGAGCTTCTGGTCGGATTCAATGTTCATTATAGCTGCTGGCTAATGCAAAATGCCCTTTGCGTTTTGGGTGACCTTGGATTCATTGAATGTATGGAAATCCAAGCCCTGCGATATCATGAGCACGGCGCGCCTGGCGACGTGCTGAAACTGGAAACGATCGACTGCGCTCAGCCTGGCCAAGGCGAGGCTTTGGTGGCGCTGCGTGCGGCGGTGCTGCATCCGTCGGACCTCGGTATCATCGGCGGAAGCTATGGCAAGCTACGTGAGCTGCCTGGTGTGGCGGGCCGTGAAGGCGTGGGCGAAGTGCTGGCCGTAGGCGAGGGCGTGGCGCGCCTCAGCATGGGCGACCTAGTCCGCATGCCGGAGGAAAGCGTGCTCGTGGACGCCGTGTGTGCCGACGCGGATGCCTTTGAGAAAGCGCCGCGAGACCTGGCTCCGGAGCTGGCAGCCATGGCGTTTATCAATCCGCCGACGGCGTATCGCTTGCTCAAGGATTTCGTGGACCTCAAGGCTGGCGACTGGGTTATTCAAAACGCGGCAAACTCCGCCGTTGGCCAGTGTGTGATCGGCTTGGCCAGGCACCTGGGCGTGCACACGATCAACCTGGTGCGCGACGTCGCCAAGTGGGAGGCCCCGCTCAAGGAGATGGGGGCCGACGTCGTCCTGGCCGATGGCGATGAATTTTACAAGCAGATCGAAGACGCTACCGGCGGCGAGAAGCCGGTGTTGGGCCTTAACTCAATTGGCGGTGAGAGCGTCATCAAAATGATTCGCTCCGTGGCGGACGAAGGTGTGGTCGTCACCTTTGGTGGCATGGTGGGCGACAAGGTGCGCTTCCCGACACGCAACCTGATCTTTAATGACGTTTGCCTGCGCGGTTTCTGGATGGATAAATGGAGCCGCAAGGCGAGCGCGGATCAGCGCGGCGCGATGCAGCACGAAGTCAACGAGCTAATGCGCCAGGGCGTCTTCCAGATGAGTATCGCCGGCAAGTATTCGCTGGCCGACGGCGTGGCTGCTTTTGAGGCTGCGCAAGCCGGTGGTCGCGATGGCAAGGTAATCATCACCGGGGACTTCACGCTGTAGTTCCGGAGCGTTCGCTGCCGTTTTAAACACCGTGTAAATCACTTTTCTGATTGGCATGCGCGCGTTCTTCGTCATCCAAGGCATGGCATGACGCAAGGGCCTTCGCTGAACAGCATTGACGTATCCCCGGACGGGGCGCCGCTGCATTGGCGTCTGCTGCTGCCGCCTAACCTGCCGCAGTGCGCGCCCAAGGACCGCATCCCGGTGAAGCTGGAGGCGGAAACCGGCGGCGAAATTTACCCGCCTGAGCGTTTGCCGAAGCAGCCGTATTGGCCGGAGCCGCCGCATTTACTGGCGGCGATGCTCGTCGAGAGTTGGGCCAACGGCAAGGCACCGAGCATGATGCAGCTTACGCGCGACCAGTTGAGCCAGCTGCTGCAACCGCTGACCGGCGAGCCGTCGGTCTTTTCCTTTCGCAATCCCAAAGAGCCGATGCCCTGGGTCGATGGAAAACTGCCCGACGTGCACCCGCATTTGGTAGTCGAGGCCAAGGCACCGCCCAAGAAGGACACGCCCAAGCCAATGCCGCTGGCACCAGAGAAAAGCCGCCGCGAGATGGAGCGCGATTTGACGCCGATGGTTGTCGATGGCTCTACGAATTATTTGGCCATTACGCTGCCCTCGCGCGAAAGTATTGTTTACGACGAAGCCCTGGAATTGCTCAAAAGCCACAGCTTCAAACTGGAGCCCAGTAACCGCAAATGGTGGCTGCGCGACCGGCACAAGACCCTGCAATTTCTGGCCGAACACTGGGACCGTTTAAAGAATCACTACCGCGCGAAGTTCACGCCGGCTTTCCGCAAATACACGAAGAAGCTCAAGCCGCTCGAAGCACGCATTCATCTGCGCAAAGATGGCGACGATTTCGTGGCCGACGCCGAGCTGGCCGCGCCGGGTATCGAGGCTGGGCAGATCGCGCAGGCGCTCAATAAAGGCCAGCCATACCTGGAGACGCACAAGGGCGTGTTCCTGCTTGATCATGGTAAGCTGAACACGATGCAGGAGGCGCAGCGCCGCCTGACGGGTGATGCGGATCGCCTGCTCACGCCACGCGTCACGAAGCGCATCACGACGGTCGAGGCCGCCGCGGTGAACCAGCAACTGGAGGCGTTGGACCTCGCCATCGAAGCGCCCGAGGAGTGGAAGCGCCGCAGCGGTGCGCTCAGTGATCTTTCCGCGCTGCAACCCCCGCCTGCGCCCGAGGCATTGCTCAAAATGCTGCGGCCGTATCAGGCGCTCGGCGCAGCGTGGCTCTGGCATTTGTATAATAACGACCTGGGCGGTATCCTGGCCGACGAAATGGGCCTGGGTAAAACCGTGCAGGCGCTAACGGTGCTTTCCGCGATTCATCAGGAAACGCAGAAGCCATGCCTGGTGGTTTGCCCGGCGGGTCTGGTGGAGAACTGGCGCCGCGAAGCCAAGAAGTTCGCGCCGGACTTAAAAGTATTTGCGCACCACCGTGCGTCGCGTTTGGAGTCGGCGGAGCACGCGCTGCAATACGGCTTGGTGGTCACGTCTTACAACACCTTGGCGCGCGATGAGGAAATTTTCCATACCGCGCCGTTTGCCGCGGTCGTGGGGGATGAAGCGCAGCACGTGAAGAACCGCCAAACGCAAAACGCGAAAGCGCTGCGCGGCGTGCTGGCCAAGCGCCGCTTCTTGCTGACGGGCACGCCCGTGGAGAATTCGCTCGATGACCTCGCGGCCTTGTTTGAGTTCGTGCTCCCGGGCTACGTGCAACCGCCGCCAGCCGGTGCTTCGCGGGAAGAGCGCGAATGGCACGGCATGCGGATTAAGGACCGCGCGGCGCAATACATTTTGCGTCGTTCCAAGCGCGAGGTCGCACCCGAGTTGCCGGAGAAAATTGAGCAAGTATTCTATTGTGAGTTCAGTGACGAACAGGAAGCTTTGTATCGCAAAGTTGAGGAGTCGGCGCGCCGCGAAGTCTTTGAGCTGGAGATGGCGAACGCCTCGGAGGGTAAGCTCCGTGTGGCCGCCTTTAAGCAACTGCTGCGCATGCGCCAAGCGTGTATCGACCCGCGACTCGTGGAGAAAGAAGCCGCCGATGCAATCGCATCGACAAAGCTCGACGCCTTCCGCGAACTGCTAGAAGAATCGATCGACGGCGGTCACCGCATGTTGGTGTTCTCGCAGTTTACCTCGGCACTGGCGCTACTGAAAGACGAGCTAGAAGCGCAGAAAATGCCGTATCTTTACCTCGATGGCTCGACGCCGAATCGCGCCGCACTCTGTGAGCAGTTTAACGAAGACGACTCGATCCCGGTGTTCCTGATCTCGCTGAAAGCGGGTGGCACGGGCTTGAATTTAACCGGCGCAGATACCGTGGTGCATTACGACCCATGGTGGAACCCGGCCGTCGAGGCGCAGGCAACCGACCGTGCGCACCGCATTGGCCAGTCGCGCACGGTGACGAGCTATAAGCTGATCGTGAGCAACTCCGTAGAAGAGCGTGTGCTCTCCATGCAGCGCCAGAAGGCGGCGCTGCTCAAAGACCTGTTTGAGGCCAGTGAAGCGGCCAATGCCAAGATCGGCTTTGCCGATATGAAGGCACTGATGGGCGAAGAGTAGCTTTGTGACGCATCGGTGGAGGTGGGTCGCTCACGCAGTTTTGATATCGGGTGAATCCGTCATGCGACTGGGTTTTATACCGCAGATGAGTAAATGCGATTGAACCCGGTCCTGTAAAATATATGTTAGCACATTACTACCGCGATGGTTCATCCATCATTGATTCTTACACTACTGTCTGGAGGTTTCCATGTTCACACGCTCTCTTTTATGCGTATCGCTCATCTGTTCTAGTGCTGCTGTTGCACAAAATACCTACGTAGAAACTTTTGAAGACCCGTCTTTTGACGCTTCGGTTTCGAACCCGAGTTGGAACAATTACGGAGGCACTATTACTCGGCAGACGGGCACGGTAAACGGTGTCTCGGCCAGCAGCGGCACTGCGTTTGGTCTGGTGCTGGATCCGGCGAACGATGGTGGTGTCTTCAGCCGGCTTGGTGGTTCGCAAACCGACTTTATGGACGGCTTCACGGTCTCACAGGATTTCTACGTGGACATGTCAGATCCGTTGATCAATAGCGGTAATTTTGGTGACTACTCCTACGATTTGACCACCGCGACCAACGACACTTCGGAGGCCTACCAGCGCGATTTCTTTTTCAACGTGGCCAGCAGTGGCACGGGCGAAGTATGGGTGACGACGACGAACCAAACCTTCTTCGGGCCCTCGCCGGTAGACCGCTTTGACGACCGCGCAGTCATCAATTCATCGGGCTGGTACACGATGGAATGGCAGTTCACGAGTAATGGCTCCAATGCGGCGCTAAACTCCATCATCCGCAACAGCGCGGGCAATTCAATATGGGCCTCGCAGGAGGTTAGCCCATTCCCCATTGCCACGACGGGCGGCCACCGCTACCTCTGGAATACCTTTGAAGACACGACCAACGGCCTCGCCTTGGACAGCTCTTTCTCGGAGGGAGTGGATATCATTACGCTGACCCCTTCTACCGTCGAGATCGTCGACGGCGGGAACGAAATTGGAAATCAGCTTTTCCTTATCGACGGCGCGCAGACCTCGGATGCGGTGTCGGTCGAGAATGTGATGGGCGGGCAAACGACCCTCAAGCTCAACCCCGGTGCTGTGGTCACATCGGACGTCACGGTTAACGCAAATGGAATTTTGGCGGGCACGGGTGGCATCATCGGTAGTGTGGCTATCCACGTGGACGCGATTCATGCGCCGGGCAGCTCACCCGGAGTGCAGACAATCACTGGAAGCTACGACAATGACGGCTCATTGGAAATCGAAGTGGCAGGCCCCAACGGTGCCACCGGCACTTTCGCAAACCCGGTGTCCGGCGATTATGATCAGCTTTTTATAGATGGCGATGTGGAGATCACCGGAGACATCATTGCGATGCAGTTCGGCGGTTATGATTTCAGCATCAATGACCGGCTGGCCATTGTCTTGGCAACTGGCGAAATTACCTTTACCGGAAACGCCGACCTGTCTTCGCTGACGGGGTTGGCGAATGCACAAATCATCTTGGGCACCGAGGAGTTCGACGGGCAAACCTACAATGCATTGCTTATCATTCCCGAGCCGCGTGATTACGCGCTGTTGGCTTCGCTCGGTGTGCTGGGGGTGGTGTTCGTCGCCCGTCGCCGTAAGTAAGTCGCGGCTGGCGGCGATACTTTGCATCGCAAAGTTAGCATGCCATGATTTAGCAGTATTGCACTGTCGACTTGCTTGAGGGCGTTATTCGTTCCAAAGCGTGGTAACGACAGAGCGTTGCGCTCCGGTGCGCAATGTTAGAGCAGCGGGCTGGCGAGGCGGACGATGTTTTCCAGAATGCGCTCCTGCTTCGGGCGCTGCGCCCAATCTGAGGCCTGGAGCTCTTCGCTTTGCAGGATGTATTGCCGCTGCTGGTAGCACAGGTGATCGCAGAAGGCGTGGTTGTAAACGAAGAGTGTGACCTCGTGGTTTAGCCACACGCTGCGCATGTCGAAGTTAACCGAGCCAACGAGGCAGAATTCTTTATCGACGCTAATGGTCTTGGCGTGCAGCAGGCCAGCGTTGAAGCGCATGATGCGCACGCCCGCCTTCAGCAAGCTGTCGTAGTGCGAACGCGAAGCGTAGCGCACGAGCCAGGAATCATTATGCGCCGGCAGGATAATCGTTACCTCCACGCCGCGCGCCGCCGCTGTTCGCAGCGCGGTGTGCAGCGCATCATCGGGCACGAAGTAGGGCGTGGTAATGATCAGCTCTTCGCGCGCGCTGTATATTGTGGTGAGCAGCAGTTGGTAAATGGCGTCGGGGTAGAAGCCCGGCCCGGACGGCACCACCTGCACCATCGCGTTGCCCTTGGCCTCTTGGCGGACCACGCCGGTGTCCTCGTTGAGGTCGATTTGCCGGCCTTCGGTTTCCACATCCCAGTCAGCGAGAAAAGTTGTAGCCAGCACCTCGACGGCGGGTCCTTGCACGCGGACCATGAGGTCCACCCATTGGCCGACGCCAGCGTCCTGCTTGAAGTAGCGCGCATCGACGAGGTTGAGGCTGCCAGTGTAGGCGGTGTGGCCATCGATGAGGACGATCTTGCGGTGCAGGCGCAAATCCTGACGGCGGAAGATTGCGCGGAAAATTCCCGCCGGAAGCGCCTCGACAATTTCCACACCGGCCTTGCGTGCGCGTTTGCAGTTGGCGGACTTCAGGAAGTCTTTGCTGCCAACAGAGTCCAGTAGGACGCGGGTAATAACGCCGCGGCGACGCGCCTTGATGACGGCCTCCAGCACTTCGTCGGCCACGCCGCCGTTGTGCCAGATGTAGAACTCCATGTAGAGTGTTTCTTCGGTGCGGTTGATGTCTTCAATGATTGCACGCAGCACGCCTTCGCAGTCATCGAGCAGCTCCAGCGAATTGCCGGGCAGGGTGGGCGTGCCCTCGGAGCGGGCAGCCAGGCGGTCCAGATATTTCGCGGCGTCCGGCGCGTTGGTCCAGTCGACCTGATAGCCTTCGGACAGTGATTGAATCCACTGTTTGTAAGGATCGATCAGTTGGCGGATGCGGCGTTCGCGCCGTTTGCCGAGCCGCATTTCGCCCAAGAGCAAATATACGCCTACGCCGACATAGGGGAGGAGCAGCATAACGCTGACCCATGCCAGCGTAGCACCGATGTTGCGCCGCTTCATGATGATGCGAAAGCTAAACGTCAGCGAGAGCAGCCAATGAAATAAAATTGGCGAGAACAACCAGAAGCCTTCGGAATCTTGTGACACGCATTCAGTTAAAGCTCAACGTGATGTGATGGGAAGGCAAATCCTTGGGCTACCTTTGGGCTGGAGCTATGAGAGCTCGCGTTTGAATGTCGCTATTACCCACCTGGTGCTGCCGTAGGCTTCGTTGGTGTCAAAGACAGAGACGGCTTCCCAGCCCTCTTGCCCAGGGGCATTCATCTTTTGCTCCATGTCTTGCATGTCGACCTTGCCACCGAGAATGCCTTTTCCGTCAAACTTGATCACCTTGTATTCGAAGCGTTTCATGAGCGCATTTTATTTTTTATAGGAGGATTTGGGAATTACAATTTTTGCCCCCATTTAGACTCAGTAGGATTCCATAAAAAAGCCCCGGCATTGCTGCGCGGGGCTTTGGTGAAAACGGAGTCGCCTTTTAGAAGTTATACCGGGCACCTGCGTAGTAGGTGCGGCCGTCCAGGGGCTCGATGCCGCCCGTGCCACCGCGCACGCGGGAGTAGTATTTCTTGTCGAAAAGGTTGTTGATGCCGGCGAGGATGGTGAAGTCCTCAATGGGCGTGAACTCGATGCTGAAATCCCAAACCTGGTAGGAGGGGATGGTCTGCGGGTTTGAGTTGGAGGCAACGGGCGTAGCGCTGCCGGAATTGGTGTTGGCGTCGTTCCAGTATTGGCTGCCGACGAACTGCGAGGTCAGGCCAATGCGCAGGTAATCGCGGTAGTCGAAGACACCACCGGTCTTGATCAGGTAGGTCGGTGCATAGCTGGGCTTGTTGCCGTTGAACTGGCCGCCGGTGAACTCTGCCTGCAGCAGTTGGGCGTTGGCAAAGAGCGAGAGCGCGCCGACTTCTTCGGAGAGCTTGGTGCCGTTTTGTGCATCGAGGAAGGCAAACAAGTCGGCATCCACTGCGGCTTCGATGCCGTAGTAGAGCGCGTCGCCCGCGTTGTTGACGATGGTGTTGTTTGCGCCGACGTTGACGGTTTCGACGATGTTGGTGTTGTAGTCGACGAAGAGGCTGCCGTCGTAGCTGAACCACGAGCTGTAGCTGCCGCGGCTGCCGAGCTCACCCTGGTAATTGTAGGCTACTTCGTTAGTTGCCGTATTGACTCGTTTACTGGTGGGGTTGCCGATATCGCCATAGGTTTTGGGCGTGTAAGAGGTGGCGAAGCTGGTGTAGAGCTGCTTGGTGTCGTCGAGCTCGTAGGTGAGGCCGAGCGCACCCAGGGGCACGACCGAGGTGACGGTTTCGTCGAAAAGTGCACGCGTGATGGTGGGGTCAAAGTTGTATTCCTCCTTCGCGCTGATGGTCGGGATGTCCAGGCGGAAGGCGGGGATGACGGCCAGGTCACCAAAACGGAAGATGTTTTCCACGAAGGCAGCGCCGTAAACCGTGGAGTTTGCCACATCGAAGACCGGTGTGCCTGTAGTGCCGGTGGCGAAACCGGTTTCGCGGGTGCGCGGCGCATCGGAGTAGTAGAAGGTGATGCCGGTGGCGAGGGTGTTGTCGCCGTCGGTGAAGTCCGTCTCGTAGTCCTTGCGGATGCGCGCATCGAGGCCGTAGAAGTTAAACTGGCGGTCGTCGATGTTGGTTGCAGTCGCTGCTATTGTGGAGCCTCCTTTGGCGCGGCGGGACAGGCGATCCTGGAAGCCGCCCCAGGTCTTCACTTCGATCAAGCCGTCTTCGATATCGCGAGTATAATAGATGGCCGGATAGTAGCGCTCGATCCAGACACGGTCGATCGGGCGGGTGGTGGTCTGCGGGTTGGCGTCCCACTCAGTGGGCGTCAAGCGGCCGGCTTCACCATTGCTGGAGCTGTAGGCGTCGAAGTCGAACTGGATGCGCTGGGCCTCGTCGATTTGATAGGCGACGGTTGCGCCACCGGTCAGCACGGCGTAGTCGGCATTGGCGCGGGCACCGTCGGCACCGGTCGCCTGGAAATCGGCTGCGTAGCCAAAGCGATCCTGCGTGCCGCTGGCCTCAAGGTAGGTCGAGTAGAAGCCGTAGCTGCCGCCAAAGGCTTGAATGCTGCCGCCGAACTCGGTGTCGGTGCGGGGTCCGGCGCTGACGTAGTTGATAACCGGGCCGGGCTGCGGGCCGTAAAGCAGCGAACCGCCGCCACGGATGATTTCCACGCGGGCGATGGACTCAATCGGCGGGACGTAGTATATGGTCGGGTAGCCGAACCAGTCGCTGTTTAGCGGGATGCCGTCCTTCATCGTCAGGATGGATGACGACTCGTGCGGGTCGCCAATGCCACGGTAACTGATGTTGGCATGGGACGGCGTGGCCTGCTCGGACACGGTGATGCCCGGCGTGGTGATGAAGACCTGAGCGTAGTTGTTGTCGACGATCTCGGGAAGCTCTTCTAGGGCGACGTTGGTCGTCTTTTTCGCACCGATGATCTTCGTGCCCTGAACCTCAGGCAGGTAAAGCATCGCGTCGGGGATCACCGGTGAGTACATGTGGACCGGCTCCAGTTCTTGCACGGCCTCATCTGGTGCGACTTTTTCTTGCGCAGTGAGCATTGCGGGAGTGGCGGCCAACAGCAAAAGCGACGGCTTGCCGACTCGGGAGAGAGCGGATTTCAACAGCATTGTCAGTATTTCTGGTCTAGGGTTTTTGACGGGAGGGGATATTTAGACTCAGTCTTATCACCTTCTCGAAGCGAACTACCCCACGCAAAAAGCCAGATGCGTCAACTAATTAAATGGGCTAATGTTGAGCAATCCTTGCAGCACTATCTTTCATCTCGATTCGAGAAGCCCTATATTGATAGGGTTACAGGGTATAAGCCGCAGCTGGCTTCGTCAGGTCCCGTGTAGCTCGCGGCTCACCGGACCATCGTAAGCGATTGAGGCTTTATAGGGCTCATGCCGACCGTTTTTTGCGGGCTCTGCGGTCTTGGCCAGCAGGGCGTCGATGGCCTCTTGGCTCATCGGCTGGAAGGATTGGGCGGCGGCCACATTTTGGTCGACCATGTCGTTGGTCGTCATGCCGCAGACGATGGTGCTTACCGGCTGCGACCACGCGAAATTCAGGCAATCCTGATAAGTAACGGCACCGGAGCGGAGCAGATTGCCGCCACCGCCGCCCATGGTTTTCATGGCGATCACGCCTGCCCCGCGGTCGACGATGTAAGGCACGGTGCCCTTGATGAAGCTATGATAGTGGGGGTCGAAGGGGTTGACCGGCATTTGCACGGCGTCCCACTCATAGCCGGCGACCATCATGTTGCTCAGCACTTCGGGATACTTGTGGCCCGTGAACCCGATGAAGCGGACCTTGCCGTCTTGCTTGGCCTGATCGGCGGCGGCAATCGCGCCATCGTCACCAAAGATCCAGTCAATGTCCTGCTGATAGCCGATTTCGTGAAATTGCCACAGGTCGATGTGGTCGGTTTTTAGCCGCTTGAGCGAGGTCTCCAGCTGCTCCATGGCCTCGGCTTTGGTTTTGCGGCCGTGGTGCTTGGTCATCAGGAAAACTTTCTCGCGGTAGCCGTCTTGAAGCATCTGGCCCATGCGCTCCTCGGAGCGACCGCCGTGATAACACCACGCGTTGTCCAGGAAAGTGACGCCTTTATCGATGGCGCGGCGGCCCAGCTTGATCGCGGTACGCTCGTTTTTTATTTGGCCAAAATGATGCCCGCCCAGGCCGAGCATCGCCACATCGACGCCGGTCTTGCCCAAGGGCCTTAGCGGCACGCCGCCATCGTTGGTGGGTGAATTCTCGGCGGCGGTTACCCACTGCGGTGCCATGGCACTGGCGGCGAGGGCGAGGGTCGATTGTTGGATGAAACGGCGGCGGGTCGTATGCTGGGAGCTCATGGCAAGGAACGGTTAAATGGAGTTGCGTCGCTGCCACCTTACCTACGTTGGTGACGACCTGCAAGTTAACTCGCCCGATTCCCACCGCTGCTCAGCAGGAGAATGATTGGTTTGCCCCGCTAAGCACGCTCGGCAAAAGGCGACCGGGTAAAGCCGAACGGTGCGCGGGTGGAGCTTTCCTTCTCCCACTCATAGATGCCAACGACGATCTCCATCGGTAGGCCGACGGCATCGGTTTGTGGCTCGCCGGGTAGGGAGCGCAGGCGGCGGGCCGAGCGCGCCATGATCGCCAGCGCCATGGCGTCGAGGATGTCGTCGCGGGCCACGTCTTTGCGCTGCGTGGAGTCCACCGCATAGTTGTAAAGATCGCGGGCGTGCGGATAGTGGCGTTCCAGAACCTTGAGCCGCCCTTGGAGCCCGGCCTTTTGCTTTTTGGAAATTTGCAGGGCTTTGCGGTTGTTCATCGCGGCAAAGGCCAGCTCGGGGTGCGCCTCGCGGACTCGGCCCACATAGTCGCGGTGGCGGCGCAGGATGTCGTCGAGCTGTTTGATCTTGGGCGCAATATTGAAGCTTTGGCGGCTGATTTTCTTGCCGATAATCGTCTCGCTCAGCGTGCAGGCATCTTCGTAAAAGCTGACATCGAGCACGCGCCGGGGCGGGGGCGGAAACACGCGGGAGCCGAGGCCTTTGCCCAGGAGTTTGCGCGCGATGACGTCGCATTCGCGGGTGGGCGTCATCGAGTCGGGCAGTCCGATGGGCATGTCGATCAGGATGGTATCGGCCGTCGGGTGCATGATCAGCGCGCGGTAAACGGTGTCGAACACGCCGACGGAGCCGTTGCCGCGGTTGTCGATTTCGACCGCGATCCATCCGGCTTTACAGCCATCTATACCCACCGTGTGCATCCTGAATTGACGTATGGTGTTCCTGCCCGTTGGATTAGCTGGAGGTAAAGTAACTTTTCACCACATGGCAACAACAAGTAATTCCACCCCGACAGTCGGCGTTATCATGGGCAGCGCGTCCGACTGGGACACCATGCAACACGCGGCAGACACCCTCATCGAGCTGGGTGTGCCGTTTGAGAAAATGATCGTCAGCGCGCACCGCACGCCGGATCGCATGGTCGACTATGCCCGCAGCGCCGAAGGGCGCGGCATCCAGGTGATCATCGCCGGTGCCGGTGGAGCCGCCCACCTGCCGGGGATGACTGCTGCGCTCACGCACCTGCCGGTGCTCGGCGTGCCCGTCCAGAGCAAGGCGCTCAGTGGCGTGGACTCGTTGCTTTCGATCGTGCAAATGCCGGCCGGCATCCCGACGCCCACCTTGGCCATCGGCCGCGCAGGCGCGGTCAACGCCGCGCTATCGGCCGCCGCGATCCTGTCTTTGGCGGACAAGGAACTTCGCGACCGCCTTGTCGCTTACCGTGAGGGCCTCAAGGCCAAGGTTGAGGCCATGGAGCTGCCGGAGGAGTAAGGCAGAGTCTGAACATACACTTTCGTTGCTAAAAGGGCAACGTGATGGCAATCAGGCTGCCGTGTTCATGGATCAGCTCAATCGCATCGATCATCACGATGGCGGCAAAAAACCAGAATACTTCTCGCAGACCGCGTTCTAAGGCCGGCGTTGAAATGCGGATGTTTGGCTGGCCTTGGCGATAACCGCTAAATGCTGGCATCAGCCTTGGGGTGGATCGGCGGTAGTCCAGATACTCCTGACCAAAGAGAAGTGACAACCTAGCCTCTTCACTGCGAATGACGTAGGTGTAATATGCATTGAAAATGCAAGCCATGATCACCGTTAGCAACAGACTTTGTAGGGCAAGACAGATACCCAACACTCCAATGAACGAAAAGAGGTATAGCGGATTGCGGCATAGCGAATACGGCCCCTCTTGGCAAAGCTCGTGGTCTTTGCGGCCAGCAATATAGATCAGGCACCAGACCCGACCAAGTCCGGCTATAATTAGGAAACTAAAGCCGAGGTATTCCAGCAGCTCGCTAAAATTGCTCTGAAAGCCCGCAGGTACGGTGAATAGCGCCGCCGCGATTAATGACGCTGCGACTAGTGCTGATATCGGTTTACGCAGGCGCTCAACTGGTGACTTATATTGCTTTATCATTGAGGGATTAGACCCCCGAACACCCCGATCGTTCAGGTATTTTACCAGTCTTTTCACTTCCAGTTGGCCTATTTGCCCAATGGGCAAATCTATCGATGCAAGGCTTCGACAAGCTCAGCCCTGGCCGTACGCTGCCTAGATCTTCATGGCGTCGGGGATGGAATTCTCCCAGACCTTGCGGAGTTCGTTGGTGTCCCACTCGATTGGGTTGTCCAGATTCGGCGCTTCGATGTGGAGCACGCCATCGTCGTTGGCTTCGCCCAGAATGTCGGCATGGATGTCGTAGCGCTCGGCGTCGTGGACGACGTGATCGGCGCGGTTGGCATCGACGGCGAGCAGGATACGGCCTTGGCTTTCGCCGAAGAAAAGGGCGTCCCAGCGATCGATGGGCAGGTCTTCCAGATTGAGGTCGGCACCGAAGGTCTTGCCCTTGGTGAAGAGCATTTCGCAGAGTGCGACGAGCAGACCACCTTCGGAGATATCGTGCGCGGCGTGGATGCGGCTCTTTTGGATCTGAATTTGAAGGAAGTCCATCAGCGCGGCCTGCTTTTCGAGGTCCATCGCGGGCGGTTTGCCGGTTTTCAGGTCGTGGAGGACGCGCAGGTAGGCGCTGCAGCCGAGCTCGTTTGGCACGTCGCCGAGCAGGATGAAGGCTTCGGTGCCTTTCTTGATCTGGCTCGAGGTGATGTATTGGCGGCTGTCGATGATGCCAACGACGGAGACGACCGGTGTCGGGTCGATCTTGGCGTCGAGGTTTTCATTGTAGAGGCTGACGTTGCCGCCAACCACGGGCACATCGAAAAAGTCGCACGTTTCAGCGAGGCCGCGAACGCACTCCTTGAGCATGTAGAAAGACTCGGGCTTGTTCGGGTTGCCGAAATTGAGGTTGTTCGTCATCGCGAGCGGACGGGCCCCGGAGCAGGCGAGGTTACGAATGGCCTCGGCGACGGCGATCTTGCCGCCCTCGTAAGGATCGGCCCAGCAGTAGCGGTTGTTGCAGTCGTTGCTGATGGCGATGTATTTGTCCTTATCCGGACCACCGCAGCGCAGACGCACGACGGCGGCGTCGGACTCGCCGGCATGCTCGATGGTGCTGGTCATGACCATCTGGTCGTATTGGCGGTAAATCCACTGCTTGCTGGCGATGCTTGGGTCGGCCAGGAGCTTGGGTAGCGCCTCGAAAACACCGTCTTCGGTCAGGTCGGTCAGGCTTTCCAGATTCCAGGCCTGCACTTCGTCAAGGTAGGCGGGGCGCTTGGCCTCGGGATTGTTCAGCGGGGCTTGCTCGGTGAGGTCTTGCGCGGGGATGCGGGCGACGACTTGGCCGTGCTGCTTGACGACCATGTCCTTGCCGTCAACGACGGAGCCGACCTTGGCGGCGTGGAGGTCCCACTTATCAAAGATTTTTTCAACTTCCTCTTCGCGGCCAGCCTGCACGATGACGAGCATGCGCTCCTGTGATTCGGAGAGCAGGATTTCGTAAGAATTCATGCCGGTTTCGCGCTGTGGGACGAGGTCCAGCTCGATCTCGACGCCGGTGTCGCCACGGGCGGCGGTTTCGCAGGTGGAGCAGGTGAGGCCGGCAGCACCCATGTCCTGAATGCCCACGACGAGGCCATCGACGGCCATCATTTCGAGGCAGGCTTCCATGAGCAGCTTGCCCATGAAGGGGTCGCCCTTTTGGACTGCCGGGCGGTCGTGGCCAGACTCCGAGGAAAGCTCCTTGGAGGCGAAGCTGGCGCCGCCGAGGCCGTCGCGACCGGTCGCCGCGCCGACGTAGTAAACGGGGTTGCCGATGCCGGAGGCCGCGCCGCGCTTGATCTGGTCATGCTTGAGCACGCCGAGGCAGAGCGCGTTGACGAGCGGGTTGCCCTCGTAGCAATCGTCGAAATAGGTGTCACCGCCGATGTTCGGGATGCCCACGCAGTTGCCATAATGGCTGATGCCGTGGACGACGCCGCGCATGATGCGGCGTGAGTCGGCCGAGTCCAGCTTGCCGAAGCGCAGGGAGTTGGTGAAGAGCACCGGGCGTGCGCCCATGGTGAAAATGTCGCGCAAGATGCCGCCTACGCCGGTCGCTGCGCCCTGGAAGGGCTCGACTGCGCTGGGGTGGTTGTGGGACTCGATCTTGAAGCAGATTGCGAAATCGTCGCCAATGTCGACCACGCCGGCGTTTTCCTCACCTGCCTTGACGAGGACTTTGTTACGGGAGTCTTCGTCGAACTTCTGGGTGGGGAACTGCTTGAGCAGGCGGCGCGAGTTCTTGTAGGAGCAGTGCTCCGACCACATGACGCTGAAGATGCCGAGCTCGGTCAGGTTGGGCTCGCGGCCGAGGATGGATTTGATGCGCTCGTATTCTTCCGGCGTCAAGCCGTGTTTGTCCACCAGTTCAGGCGTGATGGGCGCGTTGAGCGTTTCGTCGGGATTTGGCGCGGGTGCTTCGGTGGCCATGGAAATTTAGGAATGTTCGATTTTCAGTTGTCGAATATCAATCGTCAGTTAGGCGTTTCGCTGAAGTAATTTTGCGTGCTGACGGTTGATTACAGGTAATTTTGACTACGCCTTCTGGCGGGCCATTTGGGACTTGAGAAACGCCTTGAAGACGCCGATGCCGTCGCGACTCGGGTGGAGGTCTTCCACGGCGCGCTCAGGGTGGGGCATCATGCCGAAGACGTTGCCTTCCTTATTGCGGATGCCAGCAATGTCGGCCTTGGAGCCGTTCGGGTTGTTGGCGTAGCGGAAGAGAATTTGATTGTTCGCTTCGAGTTCGGCCAGGCCGTCGTCATCGATGCGGTAGTTGCCCTCACCGTGGGCGATCGGGATGTCGATGGTTTCGCCGAGGCTGCTCTGGTTGAAGTAGTCCATGCTATCCTCGACCTTGAGCTTCGACGTCTCGCAGATGAACTCCATGCCTTCGTTGCGCACGAGGGCACCGGGGAGCAGGCCAGCTTCGCAAAGAATCTGGAAGCCATTACAAATGCCGATGACGGGACCGCCGTTTTGGGCGAACTCCACGACGGCTTTCATGACCGGCGAGAACCGGGCAATCGCACCGCAGCGCAAATAGTCGCCGTAGGAAAAACCGCCGGGCAGGACGACGCATTCGGCCCCGGCCAGGCTGGGGCGCTTATGCCAAAACAGGCGCGTCGGCTGGTTGAAAACGCCCGCCAGCGCATAATAAGCGTCGCGGTCGCAATTGGATCCGGGGAATTGGATGATGGCGATCTTCATGTGGGCGGGACCTTCCTTTTAGGCGAGCTCGTAGCGGTAGTCTTCGATGACGGGATTGCTCAGCAAACCGTCGCAAATCTTATCGATCTGCTCGCGTAATTCCGGGGTGTCGGTGCCGTCGACATCGAACTCAATCGTCTTGCCTACGCGGACATCGCTGCTGGGATTTAGGCCCAAGTGCTCCATTGCGTGACCAACAGCCGCGCCCTGGGGATCCAGCACCGTTTTCTTTGGAGTGACAAATACCGTGACCTTCATGGCACTAGTTGTGCGGGTCTGCGCTTCGCTGACAAGTGTTATTCGCCGTCTGGCCGTGAATTCGCGTGCTTAGGCCCCCCGCTGGGGGGATTTGCCGTAACTTTGGTCCCTGCTGGTATACTGAAAAGGCATGGCCGTGAAGCCATGCCTTGAAAGGAGTCGTCCGACTTGCGCGTTTTGCGTTAACCGCAAGGGACGGCGTCGGTTTCCATTTCCGACTGGGCGGTCTCGCCGGACTTAACCGGGAAATAATAAGCCAGGGGCACCGCGTAGAGCCAGTGGCGTGTCATCGAGAGCACCGGAAAGAGCAGGCCGCCCTCCAGCCCCGCAATGCCCAGTCCGAGCAGCGGAAACAGCAGGAACCAGACGAGCATCACCGTTTCCAGTGTGGTGAAGACGAGGGCGCGGAACCAGCCCGGGCCAAACAGAGAGGGGGCCAGCGCAGCGTAGATTGCCGCCAGGGCCACCCCGTTGCCGTAGTGCATCAGCAATGCGACGGGGAAGGGAACGCCGACGGCGTCCGCGAGCACGTGGGGGATGTCCCACCAAGTGCTGGTGAAAAGGAAGCCGGTGACATCGAACAGTAGCGTTCCAATAACACCGGCGAGGAGTGCTTTGATCCAGTTGATTTTCATGGTCGTGGTATGGTTGGTTGTTGGTGTGGATGTTGGTTGGTGTGGGTTTCGGAAAGTGGTGAAGATCTCTTTGAAGCAGAGGTGCCGTCATGATGTAGGGCTCGCGCTTGCGCGACGCCGCAATAGGTGGCGCGTCTTGAGCGGGTGCGGCATCGCGCAAGCGCGAGCCCTACATTCCGACGAGGGAGAATCGAATCTCTAGTCGCTAGGCCTGCCCGCCGAAGCGGACGTAGTCATCGACGTCCAGGTATTCGAACAGGGTGCTGACGTCGGGCCGCGGCGGTTCCAGGCTGGCGGAGAACTCCGCAAACCAGGCGCGGGCCTCCGTGCTCAGGCCGGGCACGTTTTCGATCCAATGGCTCCAGGCCGCAATCTCGTGCGGGAGCAGTGAGCGGGTGGCGTTGGTGAGAACCCATTGCAGGATGCTTAGGTCGCCGCCGCCGCGGGAAACCTCCGCCAGTAGCGCATCGGCGGTGATGCCGATGAAGCGGAAGAATTCGCGGTCGAGCAGGCTGGCGTCGCCGTATTCATAAACGCCGAGCGTTTGCGAGGTCTGCGCGCGGGCCTTGTCGATCAGGCGCGGCAGGTGGGCGAAGCCGCCGAGGCGAACGCGGGGGCTGCGTGGTGGGCGCGTGGTGAGGTCGGTATTGGTAGTCATGGTGGTGTGGTTGGTTTGGGTTAAAGGCGGCGCTCGGAGGCGTCGATGCGTTGGTCGTTGATGGAGGCGAAGCGCTTGGCCATGAAGCCGTCGGCGTTGAACTCCCAGTTTTCGTTGCCATGGGCGCGATACCATTGGCCGGAGTCGTCGCGCCACTCATACTCGAAGCGCACGGCGATGCGGTTGTCGGAAAAGGCCCACAGGGTCTTCTTGAGTTTGTAGTCGAGCTCGCGTTGCCATTTGCGGGTCAGGAATTCGACGATCTCCTCGCGGCCGTTGAGAAACTCCGCGCGGTTGCGCCACTCGGAGTCCTCCGTGTAGGCGAGGGACACGCGGACGGGGTCCTGGGAGTTCCAGGCGTCTTCGGCGAGTTGGACTTTTTCGCGGGCGGTCTCCTCGGTGAAGGGAGGCAGCGGCAGGCGTTGGGCCTTCGGGACGGCGCAACCGCAGTCGCAGGCGTGTTGGAATGGGTCGTTCATGATGAAAGTGGGTGGGAGGCCGGCAGCGGGTGGACGCCGCCGGCCCCGGGTGGTGTTGGATTGGATGATTGGAAGTTACGGGCGCTTAGGCGGCACCCACCTCGACGCGGGGGAAGTCGATCTCCGGCTGCGCGAAGTTGTTGACGTAGTTCGTGAGGATGTTCACGGCGACGTTGGCCACGACTTCGAGCGCCTCTTCGTCCGTGACGCCCTGATCGACGGCGGCGGCGTAGTCCTCGGAGGAGACGACGCCCTTGTTGGCGACGATGGCCTCGGCCAAAGTCAGGATGGCCTGCTCCTTGCGGATGGGAGACTTGCCACGGCGGGCGGCCTCGACGTCCTGCGCGGGAATCTTCAGCAAGCTGCTGATCGCGGTGTGGGCACTCAGGCAGTAGTCGCAGCCGTTGCGTTCGGCCACGAGCAGGGCGATCTTCTCGCGGGTGGACGGGCTGAGGCGACCGCTGGAAACCGCGCCGCTCAAGCTAAGGTAGCCCTGGAGAGCCGCGTTGCTGTTGCCGAGGACTTTGACCATGTTGGGGACGAGCCCCAGCTTCTTCTTCACTGCGTCATACAGTGCGGCGATATTCTGCGGCGCATTGGCCGGTTCGATGGTGTTTATTCTGCTCATCTTGTTTATTGGTGTTGGTTTTTAGTTAATGACAGACCGGTCGGTCTGTGCGGGTGTAAAAAAAGGAACGTTTTAAAGAAGTTGCTCAACGTGCTGCTTGGCGGCGTCGAGTGGCCAATGCTCACAGAAGTTCTGCATTTCCACGAGGGCACCCTCGAAGAGGATATAGATCACGGCGCCAGTCTGGGCGTTGGCGGCAGGGTTGTTATTGGGAAAATGCTGGCCGACGAGCCGCTCGAAGAGATCGCGCAGCTCTTGCTTGTGGGCGGCGATTTCGGCACGGAGTGGGCTGTCGCAGTTGGGCGTTTCGCAGAGGGTATTAAGGAAGGCGCAGCCGCGGTAATGGCAGTCCGCCATCCACTGGCCGAGGAAATCGAATGCGGCGAGGATCTTGTCTCTGGGCGAATCCGCGGCATCGACTGCGTTGTGCAGCCAGGTGTTCCAGGTGACGTGCCGGCCGCGGAGCCAGGCGACACCGAGCTCCTCCTTTGACTTGAAATGGGTGTAGAAGGTGCCCTTGGCGGTTCCAGCCTCTTTGATGATTTGCTGGATGCCGGCCTGATTATACCCCTGCTCGTAAAAGAGCTTCGAGGCGACCGCCAGGATTTCGTCCCGCTTGGTCTTGGCTGGTGTGGCTTGCTTCATGGTCGTAATAAAAGCACAGACCGACTGGTCGGTCAAGTGTGTTTTTGAAAAAAAATTTTGCTGTGCTTAAATGTTCGAAGGTGGCGGTCGATGTCCCATCGGCCAGAGATTAGTGAAATAGATGGAATCGGTCCACGTTACGCGATGTTGGCGAATTAATACTTGGAGCAAATGATTCTCCATCTGCCTACATTGTGGCCGATGAGGACATCGGCCGCCACCTCAGAGTCCTTGAGTCGCGCTTACCCGCCAGTCATCTGCGAGAGGCGGTTGAGCGCGGCGGGGCCAATCATGTCGATCGACAGGCTTTCGTGGGCGGCCCCGATTTCGACTGCCGCCTTGGGCATGCCGTAGACGACCGAGCTTTCCTGGTCCTGCGCAATGGTGCGCCAGCCGCGTTCGCGGAGCAGCTTGAGGCCTTCGGCACCGTCTCGGCCCATGCCGGTGAGGATCATGGCTACGCCTGGCTTGGGCCAGTGCGAGGCCAGGCTTTTAAAGAAGACATCCACCGAGGGACGGTTGACGAGGTGCGTCGGCTCGACGGTAAACTCAAAGATGCCGCCAGTTCTGATGCGCATGTGCGCGTCTTGCCCGGCCATATAAACATTGCCCGGTTGCGGCCGCATGCCGTGCTCGGCGAGCTGCACGGGGAGCTTGCAGCGGGCGTTCAGCCAATCAGCCATGCCGGGGGCGAACTGCGGGTCGACGTGCTGGACGATCCCTACGATGCCGGGGAAATCCTCATCTAGATTACTCAAAACCGTGGCCAAAGCCTGTGGCCCGCCGGTGGACGAACCAATCGCGATAAAGGGCGGTTTCTCCAGGCTGTGGGCGGAGGGCATTGGAAAGCCGGGGCGCGTGATGCCGGTGCTGTGGCTAACCGTTGACTTGCCGGCAATCAGGCCGATGCGTTGAATTTTCTCCAACAACGGTTGCGCGCCATCCATGTTGCCGCCGGGCCCCAAGGTGGGGGTCACCGTGGCGTCGAGCGCTCCGTGGCCCATGGCTTCGTAAACCAGGTCGCCATTGGTCGTCATGGAGGCTGTCACCACGAGGATGGGCACGGGCGATTTTTCCATGATCTCACGCGTGGCTTCGGCACCGTTCATGACGGGCATCACGAGGTCCATCAAGACCAGGTCCGGCAAATCGGCAGAGCAATAATCGACAGCCTGTTGGCCATTTTCCGCCGACCAGGCCACAACGTGTTCACCGCTGGACTCCACCACCCGGCGCAAGCACTCGAGGGCGAGATTCATGTCGTTGACCAAGCCTATTCGCATGAGCAGGAAATTTCTACGGTCTTTTTTACCAAGGAGTTAACCCCGCGCGAACTTTTAATGCAGTAAAGTTGGGGATACTGGAACGTCTTCGTTGCTCTGGGGCGGCACGACGGCGTTTTTAACACGAAGTGGCTGGTGGCGAACTAGTGAAGACTTATTTAGAGGCAAATGGGGCACATGTCTCTATCGCACTAAGCATCTCTGTCATGACTTTAGTCCCCTAAATTAACTTGTCTATTGAGTGAATTCATGTATTACCTTTATTCTATGTTTTCCTACGCAACTGCGAGACTCTGCTCTCTATTACTAGCTCTATTACTATCAACACTATCACTCTCTGCGGCGAGTCCCTATGCCGGTGATTATTTGGGGACGCTCTCCATTAATGGCACTGCAAGCGGACGTCTTTTCCTCGCGATTGATAGCGATGGTAACTTCTCGGATTATTCGGAGTTACTTACGGGAACCACGAGCGATGCGGGCGTTATCACCTTTGACGCCAACGACTTCGGGTTCACCACTGCCACGATTGACGGGAATTTCTCCTTTGTGGCCACGGGTTCGGCTAACACCCTGAGCTATCGTCTTGAGGGTGAGAAGTCGGCAGCAGTGTTTTCCAGCCCCTCGCTGGACGATGTGCTGACGCAGACTAACCCACTTAATTACTTTGCCGGTGCTACAGACTTAATCTGGGACGGTTCGCAATTCGTTGCCCTGACGAGCCAATCTATCGCAGTATCTAACGACGGTATCAACTGGGAGGTCAGCTCGATTGGCCTGACCGGTGACTTTACCCGCATTGCTTATGGTAACGGCGTGTATGTGATCATTGGTGACGGTAATGTAGTCGCCACTTCCACCGATTTGGACACTTGGACGCTTCGCAGCTCAGGCATCCCTGGTTTAGCGCAGCAGAACATTGAGGAAGTGGTATTCTTCAATGGCCGGTTCTGGGCGGTGAACATTCAATACGCTTACATCAGCTCGGCGGATGGCGTTAGCTGGACGCAGGAAACACCTTTTCAGGGTGGCTTCGGTGGCTATTCCCGCATGGAAGTCATCAACGGCCAGTTGGTCGTCGCGACTACACAGAATGGCAACAGCGCCAACACCGTTTTTTATACATCTGCCAATGGCCGTGATTTTACTGGACCGACTGCCGGGGTAAACATTGGCGGCACACCAGTTTCGATTGTGGCAGGCAATGGCGTAATCCTCGCGGCCTCCACGGGCGGGCTGGCGATTTCAACGGATGGCGTCACGTTTTCGCGCATAACATCGTCGCTCCCCGCATCCTATCCGCGGGCGATGGTGTTTGACGGCACGAAGTTTATCGCTGCCTGGTATAACAGCTTTCACACGTCAACAGATGGCGTCAGCTGGACGGCCAGCACCGGCCCCGGCGGAGACATGGAGGCCATGGCAGTCAACGGTTCGACGGTAGTCGCTGTGGGGGAGGAGCCCTTTCACTCCACTGACGGCGGTGCCTCCTGGAATGCCACCTCGACTAATGCACTAGGCAGCACGCAAGCTTATGAAGTGGTCGCGGGTAACGGCGTCTTCCTGTTCCAAGCCGACGGCTTGAATACCTTTCGCTCGACCGATGGTGAAACGTTTACCGACATCGGGCTGCAACTGGACGGCATCGGCTACGGCAACGGAATCTTTGCGGCCTATGACCGGGTCAACGACAAGCTGGTGTATTCCGTGGACGGTCTGGAGTGGTTTGACGCCATCGTGGCCGTGGATCCGCTTTACGTTTCCTATGGTAATGTTGTCTTCAACGGCGAAGTCTTTTACAAGAATGGCCTCGTCTCTACCGACGGCATTAACTGGGACTGGGCAGAGGACGTATCGAGCTTTGGCAGTGATGTCCGCCGCGGCGGTAACGGTGAGTTGATCAACTACGGCAGCGGCCCGACCTACCAAATATCTCTGGATAACGGCAAAACCTTCCAAGGGCGTAACCTCAGCAACCAGCAGGCCCACGCCGCTGCTTATGGCAACGGACTCTGGGTCATGGGCTTCAGCAGTGGTTACTACGCATACGGGCCAAGCTTGGATTCGTTGGCCTCCGGTCGCTACAGCGAAGGCGTCGAGACTCCCAGCATTCGCTCCATGAATTTCCTGGGCGACGTCTTTTATGGTTCTTTGGAAGACAATCGCGTGATCCTCTCAACCGACGGCAAAAACTGGGTCCCGAAAACCTTAGGTGCCAATGTGCGCTTGGTGAGCTCCGCGCAGTCCGGCCCATTGGGTATCTTCACGGGGGACGACGCAACGGTCTTCACCGTCGACCTGGGCGGCTCTTTCCTGCGGCCCTTCATCGTCGAGCAACCGGTTGGTGTTGCTGCGGATGAGTTGGATGTCGTCACGTTGACGGCCTCAGTGGGCAATAGTGCTGGTGCCACTTATATTTGGACCAAGGACGGCGTGCCGGTCGCAAACCTCCTCAACGTCTCTGGTGCTGATACCGCCAGCATTACCTTCGACGGCATTCGCGCTGACCAGGCTGGCGACTATCGCCTGATCGTAGTCGGTCCTGATGGTGGTGCGATTACCGAGGTGGCTACCGTGACGGTTGAGCCGCTGGCAGTCTTCACGACTCAACCGCAATCCGCCACGGCAACCGACGGCGGCAGCGTCACTTTTACTTCAGAAGTCGACGACGAAACCGCGACCTTCCAGTGGTATAAAAACGGCGTCGAGCTGCCCGGCGAAACCGATAGCTCGCTTTCGCTCAGCGGCCTGACCACCGCCAGTGCTGGCATCTACACCGTAGTGGCGACGAATGTGATTGGTCCGCAGGAGAGCTTGCCCGCCGCCTTGAGCATCAGCGCCGCCTCGGGACCGACTTTGAATACCAGCTTCATGGCCAACGTGCCGGATGATGCGCCGTTTAATAACACGCGCGACACCATGTATTCCTTTGCTGAGCAAGGGGACAAACTCATCGTTGGCGGCTATTTCCAAGTCACGAGCAGTCCGCGCACCTCCAGCCTGATGCGACTCAATGCAGATGGAACGCGGGACACCAGCTATGTTGGGGCTCAGATTGAATACAGCGGCCTAGGGATCGTTGAGGAGATGTGTTTTGACGATCAAGGCCGCCTTTATATCGGCGGCAGCTATCAGTTTCCCGGTCAGGGCGTGGGCGTCTATGACACGAATGGAAATCTCCTTAAGACATTCAACACGTATTACCGGGTGGTGGATTATAAACTGCTTTCTTACGGCACGCGCATGGTAGTCGTAGCCAATATGTATCAGTTTAACAGCTACTTCGCTCGGGGGGGTATCGCGGAAATTAACACCGAAACACTCACGCACAACACCAGCTTCACTAGCAAGGTGAATACTGCGTTGGGTAATTTCTATCCGCTGGGCGCTGCGATTCAGTCTAACGGTAAACTCGTTTTCTTTGGTTACCATGGCACCAGCAGTAGCAGCCCGATGAAGCTCATGCGCCTCAATACGGACGGCACCAAGGACACCTCGTTTACCGAGTCCACCTTCACCGGTTCAGGAACCCTGGGCGGCTATGAACTGGTGCTCGATGACGACGAGAACATCTTCGTGCTCACCAATAACGTAACGCACGTGGGCGGCGTTGAGGTGGCTTACTCCCGCGTGCAGAAGTTTAGCCCCAATGGCGTGCTCGACCCAACCTTCGGTGCCGCACAAAATGGCGACACGACTTTCTATCGTCAAATGGCTTATGTCGGCGACCGCACCCTCGTATTGGGCTATGATGAGATCACCGCGATCAGCACTGAAGACGGCAGCACGCTTCCGATCAACTTCGGAACCGGCGTGCCATCCGCGCAATACCTCGGCGCGATTCAGGGCATTCAGCGCGTTTCGGACGGCTTCATGGTCGGGGGTAAGTTCTCCAGCTTCGATGGCCAGCCGACCAACGGCATCGCCTACTACCAGATCCCGACCTCGACGGGTCCATCGCTGCCGCTGACCATCGTTCAGCAGCCGGAGAGCGTGGTCGATCGCCTTGGTCAACCTGGCCGCCTGGTGGTTGCTGCGACCGGCTCTGGTCTGCGCTATGAGTGGTATCACGACGGCGTGCTCGTCGACGGTGAGTTCTCCAACCAGCTCCAAACCGATGCGCTGACTGCCGGTGATTCGGGCCTCTACAAGGTCATTGTTTACGACAAGGACGACAACTTTGTGGAGAGTAATGAAGTTAGTGTCAGCATTCCCGACGCGCCGGTTGCCTCAAGCAGCTTTGCCGATTGGGCATTATACAACCTGCCTCCTGGCAGCGATTTCACCCTCGACGGCGACTTGAATAACAACGGTCAACCTGACGGCCTGGACTTCATTTTCGGCTCCGGCGTTCGCCCAACAACGGGCACGCAAACGGGCGCGCAGCTGGGCATCGGTGGCGATGAAGAATACCTGACCTTCAGCGTGCGTCGCCGCCGTGGAGCGACTGGCTTGAACATTTCGCCCAAGGCGGCCCCGACACTAGCGGGATTAGCCAATGGTGGCTCCAATGTGCAGCAGGTGTCCTCCGCGATCGATGGCGAGTTCGAAGTCATTACCTATCGCGCCACGTTCTCCATCGACGCTACGGGTGCGGCCTTCTACATGGTGACCGTCGCCGAAGACTAAACTTTGCGATACAAAGCTTCTCAACGCGCGCCGATAGCCAACTGGTTGTCGGCGCGCTTTTTAGTCGATCAAGTCCCGGACGGCTTGGATAAAGGTGTCGTCCTGGAAGGAGCTCTTGGTCAGGTAGTAGTCGGCTCCGGCTTCGAGGCCTTTGATGCGGTCTTCCTCGCGGTCTTTGTAGGAGACGACGATCACGGGGAGATTTTCCAGGCGGTTGTCGCTGCGGATCTTGGAAACGAACTCATAGCCGTTCATGCGGGGCATGTCGATGTCGCTCACGACGAGGTCGAACTCGCCCAGGCGCACGGCGTTCCAGCCATCGGCACCGTCCACGGCAACCTCGACGGCGTAGCCCGCATTTTCGAGGAGCTGGCGCTCGGTCTCGCGCACGGTGATGGAGTCGTCGACCACCAGAATGCGCTTGCGGTTGGATGCCGCCGCGATTGCTTCGCCACGCTTGGTCTCGAGGCGCGCGCCGCCGGAGAGCAGCTTATCAATCGAGGCAATGAGGTCCTCGACATCGAGGATCAGAATTGGCTCACCGTTCTCCATGAGCGAGGCGGAGCTAACGCCCGGCACCTTGCCCAAACGCCGGTCCAGCGGGCGGACGACCAGGTCGGCTTCGCCAATTAAATTATCCACTTCGATGCCGTAAAGTTGGTTGCGATCATTGACGACCACGATGTCCAGATGCGGCGTGGTGGTGTTGACCGCACCGGCAAAGCCGAGCGCCGAACGCGCGGGTGCCAGGCCGACGTTTTGCCCCTCCAGCTCGAAATATTGGCGGTTTTCGACCATTTTCAGGTCTTTGTAATCCATGCGCAAAGTGCGGGCGATGCGGCTCAGCGGGAAGGCATAGGGCTCGCCGTCGATGTCGGCCAGCAGTGCGCGTATGACGGATCGCGTGATCGGCACCTGCAAATGGAAGGTCGTGCCCGCGCCAACGGCAGTCTTGATCCGCGCCTGCCCGCCGATCTGCTGCATGAGCGTCTGCACGACGTCCAGGCCGACGCCGCGGCCGGAAATTTCCGTAACCTTACCTGCGGTGGAAAAGCCCGGCAGAAAAAGAAACTCCAGCACTTCGTCCTCACTCATTTGGGCGACCATCTCGTCGGTCGCAAACTGCTTTTCAACGACCTTCTTGCGGAGCTTATCCACGTCGATCCCGCGACCGTCGTCCTTGACTTCGACGACGAGCATGCCGGCGCTGTGGCGGGCACTGAGAATGAGTGAGCCGGTGGCATCCTTGCCGGTGGCGGTGCGGTCTTCCGGCATTTCGAGGCCGTGGTCGCAGGCGTTGCGGAGGATGTGGTTGAGCGGCGCTTCGAGGCGCTCCAGGATGTCGCGGTCGACCGGTGTTTCCTTGCCCTCGATGTCGAAGCGGACCTGCTTGCCCAGCGTGCGCGCGACATCGCGGACCATACGCGGGAAGCCCTGCACGCCGTCGTTAAACGGGCGCATCCGGCTGGCCAGCACCTCGCGGTATAGCCGGTCGGAGAGCAGGGTGTTGCGGCGGGCAAAGGCGTCAAAATGCTCCAACTGCTCACGGACAAGCGTCAGCGCCCGCTCGGCGGATTGGCGGACTTGCTCGAAGTGAACGCGGGACTCCGGCTCCAGCTCGATGCGGTCCAGGATGCGGTCACTGCTGTTGATTCGGCTGCTCAGCTCACTCTGCGCTTCCTTGAGGCGGAGCAGGGTGTCGCGGAAATTTTCCAACTGCCCGGTTTCGACGACGGTTTCCGCCGCGAGGCCCATGAGGCGGTTGAGGCTGTCGGCGGACACGCGGACTACGCTGTCGGCCTTTTTCTCGTTGGTGGTGGCGGCGGGGGCTGGCTTGGCGCGTTCGCGGCGGGCGGGCTTGGTGGAAGGTGCTTTGGCGGGCTCGGCCGATTTCTCCGGCTCGGGCGTCGGCTCCAGTGCGGCGGGCGCGGGTTCCGGTTCAGGCTCCGGCGCGGCGCTAAGGAGGGTTTCTCCGGCCAGCGTGCGCTGCAGGTCGTCCATGATCGACGAATAATCCTCAGCATGCTGCTCGGGCCAGTCAGCGAGTTCGGCATCGGGGGCGGCGGAAAATTGCCGCAGGTAATCGGCGGCCCGGTCGAAGTTGGCCACGTGCTCAGGCGCGAGCTTGATGTCGCCGCGGATCGCAGCGTTAAAGGAATCTTCGACGAGCTTGGCCATCTCGACGGCGGCCATGAGGCCCACGATGCGGGCGGCACCTTTCATCGAGTGGGCGGCGCGCATCAGCGGCTCCATTGCCTTTTCGTCGGCGGAAGCGGGGTCGAAATCTTTCAGCGCGTCCTTCAGCGCGCCAACTTGCTGCTCGGCCTCCATGCGGTAGAGGTCGATCATGGAAAGGTCGGGCGTTTGCTTGGGCGGCTTGATGGTGCGGGCCGGCTTGGCCGGGGCCTTCGCTTGTGCTGGCGGGGTGGCTGTTTTGGCTGGCTCCGGCGTGGGTTCGGCTTGGGGCGGAGCTTCGGGAATGCCGCCCGCGGCCTGGATTTGGGCGAGGCCCTTGCAAACTTCATCCGCCCAGGCAGCATTATCCTTGAGCCATGGGCCCATCTTCTCCTCGGACTGCTTTCCGGATTCGACGAGGATATCGACGGCGTTAAAGAGCCAGTCGAGCTGATCCGAGCCGAGCGTCACCTCGCCCTTGCCCGCGGCGACCATGAGGTCTTCCAAGTTGTGCGCGACCTTGCCCACCATGTCGAGGCCCACGATTCGCGCGGCCCCCTTGAGCGAGTGCGCGGCGCGCATGAGGCCGTCGATGTCCGCCGAGGCTGGATCGGATTCCCACGCCACGAGCCCTTCATTGAGCGCAGCGCCCTGCGTTTCGACCTCCTGCTGGTACAGGTCGAGCATCGGGAAACTATCGGGGACGTCGCTCACAGGTATTGCTTTTTGAGGCTGTGGAAAATGAGTTCGTGGTCGAGGAGGCCGACTTTCTGTTCGCGCAAAATGAAGAGGCCGCGGGTAAAGGTGGCCATGGCTTTGCTCACCGTCACAGGGGATTCCTGCAGCAGGCATTTCTCCAACGCATGGACGCCATAGGCCTCGTCGGCGCGGAAGACAAACGGCCCGTCCGGCCCCTGGATCACGATCATGCGCGGGTGCACGCGGCGGGAAAGAATGGTTTCGTCGCCACTTTTTTCCAGCGAAAGCAAGGCGTGCAGGGAGACGCAAAGCTGCAGCTCGCCACGGACATTGACGAGGCCGCGCAGGACGTCGTTGGTGCGCTGCGGAATGCGGTGGATCGTGGCATCGGCGGTGATCTCCTTGACGATGGAGGCCTCCAGCGCGAGCCATTCGTCGAACAGGCGGAAGACCAGCACGCCCTGGGTTTCGCGTTCGTGCTCGTCCTCTTTTTCGCGCAGGCGGTTCTGCCAATCGGCGAGGTAGCCTTCCGGCGGTTCGCGGTCGAGGAGGCGCAGCATGGCTTCGCGGTCCTGATTCACCATTTCGAAATCTTCGTCGCTCATGCCTTCACCTCCTTGGCGTTTTCAGCGTTGCGGGCGCGCTTGCGCAGGCGTTCGGCCCCGGCGGAGTCGCCCCGGCGTTCGGCCAGCAGAGCCAGGTGAAACAGCGACTGAGCGTGGCGCGCATCCAGATAGACCGCGCGGCGCAGCAGGGGCTCGGCTTTTTTATAATCGCGCAAGCCTATGTAAATTTCCCCCAGTGTGCAGAAGGCCTCAGCGGAAGGCGGCGTTTGGTTAATCAGCTCACTGGCGATTTTTTCGGCCTCGTTTAGCCGTCCGCCATTCGCCAACTCCCGTGCCTCGGCCCAGAGTTGTTCCGCGCTGGGCTTGGTCGCCTCGGTCGGTTTGCTGACGACCAGTGCCTGCTTGCGTGGAAGCGGTTTGGCGATGCGCGTGTTTTTCTTAATGGCGGGCAGGGGGACTTTGGGCGCGGGTTCGTTGGCGGCTTCGCGGCGCTCAAAGCAAAAGGCCCCCGCCGGGCCAACGGGTTTCATGGCCTGCGTAATCGTGCCCAGGGCATCGGCGTGGCCGGAGAAAATGAGGCCGTCTGGCTCGAGGCCGCGCATTAGGCCGGCTACGGCGCGCGCACGGGAATCGCTGCAAAAATAGATCAGCACATTACGGCAGAAAATCGCGTGAAAGGGGCGTTCGCCCATCAGGAAATCAGGCGCGAGCAAATTGCGCTGGCGGAAGGTGACGTGCTCGCGGACCTCGTCGATCACGCGGCGTTTGCCGTCTTCGGCGTCGCGAAAATAGGCGTGATAGGGCTCCGCCGTGTTGCCCCGGAAGGCCATGGGGCGAAAGACGCCTTGTTGTGCTTCTTGGAGAAAGCGGTTGCTCAAGTCGCCGGCTTCCACGTGGAAACTATGGGGCGCAAAGCCGGAGTGGAGCAGCGAAATGGCGATCGAGTAGGGCTCCTGTCCAGTGGCGCAGGGCACGCTGAGGATGCGCAGCTGCTCGCCGGGGTGCTTAGGCCGCCAGACCTTGCGGGCCCATTCGGTCAGGAAATCGAAGGGTTTGCCGTCACGGAAAAACCACGACTCGGGCACAAGCAGCTCGTCGGCAAAGGCGAGAAATTCTTCCTGAGAGCGCAGCAGGTGCGAGAAATACTCCTCCAGATCGAAGACACCGCTGGCCTCCATGCGCCGCCGCACGACGCTGTTCAAGCTGCCCCCGCGAAAGACGCTTTCGTCGAGGCCAAACTTTTCGCGCAAGTCGCGCGTGATGCGGAGCGGCAGTTTCACGGAGCGGGCGTTGAGTCGTTGTTAAAGAGCAGGTCGCGGACCTCGGCTGAAAGGATGTCGGTGGGCTCGACGCATTGCACGATTTCGCCGTCTTCAGTTGTGAAGATGCGGCCCAGGTATTTGGCATCGGGTGGGTTCACGCCGCCGTCGGACAAGAAATTATCCGGCACTTCGAGGGTCTCGGTGACGCGCTCCGCCCAAAGGCCGAGCAGCGCGGTGCCGCCGCTTTTCTTCGGGTAGGAAATGAGCAAATAGCGTGCGCTGAGGCCAGGCTTGGTCGGCTGCTTCAAGATTAGCTGGCCGAGGTCGATCACGGGCACGATTTGGCCGCGATACTCGAAGCGACCGCGAATGTAATCCGGCGCGCCTGGCGTCGGCTTGAGTGGCAGGGCGGGGATGACGATTTCGACGCGTTCGGCGTCGATGGCGAAACTCTGGTCGCCCAAATGGAACATGACGGTGAGCATTGCCTACTTTTTGTCGTCCTTTCTGGGCGGGAATGGTGCGCGGGTGGGGAAGGGCGCATTGGTTGGCAGCTTTTTCTTGGCGGGGATTTTTATCTCCGGCTGCGGGGCCCTCTTTTCCGGTGCGGGCTGGGGCTGGCCACCGGCGCGCATGGGGAAGGGCATGTTGGTCATGCCGGTCGAGGCCTTGTCTTTCACCTTGAAGCGGGATACCTCGCGGCGCAGGCCGTTGACCGCGGCGTGCAGGGCGCGGGTGGCTTCGTCAAATTCCTTGAGGGACTCCGCGGTGCGGGCCGCACCATCGCGCAGGGTCGTCATGGCCTCGCTGATCTGCTGGGCACCCTGAGTCTGCGCTTCCATACCCTCGCTGACGGAGGCAAAGCGCGGGGTGACGGTCTGCACGCCGGTAATGATCTCATCCAGTCGCTCGCCCAGTTCGCCCACCTCGGTTACGCCGTTGCGGACGGATTCGTTGAACTTGTCCATTTCCATGACGCCCGAGCTAACGGCGGCCTGCATCTCGTTGACCATGCTGTCGATGTTGACGGTGGCGTTGGCGGTCTGATGGGCGAGGCGGCGGATTTCGCGCGCGACGACGGAGAAGCCCTGGCCGTGCTCGCCGGCTTTTTCCGCTTCGATCGCGGCATTGAGCGAGAGCAGGTTGGTCTGCTCGGAGACTTTGCCGATGGTCGTGACGACCTTGGTAATGTTATTCGCCTTCTCGCTGATTACGGCGAGCTTGGCCGCGATGGAGCTCGTGGCCGAGGAAAGGTTGTCCATTGAGGCGGACATGTCCATGAGCTGGCGGCGGCCGTCCTCGGCGATCGAGCCGGTCTCATTGGCTGAGCTGGCCACATCGCGCATGGTGTCGAGCAGTTCGCGGGAGGTGGCGGAAATCTGGTTTACCGCTGAGGCGATTTGCTGAGTGGAGGCACCGAAATCCTGAATCGCCACTTCCTGGCTTTTCGAGGCACCGCTGATGCGGGTGGCGGTGGAGACGAGCTGGATGGTGGAATTTTTAACCTGAAGCAGGAGGTTGTTCAGGTTTTCGACCATGAGCTCGATGGCCTTCAGGAGTTGGCCGGTCTCGTCGTTGGTGACGATTTCCACCTCGTGCGTCAGGTTGCCATCGGCGACGGCTTGGGCGAGGTCATTGGCGTGCTTGATCCGCGCGCTGAAGCGGTTGGCGAAAATCACAATAATGAGCAGCACGGTCATGATGCCAATGAGGCCTACGATGATTGCGCGCTCAATGTCTCCCCAGGTGGGCCCGGTAATGACGCTTTCGGGCACGGTCATGGCGATGCGCCAGCCGCCGGTTGGGATGTAGGCGCTGGCCAGGTAGGACTCCTCGCCGCTTAGCGGGTCTTCGAAAAGCATGGGGGGGCTGTTCTGGCGCGTTTGTGAAATGCGGTCGAAGAGTGTTCGGTAAACTTGGTCGACACCGTCATCTTGCAGGCGAACGCCGCGCTCGGGGTTAAACTCCAGCTTGCCATCGGGGCTTTTTTCAAAGAGGTCGAGCATCACACGGCCGGGGCCGCCATCATTGCGCTGCACGTAAAAGCGGTCAATTGGCATGGTGCGATACTCATCGCCGAGGGTGGTGGCGATGATGCGGCCGCGGCTGCTGATCAGGTAGAGCTGCGCGCGGGGGTAGGGCTTGAGGCCCTGCAGGGTGTCGCTCAGCGTGTCGAGGGCGCGGTCGACGCCGGTTACGCCCTGGAAGCGCCCGTTGATGACGATGGGCGACATCTGTTCGACGATCAAATTGAGGTCGTTGTAAATGTAGGGCTCGGTGACGAGGTAGCGCAGGTCGGAATCCTGGCTGAGCGCCTGCCGCACGCCGCGATAGTAGAGGCTGCTCTCCATGTCCACGAGCACCTCGGACTTGATGCGGCCGCCGTCGGTGAGGTCGCGGAAAATGTAGGGAATGAACCGGCCGTCTTCGCTGACCCAGTCGGGTGGGCTGTCAAAGCTGGCGAGAAATTCAGCATCTTGCCCGTCGGCGTTGGGCTCGTAGCCAATGGACACGCCGACGAATTCCGGGTTGGCCTCCAGAATGCGGCGCAGCAGGGAGACCGACTCCTTGCGCAGGCCGAACATACCGCTTTCCTGGGCATCGGCGATGGTGCGCGAGACGGTGACGGCTTCGAGGTTGTCCTGTTCGATGCGCAGGGCGATTTTGATGAGGTCGTCGCTCATCAGCTCCTGGTCTTTCTCGAGCATGCGGGTGTGGCCGCGGTAAATGTTATACACCGCCACACTGCCGGCCGTTAGGATAACCGGCAGCAGCACGTAAACGAGTATCTTCGTGCGTAGGCTCATGATGATGGTTGGTTGGGTGCCGGGACATCGCCCGCGTCTTCATCGGTTTTAAAACGGGCAATGCCGCCATTGACGGCGGTCACCGCAAGATTGAGTTTCGTCGCCGCGTCCTGGAAGCCTTCCAGTGCATTTTTCGTCTGCAAGGCGGCGGCGTTGAGTGAGGCGACGGCTTCGGAAATTTGCTCGGCGCCGCTGGTCTGCGCTTCCATGCCTTCCTGCACGGATTCAAAACGCGGCGTGAGCGCCTCGACATCGGTGATGATGTGCTCCATCTGGCCACTGAGGCGGTTGACGGTGTCCACCCCGGCGCGGACGGCTTCGTTAAACTTGTCCATCTCCATGACGCCTGCGCTGACGCTGGATTGCATCTCTTTGACCATTTGCTCGATGTCCAGCGTGGCGACGGCGGTCTGGTCGGCCAGGCGACGGATTTCGCGCGCGACCACCGCAAAGCCCAAGCCGAACTCGCCGGCTTTCTCGGCCTCGATTGCGGCGTTGAGCGAGAGCAGATTGGTCTGGTCGGCCACCTTGGCAATCGTGGTGACGACGTTATTAATGTTGTTCGCCTTCTCAGCGATGATGGAAAGCTTACCCGAGACGGATTGTGTGGCCAGCGACAGGTCGTCCACGCCTTCGCGCATGGCGTCCAGGTGGCTGCGGCCTTCGCCGGCGACCTTGGCCGTTTGGCGTGCGCTCTTGGTGGCCTTTTTCATGGTGCCGGTCAGCTCCTGCGAGGTGGTGGAAATCTCCTTCACCGCCGCCGCGATTTGCGTGCTGGATGAGCCGAAGCCTTGCGCGGCGTCCAGCTGTTGCCCGGCGTTGGTGCCAATGGAAATAGCCGAGTCGCTGAGCTGGCTGGAGGCACCCTTCATCTCGACGACCAGTTGCTGCAGGTTGCCCAGCATTTGCTGGATGGCGCGGAAGAGGTCGCCGGTTTCGTCCTTGGCCTTGGAGAGGTCGCGATGATCGACGCCGTGGCAGCGGGCGTCCATTTCGTGCTGTGCCCTGGCGAGCTCACCATCGGCGACATGCTTGGCGATGCTGGTCAGGAACGATATCGGCCTGGCAATGATGCCGCCCAGCCACATCGCCAGTAGGGTGATGACGATCAGCAAAATGACGGCACCGACCAGGGTGGCGAAGAAGATCTCGTCAAAGACTTTTTCGATCTGTTTGTGGGGCTCGGCAAAATCCTCCGCCACTGCGGTAACGCCCAGAATCCAGTCCCACGGTTTGAAGTAAACGTAGGTAATTTCCAGCTTGTGCGGCTCGCCCTTGAGGTCGTCCCAAATGACGGTGCGCGAGCCGGTGGCACCGGTGCGTTCGTTGGCTTTGGCGAGGGCGTCCTGTCGAATTTGCTCGAAGAATTTCTGTCCCTTGGCGTCGATGATTTGGTTGATCTTCTCGCCGTGGGGAAACTCCTTGCCGGTCAAAATGAACTCTCCCGCCCGCGCGGCATCCTTGCCGTACATGACCCAGCTGTAGCCATTGGGGCCGATCTCGGCATCGTAGATGGCTTGCTTGAGCGAAGACGCCTCATCGCGACGCACGCCCACATAAAGCATGCCGACGACGTAGCCCGTGTCGTTGAAAATTGGCCGGTAGGCGGTGAGATACCAGCGGTTGACCACGAAGGCCGGGCCTTCGAAAACGGCGCGCTCATTGACGACACGTTGGATGACGGGGTTCGGCTCGCCGTCTTCACCCGTGGCGGGGATGAAGGTGCCAACGGCGCGATGCCCTTCGGCGTTTTCCACATTGGTCGCAACGCGGAGCATGTCGCCCTCGGCGTTGATACGTTGGAAAATCGTGCAGGTGCCGCCCACGAGGTCTTTAACCTGGTCGACCACGGGCGACCGCGTGCCAAAGCTGTCATTGGGCTCAATTGGCGTCTCCCCAATCAGCATCTGGGGCAGCTCGACAGCGCGGGTTTCCTTAGTGTATTGGTTGGTCGCCTGCCAGCGGACGGAGTCCTCGCTAAAGCTGACGCCACCCATGTCCTCCAGTACGTAGTCGGCCACGCCGAGCGTCCTCGTTACCTGCTTTTGCGTGAGGTTGTTGACGACCCGGCAGAGCCCGTAAATATCGAGCACCGCGTGGTGCAAATTGTCACTAATGATTGCGTCGATTTCACCCTCAATCACCCGCGTGCTCTTGTGATCCTGCGTAGCAATAAGGATCGCCAGGCCGAGCACCGGTAGAAGGGCGGAAAAGATCGCCAGACCCGCAACCTTGTGTCGCAAAAGTAGCTTCATTAATGAGTGAGATGGATAAGTTCGCCATCCTGTAGGCCGTGCAAACTATTGGCAAGGCGAGAGTTGGGCGCATTGGGCGGCAATTATTCCGGCGGTGGGGGCACGACGATTTTTACCGGCAGATCCACCACGTAGGCGAGAAACTCCTGCCCATCGTAGCGACGGAAGCCGCGAATTTCGAAGCTGATCAGGACTTGCTCATCCCGCAGCCACTCCGCGGGTGCCATGAACTCGATGTGCGCGGTCTGTACATTGGTGGGTTCGCCGGGCTCATCGCCGATGCGCTCCGGGCTCTTCAGCAGGCGAAGCAGGCGGCCGTTGCCGGATTCGTTGCTCCAGTATATGTCTCCGCTTTTACCACGGCCAAAGCTGCTGCGGAAATGGAATGTGCCGTGCCGGTCGGCCTCGATAAAGACATCGCCCTGGAGAAAATTCTGCACCGTGACGACGAAAGTCGGGTCCTTGGGCGCATCGCGCACGGTAAAGGTCATGACCGGAGTCTCGGGAATGTGGAGGCTGTAGCCCGGTGTTTCTCCGGGCTTGGTAACCGGAAAAACCATGGGAAAATCCTGCGCGTGCAGGCCGGTAGCGACAAACAAGAGGGGTAGCAAAGCGCGGTGCATGGTAACGATCTACCGGCGAAATGACCCGCCGACAAGGGGAAAGGCAAGGCCCGCATTGCGCTTGCCAGCGCTGGGAAAATGATCACCGTATCGCAGTTCCCCGATGCAATACACAGACCTAGTCCGACCCGACGTCCTCAAGCAACCGATCTACGAGCCCGGCAAACCTATCGAATACGTGGCGCGTGAGTATGGGCTGGAGGCGGCGTCGATCCTCAAGCTCGCCTCCAATGAAAACCCGCTGGGCCCCTCGCCAATGGGGATTGAAGCCGCGACAAAAGCCCTGCGCGAGGCCCACCTTTACCCCGACGGCGGGTGCTGGAAACTGCGCGAGGCGCTGTCCACGAAGTTCGATCTGGCGACGGACCAATTTATCATCACGAACGGCTCCAACGAATTCATGACGCTGCTTTGCCAGGCCTTTTGTGGGCCCGGCGATGAGGCCGTGATGGGCGCGCAGAGCTTTATCGCGTTCAAGATCGGGGTGCTCCTGGCTGGGGCGAAACCGGTCGAAGTCGCCATGCCCGATATGCGGCACGACCTGGAGGCCATGCTCGCGGCGATCACCGACAAGACCAAGCTCGTCTACCTGCCGTGCCCCAACAACCCTACCGGCGATTGCCATACTCAGGCCGTGCTGGAGGACTTTATCGACCGCCTGCCGGACCACGTCATTTTCTGCTTTGACGAAGCCTATGCCGAATATTCTGACGACGCGCCGGACCTGCGTCCGCTCATCGCGCGGGGTAAAAAAGTAGTCTGCTGCCGGACGTTTTCCAAGATTTACGGCCTCGCCGCCTTCCGCGTGGGCTATGCCTACGGCCATGCCGAGCTGATGTCTTTGCTCAACCGCGTGCGCGCGCCGTTTAACGTCAACTCGATTGCCCAGGCGGCCGCGACGGCGGCTCTGCGCGACCATGATCACGTGGCTCGCGCCAAGCAGGTCAACGACGCCGGCCTGAAGCAGCTGGCCGAGGGATTCCGCGAACTGGGCTTGGAATACCGGACCGAGGGCGGGAATTTCGCACTGATAAAGGTTGAAAACGCGGGTCAAATGTTTGAGACCTTACAGCAGGAAGGAATTATTGTTCGTCCGTTGAAACCATATCTGCTAACTAAACACATCCGGGTTACCGTCGGCACGGAGACGCAAAATGCGCGTCTGTTGTCATGCCTGCGCGGTATTCTCAAGGGGGATAAGTCGGACGCCTCCTCGGATGAGCGTCCACCACGGTGAAGACGACTTTAACGGAATTTCTAATTCTAGGCGGCGCTTTAGTCTGCCTGCTTTTGGTTAACGCACTGCTGGTTGCCTGCGAGATCAGCCTGATCAAGCTCCGTTATGCGGACCCGGATGAGTTCGATCTCGGTAAACTACGCTCACGCAAACGCGTCAGTTACCTGCTGAACCAGACGGACTGGGCGGCACCGGTCATGCGCTTTGGCATCATGGCCGTCACGATTGCACTCGGGCTGGTGCTGTTCCCGATGCTGGGCTTCGCCATGCAGGAGGTGGCATTTTTCCACGAGCAGCCGGGTGCGACGATCAAGGCGCTCATTGCCTTTCTGGTGGCGGCGTCGGTCGTGAGCATTTGTGGCTTTTTGATACCGCGCGCCTTTGCGCTGTCCGATCCGATTCGCGCGTTGCGGCTCTCTTCGTGGTTTATCATCGGCATCGTGGCGATTGTCTTGCCGTGGTTTAAGCTGCTGCGGACAGTGGCCAAGCGGATCGTTACGCTGATGGGGCTGAAGTTTGAACACGACTTCAACGTGCTGGACTTCGAGGTGCAAATCCGCGCCTTGGCCGAAGACGACGAACCGCCCTCGCCCTACCAGCGCAAGCTACTTCGCAACAGCCTGCGTCTGCGTGACCTGGAGGTGTCGGACGTGATTTTGCCGCGCAATCAGGTGCAGCTTTTCGACTTGGAAAACTCGGTGGAGGAAAACCTCGCGCTTGCCCGTGAGGCCGGCCACACCCGTTTCCCGCTCTGCGATGGCGACCTCGACCGCTGCGTCGGACTCATCCACATTAAGGACCTCTTCCGCTACCCGGGCGACCTCAAGGCGGTCAACCTCCGCAAGATCGCGCGCAAAATCGAGCGCTTCAATGCGAATACCAAGCTCGAAGAAGCCCTGCAGCGCATGCTCGCGCAAAAAATACACATGGCGCTTGTGAGCGATGAGTTCGGGGGCGCGCTGGGGGTCGTGACCCTGGAAACCATTCTGGAAGAACTCGTCGGCGAAATCGATGACGAGTTCGACATCCCCGAAAGCGAAGACTTCACCCAGACCGGCCCCGACGAATATTTGGTCGACGGCTTGATGGCGATTCACGACCTGGAGGAAGAACTCGACGTGCAGATTGAGACCGATGATGTCTCCACCGTCGGCGGCTTAATCACGAACGAACTCGGTCGCATTCCCGAGGCGGACGAGACCCTTACGCTTAATGAATACGGCCTTGAGATCACGGTGAAGGAAGTCGACGAGCGCCGCGTGCTCTCGGCCGCCGTGAAAAAAATCCCCGTCGTGGCCGACGAGGATTGATTGAAACTTTGCAACGCAAAGTGTCTGCCGCCCGTCGTTTAATTTTCGGCAGAAGCAGCACCCATTTGGTTAACCATTTGGTCCACATCGAGCAACGGCACGGCGAGCGTTGAGATGGTCATGTCGCCGAGATTCAAGTTGTTAATCGCCTCCAGCGCGACGAGGTTTTTCCCGCCACTGCCCTTGACCGCAGCCGCGCGCAGACGCTCGCCTTCGGCCTTGGCTTCGCGTTCCAGGAGCATGCCTTTGGCCAGCAGCTCTTGGGCGTAGAGGTCGGCGTCGGCCTGTGTCCTGGCAACGGTTACTTCGGCCTCTGCCTGGATCTCGGCGACCTGCTTGTCGGTGTCTGCCTTGAGGCGCAGTTGCTCCGCCTTCTTCTCTTCCTCAATGACGCGGACCATCGCTTCGGTTTCGGCAACGATCTTGTTCGTCTCGCCTTTCTTTTCCTCGGCGATTGCGCGAGACTTATTTAGCTCTACATCCTGGTCGGCCAGTTTCTTATCGAGAATCTTGCGCTCGTAAGATTTGTCGAAAGTGATGTCGCGCACTAGCAGCGCAATGAGCTCGATGTGGTTGCGGTCGAGTTCGGAATGCAGGTCGCCCTCAGCGCTTTCGGTTTTTGAGCGGCGCACATCCGGCAGATAAAACTCCTCGGTGCGCATGGTGCCAAATACATTGCGCAGCGTGTTCTGCACCTGGTCGCGGACGATGCCTTTGTAGCGCTCTTCGGTGTTAAACGCCTTGTAGAGCTGATGCACTTCGCCGGGCTTGGGCCGGTACTTCACGGTGACGTCGAGTTGGATCGTATAGCCGTCCTTCAGCTTCAGCTCGATGCGCTCCGGGCCATCGGGCGGAAGCGTGGATGAGCTGAGGCGAAACAGTGAATAGCGCACGCGTTGCTCTGCGCGCTCTTCCTGCGTGGTAAATTCCGTGGTCTGCACGGTGGAGTCGAATACGTTCCAATTGTCGAGCATGGGCAGGTTGCGGTGCCAGCCGGGCCCGTAGTCCTCGGCCTGCACGCCCTTCTTGCCTAGGAAGGCGTATTGCTGCGTGCGCACACCCACTTCGCCCGGCTCCAGCCGGATCATAAACAGGGCAAACATAACAAACACCGCCAGCATCGCGGCGATCACCCCAAGGGCTCCACTTCTGATATATTTCATGGTAGATAGATGGTTGAAAATTTTTTTGTTTAACTACGGATATCGCGGATGGTGGCTGCGCTATTCGTAGTCCAAAAACTCGTATTACTTACTTTGATCTTTCTTCACTTTGTTCGCGGCGGCGGCTTCATCCACGGTGGTGAAGCGCTCGGTTTCCCCGCTGATGGTGAACGGCTGGCCGGTGAGATTCATGCCTTTGAGGCGGTCGGCGTAGGCCATCTTGACGAGGTTGCGGCCGCCTTCGCCTTCAAGTGCTTGCGCCATGACCTCGGTTGCCTGTGCCTGGGCTTTGCCCTGCGCGAGGATCGCCTTGGCGTTCTGCTCCTGTGTGTAGAATGACGCATCGGCTCCGCGTTCGGTTTGGATCGCATAGGCTTCGGCACCCTTGATTGCTTTGTTCGCTTCGGCCTCGGCTTGCACGATCAGCTGGCGCATCTGCCCCTCGAATGTGGCGATGATCACGTCTTTCTTTTTCGTGGCTTCAACGGTGCGGAAGATTTGGTTTTGCTTCGCGGCGTTGGCCTTGGACATCTGTTCCTCGACTTCCTGGTCGGCCAGTTTCTTAGCGCGAATCTTATCTTCGTATTCCGGGTGAAAGCGGAACTTCTCCGCGATGACACGCGTCACCTCAATGCCAAACGGCTTAAGCAAGCCGTTCATCTCAACTTCGGTCTTCAGCGCCTTTTCGTTGCGGACAGATGCGTCGTAAAACTGCTCCGTGGTCATTTCGCCAAAGACGGTGCGGCTAACCGATCGCGCATAGTCGCGCACCCACTTTACCTTGTAAGCGTCGCCAAGACCGCTGGTGTTGACCACCTCCTCGATCTTATCGCGGCGGATTTGGTAATTGATCGTGAGGTCCAGGAAGACATCGCTGCCGTCGATGGTTTTAATGCGCAGGTCGTCGCGGGTGTCGCGATTGCTACGGGTGGTGTCAGCCGTCATTTCAAGCCGCTGCACCGTGGTATCGAGCAGGAAGAAGCTGTTGATAAAGCCGTTGTAAATATAGGTGCCGGACTCGGGGATCACGGTGATGCCGCCGCTCAGGTTATTAACTTTGACGCCGATTTCGGTGCCGCCAACTTTCTGCACGCGCACGGTAAACAGCGCGGCAATGGCGAGCATGAAGATCGCAACGAGCACCAGGATAATGGTGCCGCTGAAGTGCCGGAGCACGCCGTTGCGGCGGGGCAGGCGGGGTGGAATGGATTGGTATGACATAGCGGTTTTGGGTTGGTTAAATTAAGCGATTGGCTTGGGCTCGACGATGTCGCGTGCGCTCAGGATTCGCCAACTGGCGATCCCCGCGGCTGCGATGCCGAGCAACAGAAGGAAAAAGAAATGGATGCGCAGGACAAAGGCTGCCGCCAGGACGCCGCCCACGATGGCAATCCACGACAAAAGCATCTTCATCATCTTGACCTCGAACTCGTCGCGGCGTGAGGACGGGTAGTGGCGGATGGCCGCATCGTTTGCGCGCCAGGCAGCGCGCGGGTAATCCATTTTGGGGAAGCGGTAGCTGTATTGCCCGTCGATCTCTTCGAGCACGCAATACTTCTGCTTAGCGAGCTCCTTAAGCTTGGTCTTCACTTGGCCCAGTGTAAGCCGCGAATGCCCGGCCACCTCTGCCAGGCGGACCGGCCCACCAGCTCCGGCGGTTACGAAAAGCAGCTCGTGCTGCCAAACCGCTTGGGCCGGCCAAGCGTCGTGTTCCGCGCGCTCACGGATTTCCGTTTCGAGGCGGTTGCGGGTTTCGGGCGAGAAAATGGCGTGAGCGTCATCCAATTCTTCGCCGGAATAAATGTCACGCCCGCCGATCGGTTCGTCGCTTTCGCGGCCGATCAGCTCGAAGAATTCATAGACGTTACAGTTGTCGATCCCGCCATGAAAAACGACTTGGCGGTCGACCATGCCGTCCATGACTTCCGTGACCATCTCCAGCGAAACGGGCACATACGCGAGCACCTCGTTCGCGGAAACCCAGCCACCGTTTCGGGCGGCCAGGCGCTCGGCCAGATTCTCCACGATGGCGGTGAGCAGTGGCATGGTTTCAGCCACGGAGCCTACGCGGGCTTCCCCTGCGCGCAAGCGCGGAGTGTCGTTGGTGGCATTTAGCAGTTCCGCTAAACAGGTCTTAATTGGCAGTGTGTTCATTGGATTGTCTCCATGAACAGTCTACGCCTGCGGCGTTCGGTGCGCCATTATAAGCGGTGAGCTCGTTTATAATGAACGGCGCGGGGCGATATTCGGTCTAAATATTTTTACTGCTATGCCGGGCCGAGCAGTTCGCCGCGCTGCTTCATGTCGGCCTTGCGGTCGGTGGTGAGTTCGATGATCTGGATGCCTTGCTTGGGCAACTTGCGGGCCAGCGCCTTCAGGTCGTCCCAGGTCTTGGGCGCGTGATGCGCAATGCCGTGCGCCGCCGCGAGCTTAGCGAAGTCCACCTTTTGCGGCGTGGCAAAGAAGCGCTCGAACGGCGGCTCGAAGTCCGAGATTGCCAGCTTTTCAAAAATGCCGCCGCCGTTGTTGTTGACCAAAAATACCGTCAGCGATCCGGTAAACTCCGGCGCGGTCAGCAAGCCATTTTGGTCGTGCAAGAATGCGAGGTCGCCCGTGATGAGCACGCCGGGCTTGCCGGATGCCTGCGCCATGCCGAGTGCGGTGGACAGCGTGCCATCGATGCCGTTGGCACCGCGATTGACCGTAAAGGCGTGCTCCTTCTTGTTGATCGGCCAGAAGAATTCGATGTCGCGAATCGGCATGCTGCTGGCCACGAAGATCGGCGTGCCTTTGGGCAGCGTGTTAGCGAGAACGGGCGTGAGCTTGGCTTCGAACAGGTGCCCGCAGTCGCGGAAGAAATGTTTGAAATCGCGCTGCTGCGCGTTCTCGGCGGCGAGCCACTTTTCCGCGAGTGGCGTCCGTGATTTTACTTTGTCCGACAAAGTAAGTTGCGACGGGCGCAAGGGGATCGTCTGGATCGGCGCGTAGCTGGAGTTGAGGTTGAGCTTGCCCGGGCTGAGCCGCCAACTCGGCAGCAAGCTGCATTCGCGAAGGAAGCTGCGTAGCACTTTGCTCGTCGGTAGCTGGCCAACGAAAAGCACCGCACCAGGACGTAGCTCGTGGCGTTTGACGACGTCGCGCAGGATGGCGTCGTAGCCGGCAATGAGTGTCTCGCAATGTTCGCCGAGGCCGCGCAAGCCGGTGCTCGTATCTGCCAGTAGAGGCCAAGACTTTGCATTGCAAAGTTGAGCGAGGTTCCGCCAATCATCCTCAGTGTAGCGCGTTTCGGGTGGGCCGGCGACGACGATTAAGTCCTCGCGGTCGGCGAAGGGCAACTCCTCAAGCGGTGTCTTCGCATTGATGTTGACCACCGGTGGCGCAAGCGGGAGCTTCTTGAAATCAATGGCGGGGAACGGTCCACCAAGCACGCCATCAACCGGAGCCAGCGGCTCGCGGAAGGGGATGTTTAAATGCACCGGGCCAGGCTGAAGAGTCGTCGCCACGGTACAGCTATGCGTGATCATGCGCACGAGGTAGGCGTGGCGCTCGTCGAGCTGTCTGGTTACTGGGGGCAGGCCGAGCTCGTGGTAGTAGTGCGCGTAGTCGCCAAAGATTTTTACCTGGTCGATCGCTTGTCCGGCGGCGCAGTCGCGCAGCTCGGGGGGGCGGTCGGCAGTCAGCACGATCAGGGGTGCGCCGCTGTAGTGGGCCTCGATGACAGCGGGTAAATAGTTGGCAACGGCAGTGCCGGAAGTGCAGACCAGCGCCACTGGTTCGCCAGATGTCTTGGCACAGCCGAGCGCGAAAAACGAGGCGCTACGCTCGTCGAGAATCGGTGTGGCCTCGATACGGTCGTCCAGCGCAAAGGCGATGGTCAATGGAGTGGAGCGCGAGCCTGGGCTGATGACGGCGCGGCGCAGGCCGCAGCGGACCAGGGATTCTACGATGAGTCCGGCCCATACGGTGTTGCGGTTGGCGCGCAGTAGAGGGTGCATTACTGGAGGGAATCAAGTAATGGCTTCAATTTCAAATCCGTTTCTTCGGTTTCGCGGGTCGGGTCGGAGCCCGCCACGATGCCGCAACCAGCGTATAGGCGCGCGCGTTGGCCATCGATGAGGGCGGAGCGGATTGCGACCACGAACTCGCCGTCGCCATGGTAGTCGAACCAGCCGATGCAGCCGGCGTAGAGGCCACGGTCAAAATTTTCAATGCGTGCAATGTCGGCGCGGGCGGCTTCCCTCGGTTGGCCGCCGACGGCGGGCGTCGGGTGCAGCTTAGAGGCGACGGCCAGGATGTCTTGATCCTGCGTGAGCTCGGTTGAAATCGGCGACCACAAATGCTGCACGTTGGGCAGCTTGAGCAGGCGCGGACCGCGGGGCGGTTTGACGACCAAGTCCACTTCGCCCAGACGCTTGATGATCGCCTCGACGACATACTGATGCTCGCGCAAATCCTTCTCGCTGGAGAGCAGCGCGGAGCCGTAGCGGGCGTCTTCGCGGACGTTCTCGCCGCGTGGCGCGGATCCCGCCAGGGCCTCGGTAAACAGACGGCCGGACTCGACGCGGAGCAGTCGCTCGGGCGTCGCCCCGATGAAGCTCTGGCCCTCGCCATTGGCGAAGGAAAACGCATAGCAGGACGGGAAGCGGTCACGCAGTTGGGCCAGCGTTTCGAGTGGGCGGAATGGTTGGTCGGCCTTGAGCTCCACCGCGCGCGCGAGCACAATTTTGCGGTAAACTTCGATGTCGATGTTTTGCAGGGCATGGTCCACCGCGGAGGCAAACCAGCCTTCGCCACCAACGTCTTCGCGGTCGACAACTGAGGGCGGCGGGTTGTCATCTTCGGCCAGTTCGTCGTAATCGAAGCGGCCAAATTTCGCATGCGCCGCCAATACTTTGCGGGACAAAGTAGCGATATCGCTTTCCGGCTCGATGATCAGATTGGCCGTGGCCACGTATTCGCCCTGACGCCGTGCGACCTGCCAACGCGGGATGAAAACGGTGGCTGGCGCGAAGTAGGCGTCGTCGCCCTCGGCGTCATCGCAGAAGGTGAACGCCGTGAAGAAATGCGGGCCGGAAAACGGCGCATCGAGGTCGCCAATGCACACGGTGTTTTCGAGCACGTGGTCAGCAAACGCGCGGACGATGCTAAAGCGGTCGGGCCCGGTGATCTCTTCTTCGAGAATGGCCTCAGCTCCGGCAATCGCTTCCTCTGCCTGTGGGCGCTCCAGGTAGAAGTGGCGCTCGGCGGGCTCGTAGATGGACTGCAAAACCGCGAGCGGGTCCAGGTGTTTCGTCCGCAGCGAAATGCTCGCCAACTGTGGATGCTTTTTCTGGCGCGCGCGTTCCCGCACGTGCAGCAAAAACTTCGCGAGCGCCTGCGGATCGCGTTGCGGGAATTTATCCGGCGAGATGAGTTCCATGGAGGCTATGCAAATAGGTGGCGGCCGATGTCCTCATCGGCCAGAGGCGAAACTATTGAAGTCATAAGGTTCGTGCTCCGGTTGTGAAACGCAAATAGACAAGTGCCTATGCATAACCCCTTTGCTTTGGCCGATGAGGACATCGGCCGCCACCTTATTACCTTGTTCATCAGCCCTCAATACGCGGGAAGAGGATGGTCTTCTCGCCAAGGGGGCGGCCTTCGAGCGTGCCGATTTTAAAGGACAGATCACCGTAGGTCTCGACGGCGTCAGCGCCGATCAGCTCCAGGATTTGCGCACTAATCGTGGGCATCACCGGGGTGAGCAGCGTGGCGGCGATGCGCAGCGACTCGGCCACGTAGGCAAGGCTCGTGAGCACGCGTTGCTGGTCGGTCGGGTCTTCGCTTTTAGCGAGTTTCCACGGTTGGCGCACTTCCAGGTAGCGGTTGCACGCGCGGATGCAGACCCACGCGGTTTCGAGGCCGCGGTGGAATTGAAAGCCTTCGTATTGCTCGATGACCTTGGCGGTGTTGTCCTCCCAGGCCTTGCGGAGATCTTGCTCGGGCTCTTCGTCGATGGTGGCCGCAGGGACTTTGCCATCGGCGTAGCGTCCGCCCATGTTCAACTGGCGCGAAACGAGGTTGCCGAGGTCGTTGCCGAGGTCGGTCTTGTAGCGCGTGAGGAGGAGGTCAGCGGAGAAATCGCTGTCCTGTCCGACATTCATTTCGCGGATAAAGAAGTAGCGAACGGCGTCCGGGCCCACCTGATCCGCGAGCTGGATCGGGTCGACAACGTTGCCGAGCGTCTTGGACATTTTTTCACCGGAGATATTCCACCAGCCGTGCACGAGGAGCTGCTTCGGTAGCGGAATATTCGCCGCGTGCAGCATGATGGGCCAGTAAACGGCGTGCGGCGGCACGAGGATGTCTTTGCCGATCACGTGGAAGTCGGCGGGCCACTTTTCCTCAAAGCCGTCCTGCCCGTAGCCGACGGCGGAGATGTAGTTCGTCAGCGCGTCGAACCACACGTAGCACACGAAGTCTTCGTCGAATGGTAGCGGGATGCCCCACTCGAGGCGTTCCTTCGGGCGGGAAATGCAGAGATCATTCAGCGGCTCCTTGAGGAATTCCAGCACCTGCTTTTGACGGAAGCGCGGAAAGACGAAGTCCTCATTGCTCTTGAGGAAGTCGATGAGCCACTGCTGATACTGGCTGAGCTTGAAGAAGTAGGCGGGCTCGGAGAACTCCTCGACTTCGCCGAAAATTTCCGGCCACTCGCCGTCGACCTTGTCCTTTTCCTGGAGAAACTGCTCCTGGCGCTTGCTGTAGAAGCCGGTGTAGTCCGCACGGTAGATCTCCCCCTTGTCGAAGAGGTCTTGCAGGATTTCGCGGACAACATCCTTGTGGCGCGTCTGCGTGGTGCGGATGAAGTCGTTGTTGGAAATGTTGAGCGTCGCGCACAGGCCCTGGAACTTCTCGGCGATCTGGTCGCAGTATTCCTGGGGGGCGACGCCTTCCTTGGCGGCGGTCATTTGCACCTTTTGCCCATGTTCATCGAGGCCGGTCAGGAAGTACACGGCGTCTCCGCTCAATCGCCGGTGTCGGGCGATCACGTCGGTGAGCACTTTCTCATACGCGTGGCCGATGTGTGGCGAGCCATTGGCGTAATCGATTGCGGTGGTGATGTAGAATTGCTTGCTCATGAGATTTTGGGCAAAGGGAACCACTCAATCCGCTTGAGCGCGAAGCTCAACGGTAAAATACGGGTAGGGACGCACCTCCGGGGCGTCCGAAAAGTTATTTTAGTAAATTATAGCCGGCGGACGCCCCGGAGGTGCGTCCCTACCTGCTACGCGTCGATCACGACGTCGCTCGTGGGCACGGAGCAGCAGAGCAGGATGTGGCCCTCGTCCGGGTCGGCACCGTGGCCGAAGGGGTATTCTACCTCGCCGGAAATTTTCTTTTGCTGGCACATGGTGCAGTTGCCTGCGCGGCAACCGAAGTCCAGATCGAGCCCGTTTGCCTCGGCCAGGTCCAGCAGGCTGTCTTCCTTGGCATCCCAGTCTGCAGTGACGCCGCTCTTTTCAAAAGTAACTTTAGGCATTATCTTATTAAAACATGTTAATTTTGGAAAAACAAGCCTGTGTTGCAATTTGCAGTGAGCAATCTTGCACGGGTCGAAATACCCCCTATTATTCCCCTCATGGATGAACCTGAGTTTGACGACCCCATCGAGCTGCCCATCGACGGTGTGCTCGACCTGCACACCTTTTCCCCGCGTGACGTCAAGGAGCTGCTGCCCGCTTATTTTGAGGAATGCCTGGCGCGGGACATCACGCAGGTGCGGGTGATCCATGGCAAGGGAACGGGCGCGCTGCGGGAGTTTGTCCACGCCCAGCTTCGGAAAATCCCGATGGTGAAAAGCTTTCAGTTGGCCGGCGAATCCGGTGGCGGCTGGGGCGCGACGATCGTGGAGCTGAAGCGCGGCTAATTATTTTAAAAGGAAGAGCGGAAAGCTTGGTCGTTTAACTTTCCGTTCTTCCCGATCTTCCTGTTTTAAAACTTCGGACTGCTCTGAATTACTGCTTGGGCCAGACTTGCTCGCCGATGTCGAGCTTGGCTTGGATGTCGGCTTGGCTGTCGATGAAGGTCACGCCCTCCATATCCGGGCCGATCTTCTTGCCGATCACATAGTATTCCGGGGAAATGTCGGGCAGGGTGAGCTTTACCTCGTCGCTAATTGGCGTGATGACCTGGGCGGCCATGCCTTCGGGAACGGTAAGCTTGCTGATGACCCAAATTTCTTCGCCCACGACCCAGACGGAGTCGATCTTGATCGAATAGCCGGCGGTCGGGGCCTCCAGCTCGATCTTGTAAGTGCGCTCGGTTACCTGGACGCTGCCGGACTGATTGGCAGGCTTGTTGTCGGCGGGCAGCTCGATGAACGGCTTCTCGTCCTTGGAGTCGCCACAGGCGGCAAGGAACAGGCTGGAGGCAATGATTGCGGGGATAAAGTATTTACGCATGTGGGTAAATTGAGCGTCGCGAGGCCGGGAGGCAACGAAATGTTTTCTCACGGAGACACGGAGGCACAAAGGCCAGCGTGGCGAGATGGTTTCACGCGAAGACGCGTGAAATAGAAAATACCTGCTTCCCAGCTTTGTGCCTCCGTGCCTTCGTGAGAAACTAAAACACGCCTCGCCGGCTTTCGCCTAAACCAGCTTCGCAAACAACGCATCCGCCGCCGCGACAGCTTCCTCAATGGTGTCTTTTAACACTGTGAAGTGGCCCATCTTGCGGCCGGGGCGGGGTTCGCCTTTGTCGTAGAGGTGGAGCTTTACATCGGGGTCCGCGAGCAGCGCTGCCCAGTCGGGCTCGCCGTTTTGCCAGACATCGCCGAGTAGGTTGACCATGACTGCCGGTCGCAGGAGCTTGGGGTTGCCCAGCGGCAGGCCGCAGACGGCGCGGATGTGCTGCTCGAACTGGCTGGTCTGGCAGGCGTCGATGGAGTAATGGCCGCTGTTGTGGGGGCGGGGTGCCATTTCGTTGACCAGCACTTCGCCGCTTTCGCGGACAAAGAGCTCCACCGCCAACAGGCCGACGGCGTCAATGGCCTCGGCCACGCGGAGCGCAAGCGCGGCGGCGTCATCGAGCACGCTTTGCGGCAGGCGCGCCGGGACAATGCTCTGGTGCAAAATGTGGTTGCGGTGGATGTTCTCCGCGATGGGAAAGGTGCTCGCCTGGCCGTCGGGCCCGCGGGCGACAATCACTGAGCACTCGGCCTGAAAGGGCACCCAAGCCTCGACCACGCCCAGCGGCATGTCGAGCCCCGCCCAGATCGCCGCGAAGTCGGCGTCGGCCTCGGTGATTTTTACCTGGCCCTTGCCGTCGTAGCCGAAGTCGGCCGTCTTAAGCACGCAGGGGGTCCCGAGCTCCTTGACCGCTTGGGCCAGCTCGTCGGTGCTCGCCACCACGCGGAAGTCCGCGCAGGGGATGCCGTTGCTCTTGAGAAATTCCTTTTCCCGGCGGCGGTTCTGGCAAATGTGCAGCACGTTTGCGCCGGGGCGGACGGGTGGGCCGGCGTTGGAGACGGTGTCTACCGCCTCACGGGCGACATTTTCAAACTCCAGGGTGACGACATCGCAGCTTTCGGCAAAGGCCTTGAGCGCGGCCGGGTCGTCGTAGCCGGCGTTGACCTCTGCATCGGCCACCATGGCCGCCGCGCCGCCCTTGCTGGGCTCGAACACGCGGAACCGATAGCCCATCGCGCGGCCGGCCAGGATGCTCATGCGCCCCAGTTGTCCGCCGCCCAACATGCCAATCGTTGCGCCCGGCTGATAAGTGTCGCTCATGCCAACACGGTTTTCCGAAGCGCCCGAAAGGCAACTGAATTTTTTAGGCGGCATTATACGCCTTCTGCTTGTCGTTGTTTATGGACGTGCTTCAATGGGCGAATGAAATCAGGCGTGGTCACATTTTACATTATTGCCGCCTTGCTCATGTCTGGCTGCGGTGAGCGGTCGTCGGGGGATGTGCCGTCGAAGCCTGCGCCGCCGCCGAAGCCGATTGCGCTCGATAACAGCGTGAAGACCGGTGAGGAGCTTTATGCGCTGCATTGCCTGTCCTGTCATGGGGAGCAGGGGCAGGGTGTCGCGGAGGTGTTTCCGCCGCTGGCGGGCAGTCCGCGCCTGCTGTCGGCGAAGAATTTCGCACATGGCCTGATTCACGGCTTTCCGCGGCCCAGTGATCCCAACGGTTCCCCCTGGATGGGCGAGATGCCGAAGTTTTCCCACCTGAGCGACGAGGACCTCGCCAAGCTGTCTACCTACGCCCGGCAAACCTGGGGCAACGCCACGGATGTGGTCACGGTAGAGATCGTTGCCGAGCAGCGTGCGCAGCCTTGAGGTAATTTTGGGCGAAAGGAGCGTTCAGGCCTTGCCAATTGCGGCGGTTTTTGTCAGGATAATGACCGTGAAAGTCGTCGCCAAAGTAGGAATCTGGATGCTTTAAGCATCGGCGACTGAGCGACCAAGCGTCGCCGACTGTTCAACGAAGTATCGCCGACTGTTCTGGGAAGCGTCGCCGACACTTCGACAAAAGCCTGGTAGGGGGATGGTCTGAGACGCGGGCGGTTGTTGGCTGAACAACAGGTGTGTTGTTGAGACATTGCAGCGGCGGGCTGTTGCTTGGGAGTGAGCCGGGGTAGACCTTCGCTTGGGGGGTTGAGCGAAACGGGCAAGCATTGTGATTTTCGACAAATCGCTGCGGATGGGGTGCACTAAATGTTATTGGTTCATGAGGGGATCGTGCGCTGTTAAATAAATATTATATCAAGGGGCGCGTTTTTGCATTTATATAAGTAGGTTTGGGGTGGTTCCTGTCTTGGGTAGGCGATGGCATCTGCTGCGCGTTTAATAAATATTATAAGTTTCTTGACTTCGGGTTTGGAGTCGGGTTAGGTGGAGGTCCTCTCGAATTTAGCAATTCGTCTGGCCTGAGCTACCCCGCAAAAAGGTCAATCTACCCAACCCCAACTCCCATACCCTTATGAATGCATCTACTCTGCTGCATGGGCGATGCCATGCGCGATACCCGCTGTTCCAGCGTTCTTCTTCCCCCGGATTCTCACTGCTTGCGCGCAGTTTGCTAATCAGTGCTTTGCTGGCGTGTCCGTTCTTGTCTAGAGCGGCGACTTATTCGGTTAGCTCGTATGAGGATGTGGAGGATTACTTGACGGGCGATGGTGTGCCGCAGGCCGTCGCGGGCGACATCTTGGAGTGGGTGGATGGCACCTACCACAATCAGACGGTGGTCCTGGCTGGCGTCGACGAAATTACGCTGAAGGCAGAAACGCCGGGCGGGGTCATTTTCACGGGCGAGAGCTACATCTGGCTTGGTAGTGATGACAGCACGGTTAGCGGCTTCGAAATACAAGTGCCGGACTACTACGAGGCGCAAGATCCGCTGAGCGAGGCCGATCGGTCGACGGTTTTGGCGTTTCGGTCGAGCAGCAGTGATCACGCCTACGGCTCACGCATCAGCAACTGCCGGATCGTCGATAACTACGACAAGACGAACAGCGTTCCCGAAGGCGAGGACTCTTACATGAATGCCCAGGTGTGGGTCATGTTTTTCGGTATTGGCAATCAGCTCGAACATTGTTCCTTCGAAGGCAAGGCGACCTGGAAGCCTTTGGTCGTCGTGCGTTTCGATAATGCGGGAGACGGCGGGCATATCATTAAAAATAACTACTTCGCCGATCGTCCGCTGGCGCACTCGCACGATAGCAACGGCTGGGAGATTATTCGCATCGGCGACAGCAACTCGGTTTGTGAAGACTCTGAAATCGTCGTGATGGACAATCTGTTCGAGCGTTGCGACGGCGAGGTCGAGACCATCTCCAATAAGACCAATGCTAACTTCTTCATCTCGAATACCTTTCGCGACACGGAAGGCCAGATCAGCATTCGGCAGGGTCTGAATTGTCTGATTGAGGGCAATTACTTCATCGGCACCGAGAACTCCCGGGAAAGCGGCGTGCGGCTGACGGGCGAGGGCCACGTGGTCGTTAACAACTACTTCGAGGGCATTCACGGCTCGGGTGGCCGGGCAACAATCTCGCTGGTCATGGGCTATAGCGCCTGGGTTGATGGCTGCTCCGGTGTGTCGGACTACCGGCCGGTGGACAACGTCCTGCTCGCGCACAACACGATGGTCAATTGCAAGCGCCCCTTTGAGTTCGGGGCCTACAGCAAATCGTATAACCATGAGCCGCCGAGCAACGTGAAGGTTTACAACAACGCGGTTTATAGTGACAGCACGCAGGCCATTCTCACTTACTCCGATGCTGGCTCAGGCGTCAGCTATTCGGGCAATGTGTTTTTCCACGATGATGGCGCGGGTATGCTGTTCAGCGGAGTATCGCCTAGCTACACCAGCACGGAGATCGATTTTGACGACCCGGATTTTGTTTACGATTCCGGCTATGGCATTTACCGGCCTGACTCCGCGAGCCCGGTGAACGGGGCCGCGCAGGCGGTCGTCGCTGAAGCCGGGGCAGATATTCTGGGCAATCTGCGCCCCGCCAGCGGGCGTGACGCCGGAGCCGAAGAAAAGTGGGGTGCGACGCAAACTTCGGCCAACTACCACCCGCTGGTGGCCAGTGATGTCGGCTGCACTTGGGGGCCCAATGCCGGCCCCGGTCCGAGCAGTCCGCAAACCGTGGTCTTGAATCCAGTGCATGATGCATTCGTGCGCGACGGCGTGCATGCGGACACCAACTTTGGCGGCGGCTATTACATGGGCAATCTCTACGTGGAGCTGTCGGGCGTCGACCACAGTAAGCGCGCCTACCTGATGTATGACCTCAGCTCAATTACCGGCACGGTGACGAGCGCCACGTTCCGCATCAAGATAGAGAGCCTGGATCCCGGGGTTAAGAATTCCCTCCGCCCGGTCTCGGACGACACTTGGGACGAATACGGGCTCACTTGGAACAATAAGCCTGGCTACGGCAGCTCAATGGGCACGATCACGCTTACTACCGCCGGCGCATGGGCCGAGTGGGACGTATCCACCTACATCGATACCGAAGCCAGTGGTGATGGCTTGGCGTCATTTTGCGTGCTCCCGCATTCGTTGTCACTTTACGAAGACGCGTATTACTACTCTGCCGAGGCCGCCAGTGGCAATCGCCCCGAGCTGGTCGTTACCTTCGAGTAGGCAAAAGTCAGTTCACCCGCAGCCGTAGCGCTCAGGCGCACGGCTGGGTGGGCCTTTTAGTTGCTGCAAAGGACGGGATTAGTTGCCCGTGTTGCCAATGGCACCTTCCATCTGCTGCTCTTCATAGCTGTTGAGCAGGCCGCTTTGCTCCATACCTTCGACGTCGTTGGTCTGGCGTTGGTTGAGGTCTTGCGTCACCGCGCCGGTGCTATCACTCATGGGTTCCTGGGAAAGGACGGCCTTTTCGCCGGCGTCTTCGTAGTTCTTGCAGCCAACCATTGCGGCGGCCAGGGCGAGTAGGCAAACGGTGTATTTCATGTCGTTAACATGGCACACCTGAACGCTTGGACAATATAAAAGTCCTGTATTCGGCGAAAAATGCCGCCTTTTGCACGACTATAAGAGTTATGCTTGTCAAGCGGGCAAATATTTGCTCCTTGGAGCGTTCTTTTGGCTCCAAGTAGCCGCGAAATCCAAACTGTAAACCACCGTGACAGACCTATCCAAATACCGAAACATCGGCATCTTCGCCCACGTTGACGCCGGTAAAACGACCACGACCGAACGCATTCTCAAGCTCACCGGCAAGATTCACAAGCTGGGTGAAGTGCACGACGGCGCGGCTACGACTGACTTCATGGAGCAGGAACAGGAGCGCGGCATTACGATTCAATCCGCCGCCACGACTTGTTTCTGGCCCGGCAGCACCCAGCAGTGGGAGCCGCACCGCTTCAATATCATCGACACTCCCGGTCACGTGGACTTCACCATCGAAGTTTACCGCTCCCTGAAGGTGCTCGACGGCGGTATCGGCGTGTTCTGCGGCTCCGGCGGCGTTGAGCCCCAGTCCGAAACCAACTGGCGTTACGCGAACGACTCCAAGGTCGCCCGTGTTATCTACGTCAACAAGCTCGACCGTATTGGCGCGAATTTCTACAACGTCGTCAAGCAGGTGAAGAACGTCCTCGGCGCCAAGCCGCTGGTGATGGTTCTCCCGATCGGCGAGGAAAGCAATTTCAAGGGCGTTGTCGACCTGCTCACCCGCAAGGCTTGGGTCTGGGACGAAACCGGCGATCCGCTGAATTACAGCATCCAGGACGTTCCCGCCGACATGGTGGACGACGTGGAGAAATACCGCGAAGAGCTCATCGAAACTGCAGTTGAGCAGGACGATGACATCATGGAGCAGTACCTCGGCGGCGAAGAACCTTCGCTCGAAGACATTAAGCGCTGCATCCGCAAGGGCACCATCGCTCTGGACTTCTTCCCGACCTACTGCGGCAGCTCCTTTAAGAACAAGGGCGTGCAGAACGTGCTGGACGGCGTCGTGGAGTTCCTCCCGAACCCGACCGAAGTTCCGCCTCAGCCGGAAATGGACCTCGAAGGTAACGAAACCGGTAAGGTTGCCACCGTTGCCATCGACAAGCCCTTCCGCGCGCTTGCGTTTAAGATCATGGACGACAAATACGGCGCCCTGACCTTTACCCGCATTTACTCCGGCAGCATCAAGAAGGGCGACAGCGTCCTGAACACCTTCACCCGGAAGACGGAGCGCATCGGCCGCATTATTGAAATGCACGCCAATGACCGTAACGAAGTCGACGGCGCACAAGCCGGTGACATCGTCGCTCTGCTCGGTATGAAGAACACGCAGACCGGTCACACCCTCGCCGATCCGGACAATCCCGGCACGCTCGAGCCGATGGTCTTCCCAGACCCGGTTATCAGCATCGCCGTTGCTCCGAAGGATAAGGGTGCCGCTGAAAAGATGGGCATCGCCATCGGTAAGATGGTCGCTGAAGACCCGTCCTTCCGCGTTGAGACCGACGAAGACTCCGGCGAAACCATCCTGAAGGGCATGGGCGAGCTTCACCTCGATATTAAGGTCGACATCATGAAGCGCACCTACGGCGTGGAAGTGAACGTGGGTAAGCCACAGGTAGCCTACCGCGAATCCATCACCCAGCCGATTTCCGACAGCTACACCCACAAGAAGCAGTCCGGTGGTTCGGGTCAGTTCGCGAAGATCGACTACTCCATCGAGCCAGCCGAACCGGGCGAAGGTTACTCCTTCGAGTCCAAGGTTGTTGGTGGTAACGTGCCGAAGGAATTCTGGCCGGCAGTCGACAAGGGCTTCAAGTCTTCCATCGAAAAGGGTGTTCTCGCTGGCTACCCGCTGGTCGACGTCAAGTTCGTCCTCAACGACGGTGCCTTCCACGCGGTTGACTCCTCGGCGATTGCGTTCGAAGTGGCCGCCAAGGCTGCTTACCGCCAGTCGATCCCGAAGGCCGGTCCGCAGATTCTTGAGCCGATCATGAAGCTCGACGTCTTCGTGCCCGAGGACTACATCGGTGATGCCATTGGTGACCTCAACCGTCGTCGCGGCATGATCAAGTCCCAGGAGCCGACCAACGGCGGCATCCGCATCAAGGCGGACGCACCGCTTGGTGAAATGTTCGGTTACATCGGTGACCTGCGTGGTATGACCTCTGGTCGTGGCCAGTTCTCCATGGAGTTCAGCCACTACGCCGCCGCTCCGCGCAACATCGCGGACGCCGTCATCACTGAAGCCCAAAAGCGCAACGAAAAGAAGTAGCAACGAGCGTTGCTTCCTTTCGCAAAGTTACTTTGCAAAACAAAGCTCCCGGTTATTTGCCGGGAGCTTTTTTTGCTTTTCGACCTGAGCAAATTGGCAATGCTGGTGGCATGTCCCCCACCTTGTTTGACCCCGATGTCCGCGTCGAATCCGACGTGACTTACCTTGATCCCGCGCGTGCTGAAAAGCTCGATGTCTATCTGCCGCCGGCAGACATGCCCGGGCCTTATCCGGCGGTGCTGCTGATCCATGGGGGCGGGTGGCGCATCTTGGACAAGGCGCAGGACCGCGAGAAGAACATCGGCTACACCTTTGCCAAGGCGGGCTACGCAGTCTTTTCCATCAACTACGCGCTCAACGAGATCACGAAAGACCCCGTCACGGGCAAGATTGTCTCGGAGAAAGTCGTCTGGCCACAGAACCTTTTCGACTGCAAGACGGCGCTTCGGTGGATTCGTCGCCACGCCAGCCAATACCAGGTGGACGGCTCGCGCATCGCGACGATGGGCGGCTCTGCGGGTGGTCACTTGGCCACGCTGGTCGCTGCCACCGCCAAAGACGAAGCGATGAACCGCGGTGGACTTTATCTGGAAGAGTCCAACGCCGTTACCTGCGTGCTGAATTTTTACGGAGTCACGGTTCCGCGTGATCGCTGGGTGGCCTGCTTCCGTGGGGCGACCGACGCGGAGACCGAAGCCAACATGAAGGCGTGCTCCCCGCTGACTTATCTGGACGACGACTTTCCGCCTATTTTCATCACGCATGGTTCGGGTGACGCCACGGTCGAGGTGGATTACTCCCGCGAATTCGTGGCCGAGCTCGCCCGCCGCAAGCTGCCTTACTGGTATTTTGAAATCGGCAATGCCCCGCACACCTACAACCTGCAACCCGAGCACATGGACCTCCGCCCGCTGGTTCTCCAATTCCTCAAAGAGCAACTTGCCGGGAGGTAGACGTTCCTAGGGCCAACGGACATTCAACTTTCAGAAAATTTGCCCCAACGGGGCTACGCATCAAGAGCCCAGGGTTGGCTTGAGGCCGCAGAGCGGCTGAACGCCTACCCTGGGAATACGAATACGTAAATTGCCTATCCCAACGGGATTGCGCAAAACGACATCTTGCGCAGCCCCGTTGGGGCTGGGAGATAACCGAGCATCCAGTTTCCCAGGGTAGCGCTTCCCGCAAGCGGTTCGCTTTAACCCTGGGCTATAGTTGCGTAGCCCCGTTGGGGCAGTATTTGCAGCAATCAAGATATAAAATGAATGTCCGTTAGCCCTAGGGCTGCGTTCCTAAGGCTGCTGCAATGACGCCGGGCACATTGGTGGTGATGCTGTCGACGCCGGCAGTCGCCAAATATTGGGCAAGCGGCGGCTGATCCACCGTCCACACATGCACATCGAGCCCCTCATCTTTCAGTAGCTGGATATTGTGTGGCGTGAGCGGTCCTTTGGCGGACAGGCTGACCGCATCGGCATTCACTTGCTTGGCCAGTAGCATGACCGAGCGGATGTTGGGGGTTACCGAATTGTGGGTTACCCGAAAAGAAATGAGTAGGCTGGTCTGAATGTCCGGTTGCTGCCGCTCGATGTCTTTGATGATTGCTGGTTCGAACGAAATTACCAGGAGCTGGTTGATCGGAAATTTACTCTCCGCAAGCTCGGTTAAAAACGGAGCCACCAGATTTGGATCTTCCTTTAGTTCGATGACTGCTAGTTTGTCCGATGGCACCGTCTCTAAAACTTCGGTGAGCGTCGGCATGCGCTCCTCGGCGAATCGCTTGTCTTTCCAGGAGCCCACATCGATCTCCCGGAGTATTGCCCAGTCGGTTTCATGGACATTACGGATTTGCGTTGAAATTTCGCTCGTCGAGGCATCATGGATGCACACCAATTGCCCATCTCGGGAAAGGCGGAAGTCAGCCTCGATGGCATCGGCCCCTTGCTCCCAGGCCAGTTTGAAAGCGGCCAAGGTATTCTCTGGCGCATCGGCGGAAGCACCACGATGAGCAACGACCAGAGGCGTGGCACTCGCGGTGAGTGTCATTGTGAAACTGGCTAGGAGAAATGCGAATTTACCCATTGTGTAAGTTTATCACTTTTGCCGTTCGACACTTGCGCAGGCGCCCCGGTTCCACACACTTGTCGCTATGGAGCAAGCTGCCAGGAGCGCCCCACCTCCGATAACCATCGACCCATTGCAGGAGCAGTGTGGCGTGCGTGCGGCGTTGGATGTCGTGCGCGGGCGGTGGAAGCCGTTCATCATGTATGAGCTTCATATGCGGCGTTGTCGCTACTCGGAGCTGCAGGCGGCGATTCCACAAGTGTCGGCGCAGGCGTTGACCAAGCAACTGCGTGAGCTGGAGCACGATGGCGTCGTCAAGCGGACCGTGATCGACGACTCCCCGGTGCGCGTGGTTTACGAGCTGACGGAATTTGGCTGGACCCTGGGCGATATCCTGGACCGCCTCGAAGAGTGGGGTAATGACTTCCTGAAGCGGCGCAATCCCGGGCACCAGTCACAAGTTTGTGAGTAGCTCACTATCTTGAGACTAAACAGCGCGGCGGCCCTCGTTTATACTGAGGGCATGGAAACATTACTTGTCATCAACTCCAGCGGACGGCGCACGCGGTCCATCACGCGTCGGCTCACTAGCCGCTTCATTGAACAATGGCGCTCGGCGCACCCGGACGGCGAAGTCATTGAGCGCGACGTGACGGCCACACCGCCGCCCGTTGTAACGGAAAACTGGGTCGCCGGTGCATTCTCCGATCCCGCCAGCCACACTGCCGAGCATCGTGCGGCCCTCGCGCCCAGCGATGAGATCATTGCCGAGGTGAAGCGCGCTGACGCCATCGTGATCGGCTCGCCGATTTATAACTTTGGCATGCCGGCGCAGCTCAAGGCGTGGATCGATCAACTCGTCCGCGCGGGCGTTACCTTCGGCTTCGATCCGAGTCAGGACCCCGCCTATCAGCCTTTGCTGGAATCCAAGCCGGTCACGGTGATCGTCTCTGCGGGCGACGGCGCGATGCACCCCGGGGGCGCGCTTTGGCCGATGAATCACTTCGAGCCGCACTTGCAGACCGTACTTGGTTTTATCGGATTGCCGGACATTGAGTTTATCCGCGTTGGCTATGACGAATATCAGGATGAACGACTCAAGAATTCCCTGGCCACCGCGGAGCAACGGGTGGCGGAAAGAGCAACTGCCTCGTCGCCGGCCGTCTGCTGATTGGACGCAATTGAGCTTGCCCGTGAGCATTGCATAATCTATCTGGTCTGGGATGCTTAAGCACCTACTACTGCTTTCCATGACTGGCGCCGCTGTGTCCGCAAGTGCGTTTACCACCGTTTTCTCGGACGGCGACTTCGACCCAATTTGGAATACCGTCATGCCGACCAATGGCACGACTACGGATCCCGATGCGGGTGGCGGCGGAAGCCAGACGACCTCGGTGAGCGCCACTGGCGGCAACCCGGGTGCCTTTCTCGATATACTTCTCAATATCGGCAGCAGTAACCGCATCGTGGGCACGTTTTCCTGGCGTGATGACTTCACCATCGATCCGGCGGCGGTGGGTGGCATCACGAATATCAGCTATAGCTTCGACGCCAAACGCGGCGCTTCGAACAATCCCGGCAACGCGCAGGCCTTCGGCATGGCGATCGAGCAAAACGGCATCCACTACTACAGTTACAACGCCAATTCTCTTACGGACTGGAACAACTATTCGGATAGCGACTTCACCATCGGCGAGCTCGCAGTCTATCCGGGCGAGCAAGACGAAGCCGCTGCCGGCGGATTTGAAACGCCTGACTTTTCCGCCTCCGGTGCGCCGATCACCTTTGGCTACATGCGCCTCAATTCCACGGTAGGCGCGGCGGCCTTTATTCACGGATTTATGGACAACTACTCGGTGACTGTGGACCACGTGCTCGTCCCCGAGCCATCCACGTATGCTTTGGCGCTCGGCGCTGTGATGTTGGTGGGCGTTGTCGTGCGCCGTCGTCGCTAAGCTTTGCGTTGCAAAGCTGGTAGGGCGCAGTCTCTTGACAAGCCGCGGCGTTGGAGTGGTTGGGTAAATCTTTGAGGCAGAGTGGCGGCTTGTCTGGAGACTGCGCCCTACCTTCAGCTAACTTTGCAGTGCAAAGTTAGCTTGTGAAAAGCGCATCAATCCGCGCTTTCACGGTTTCCAGCGCGGCTTCCAAATCCTGCCCGTCGACGACGATATCCGCCATCGCCTTTTGCGGCGTCACGTAGCGCTCATGCATGGGGCGGACGGAGGTCAAGTATTGCTCAACGACGTTGTCCACATCGCGGCCGCGTTCCTTGATGTCGCGCACCAATCGGCGCGCCAGCCGAATGTCGTTCGGGCAATCCACAAACACGCTGAAGTCCAGCCGCTCGCGAATAGCGGGCCAATGCAGCGGGAACAGGCCCTCGATGATCAGCAGCTCAAAGTCGGCAGAAAACATCTCATACCCCGCCCGCGAGTGCGTGTGGTAATCATAGACGGGAACCTCCACATCACGCCCTTCGCAAAGCGACTCCACCACCGGCAAGAGTAGCTCCTCCTCCAGCGCCTCGGGTGCATCCCAACTGGTTACGGGCGGCCCACGGTAAAAGCGGTCAATCTCCAGCACGGTAACTTTGCGATCCGACAACGCCTCGACCAGCCGCCGCGTGAGCGTCGTCTTGCCACTGGCCGTTCCGCCGCAGATGCCGATGATGCGTGCTGTCATTGATCAGCAGTATTTAATGTTTGTAGGTTTGTCGCAAGCTGGAATCAGCCAATCTCTACCCGCTGCTCCAGCGTCTGGAAGGCACCTCCGGCGCCGAAGGGGTTGGCAAGGAAGGCGAGGGCGGGGTCGTCTTTGGCGCGGGCTTCCGCGTCGGGGAGCCATTGTTCGAGGAACCCGACTTGTGGGAGTAGGCCGACCGTTTGCCAGCCGAGCTGCTCGCCCCAGCGCTGGAGGTCGGCAAAGTTGACGTCGCAGGTCAGGTCTTGCTGGCCGGCGTGGGCGTAGATCGCGTCGCCATTGATGCCCTCCTGATTGCGGTAGGCGCGGACCTCGCCTGCGGGGTAGGCGGCACCGTAATCAATCGTTAGCATGCGGCCGCGGCGCCAGTCGGCGAGCTCGGCCTCGAGCCAGGCATGGTAGCTCGGGTGGATGAAGATGCGCTGACCGTCGCGGGGGCGGGCGGGGGCGTCGGCGTCGACAGCGTCCGTGAACGGCAGGAGACCCTCGACGAGCTCGTCGCCTTGGAGGCGCAGGCCGACTTCGCGCCAGTCCTCGCCATCCCAGCAGAGTTGCCGCGCGGGAAAGGCGTCCACCAGCTCGTTGCTAAAAATGATCGCATGGCCGTCGGCTGCCTCGAGCGCGTCGGGCATACCATCGTGGACGGTAAATCCGAGTTCCCTGGCCTTGGGTGCCAGCGCCTTGCGCAACCCGGGGGAGGTCTCCACGGCGGAATAGGGGACCGCCGGGCCGCCCAGCGCGCGCCACGCTTTGAGCACGGATTCAGCCAGTGCGCCCACCCCGGCACCAGCCTCGATTAGGTGAAAGTCACCGTTGGGGAAATCTTCCTCGGCGCGCGCCATGGCCCAGCGTGCAATGGCCTCGCCAAAGGCCGGGCAGAGGGTGGCAGAGGTGGAGAAATCACCCGTTTTGCCTACTTGCCGCACTTGCGAGCCGTAGTAGCCGTGATCGGGGTCGTAGAGGGCGAAGCCCATGAATTGCGCAAAGGTGATCGCGCCGCCTTCGCGTTGAATGATGTCGGCCAGCCAGGGTTCGCATTTCGGCATGGTGGGGAGTGTTGGGCAGGCTGCTTTTACCCGCCACCTTTTTCCGTTAATCTTTTTTCATTATTCTCCCGCAGAAGCGGCGTGCGGCTATTTTTCTTTCCAAATGGCGTAAACCCTGTATTAACAGACGCTTTCCATGACATTTGATGAATTGAATTTGCTGCCGGCCGTGGTGCAGGCAGTCCGCGAAAAGGGTTACGAAAACCCGACCCCGATCCAAGCCCAGGCAATCCCTGTAGTGATGGAGGGCAAGGACGTGATTGGCTCTGCCCAGACCGGCACCGGTAAGACGGCCGCCTTCACGCTGCCACTGCTTTCCCGCCTTGAGAAGCACTCCGACAAGTGCCCGCGCGCGCTCATCCTTGAGCCGACGCGCGAGCTGGCTGGCCAGGTGGACGATCAACTCGTTTTTTACGGCAAGCACCAGGATTTGACCAAGTGCCTGATCTACGGCGGCGTGAAATACGGTGCCCAGCTCAAGGCGCTGGAAGAGGGTGCGGATGTCGTCGTGGCCACGCCCGGCCGCCTGATTGACCACATTGAGCAGGGCAATATCGACCTGTCGAACCTCGAAATCCTCGTGCTGGACGAAGTCGACCGCATGCTCGACATGGGCTTCATCGACCAGGTGACGCAGATTGTCCGCAAGTGCCCGAAGGAGCGCCAGACGCTCTTTTTCTCGGCCACCATGGCGGACAAGATTCTCTCGCTGGCCGATTGGGTGCTCAACGACCCGGTGCGCGTCAAGATCGAGTCTAACAGCAAGACGGCCGACACCGTCGACCACGCGATTTTCCCCGTAGACGGCATTCAAAAGTATGACCTGCTCTTGGCTATGCTGGAGAAGTTCGACTACAACAGCGTGCTCGTCTTCACCCGCACCAAGATGGACGCCGACCGCGTTACCCGCTGGTTGCTGGACCACGATCACAAGGTTGCCACGATGCATGCCGACCGCTCCCAGAGCGAACGCCGCGAAGCGCTGCAAGGATTCAAGGAAGGCAAATACGAGATCCTGGTTGCAACGGACATCGCCTCGCGCGGGTTGGATATATCCGGCGTGACGCATGTGATCAATTACAACGTGCCGCAGAACTGCGAAGACTACGTGCACCGTATCGGCCGCACGGGCCGCGCCGCGACTGAGGGCGAAGCTTTCACACTTTATTCCACGGACGAGCTGGCCTTCCTCGACGCCATCGAGCGCTTTATCGAAAAGAAGATTCCCCGCCGCAAGCTGGAGGGCTTCCGCTACCGCACCGAGCCGGATCTCCGCGTTCCCGGCACGGCCATCGCCCGCAAAAAGCGCAACCGCGGCTTCAACAGCAAGCCCGGCGGCTTCCGCCGCTAAGGCTTCGCCTTAGAATCCTCGGTGCTGCGCACCGAGATTGGCGCATTGCGCCAATGGCTAATCCAACTAAAAAAGGTGGCGCGGATCGTCTCGACCCGCAGTTTCATCTGCTCGCGAAAGGTAGGGACGTCTCTCCGAGGCGTCCGCTGCATTACCTATACGCTGCCTATAAAAACTCGGCCAGCCACGCTGCTGCGGCATTGTCTTGGCCTTCGCCGAGTAGCTGTCTCAACTCGCGAGCATCCTGCCGCGCTGATTCTGCTGCCGCCGCGCCATCGGTTAGTTTCGCCAGCTCCCGCGCGAGCACCGCAGGCTTGGCGGCACCTTGCAGGTATTCGGGGTAGGCGGGGCGATCCAGGAGAATATTCGAAATGCCCAGATACGGAATTTTTACGAGCATGCGGCCCATGACGTAAGTGATGGGATTCGCGCGGTAAACGATGCGCCCGGGGATGCCCGCCAACGCGACTTTGAGCGACATCGTGCCCGAGCTGGTCAGCGTGGCTGAGGCCGCGATATCCGCCTCGGCGGGACGCAGCTCGATCAGCTGATCTGCTTTATGGCGGGTGGCAATGAGCTCCTCCAGCAGTTGCTTAACGGCCGGGCTGGGGTAAAGCGCGACGGCGCGTTTGCTGGCGCGCTCGGCATGGTAGTCGATAAAGGCGTCGATCAGGACCGGGAAGATGCGGCGCACGGGCGTTAGCCGACTGCCCGGCAAGAGCAGGATTGGCGCCTCGGGCTCGTAGCGGATGCCGAGGTTGAAGTCGCTCGCCACGAAGGGGTGGCCGACAAATTTAACCGGCAGATCGGTGTCCTGGTAGCAGTCGACCTCGAATGGGAAAATGACCGCCAGTGAATCGAGCAGCTTTGCCATTTTGAAGCGGCGGTGACCTTTCCACGCCCAAATTTGCGGGCTTATATAATAGAGCAGCGGGATGTCGCCGCCGCCCTTGGCCGCGAGGCCTTCTTTGACGAGGCGCTCGGCCAGGCGGAGGTTAAAGCCCGGGTAGTCGACAAAGCAGATTGCGCGCGGGCGGTGCTCCTGAATCCAGGCGACGACCTGCTCAAACAGCGCCTTGAAAAACCCATAATTTTTCAGCACCTCGGCAATGCCGACTACCGAGTGATCGACGAGGTCAAAGATCACCTGGGCCCCGGCTTCGCGCAATGCCTCGCCCCCCAGCGCGCACACATTGACACCGGGCTTCAGCGAGCTAAGCTGCTTGAGCAGCGTAGCCGCATGCTGGTCACCAGAGTGCTCCCCCGCGACGATAAGCAAGTCCGCCCGCTGGGTTGGTGCCGGCAACTGGATGGGCTCAGGCATGGCGGAAGGCAAAATTCAAAATGAAAAATGCAAAACAGGCGGTGCGTCCTTTGAATTTTTTTTGCATTTTGAATTTATAATTCCAAATTCCCCTTCGCCGCGCTTTCGCGGATCTTTTCGGTGACCTTGATCGCGACTTCGAGTGCGGTTTTGCCGAGCTCGCCGCTGACCTTGGGCGCCGCCTGGTTTTGCACGGCTTCGGCGAAGCCGGCCAGCTCGAGTGCGAGGGGTTCGCCCTTTTCGATGGGGACGTTTTTCTTGCGCAGGCCGAGCTTGGTTTTGCGGATCAAGTGGCCCTTCTGCTCGGCGAAATTCAGCGACAGGTAGGCGTTGCTCTGGAAGAGGCGAATCTCGCGCACCGGCTTCAGGCTGACGCGGCTGGTGTTGATGTTGGCCACGCAGCCGTTGGCAAAGGTCAGGCGGGCGTTGGCAATGTCTTCGGTCTTGGTCAATACGTCGACGCCGACTGCGTCCACACGCTCCAGTGGAGACTTGACCAGTTGCAGGATCACGCCGATGTCGTGGATCATCAGGTCGAGTACGACGCTCACCTCCAGCCCGCGCTCTTTAAATGGTGCCAGCCGGTCGCAGGTGATGAAGCGCGGGTTCGTCACGTATTTTTCGAGGAACGACATGACGGGGTTAAAGTGCTCGATGTGGCCCACTTGCACGATGCGGTCGGCCTCCTTGGCGGCGCTCAGAATGATCTCCGCCTCCTCCAGGCTGGTGCACAGCGGCTTCTCGATTAGCAGATGGCAGCCTTGCTTGAGCAGTATTTGGGCGACCGCGCAGTGGTGGTCGGTCGGGACCACGATGCTGATCGCGTCGCACGCGGCACCGAGCTCTTCCAGGGTTTCGAAGACCTGGCCGCCATGCTCTTTGGCAATCTTTTTGGCGCGCTTGGGGTCGGTATCGTAAATGCCGACCAGCTCGGTCTGCGGCAGGGCTGCGTAGAGGCGGGCATGGTGTTGGCCAAGGTAGCCAACGCCGGCGACGCCACATTTGAGGGGAGCTGTTTTTTCACTCACGCCCGCAAGCTTGGGGATGATGTGGGGCAATGGCACGCCAGAATTTGGAGAAAGATTCCGACTGCCGTCGCCGACCAATATTCGTATCTAACGCTTTATCTTGCTTTAGGCGTTTGCGAGGTACAAGCTTTGATTTATGTTCGTCGCCCCTCGAATGTTACTCGCGATCCTGCTGCTGCCCCTGGCGGTGATGGCGGCCCCGGATTGGGTGGATCAGCCTCTGGCCACTCATCCGCGCCTGTTTCTAAACGAGGAGATCATTAAAACGCTCAAGGCCAACGCCACCGGTCGCGAAGCGGACGTCTATCAGGAGATCAAGGCGCGTGTCGACCGTGCGATGAAGCAGGGGCAGAGCATCCAGTTTATCTTGCATGAAGGCATTCTGGTGGACGCGGCGATCGTGGCCATCGTCAGCGGCGAGGAGAAATACCGGCAGCAGGCCATCGAATGGCTTGGTGAGGGCATCGACCACGTGGAAAAACTTTATGCGCAGCGCAAGGCCTTGGGCTGGTTTTCATTTCAGCGCATGGGGCTCTTCATGGTCTATGACTGGCTTTACGGCAACCTGACTCCCGAGCAACGACGCGATTTCGGCAAACGACTGATGGCCCACGTGGAGCAGATTAACTCGGGCGACGTTATCCCCGGCGAGAATCGTTATGGCTTTCCGGCGGGCGGATTTTACGGCACGTGGAACCTCTTCTGGTATGCGGGGCTGACGCTTCATGGTGAGGGTATCGACGACGCCAAAGCGCTCGAGTGGATACGCCGCGGCTACGATGACTATCAGCAGCTCGCCGAGCATCGGCGCGAGACGGCAGGGGACGACGGGGGGCTGGCCGCGCCCGTTTACGGCTATGCAATGGGTGCCTATCCGCGGGCGGAATGGAACTTTCTGCACACGGTAAACTCCGCCTATGGCCGGAACTTGGCCGCGCAATTCGACTACCTGCCGATGCTGCTCAACTGGGTGACGTGGTCCATCATCGTCGGCGAGGACGGCTTGTATGACTACGGCTATGGCGACTCCCACCACACGAGCAACCGTTTCACCGACTTGAAGGACGTCCACCTGCAGCAGATGCGGTTTTTCTTCCAAGAGGATTACCCGGAGTATGCGCAGCTCGCGCAATACCTGGCCGAGATTAATCCATCTGACCGTAAGGGTGAATACTTCTGGGGCGATCTTTACCCGCTGCTCTTGCCGGAAACGGCGGCTCCGGTCGAGGCAGTCGGGCCGGATGAAGCCTGGCCGCAGGCACGGCACTTTGAGGAGTTTGGGCAGTTCTTCATGCGCTCTGGATTCGAGCCGAGCGACACGTATATTCTCTTCATCGCGGGGGCGAAAAACGCCGGGCACAAGCACTTCGATGAGGGGCATTTTACGATCTTCAAGCAGGGCTTCCAGGCAGTCGATACCGGCACGCGCGACAAGTCCGACGCCGCCTCGCACAAACACATTACCGAATACTACAACCGCACGATTGCCCACAACACGCTTTTGATTAAAATGCCCGACGAGCGGTTTCCACACCATTGGGGCAAGGTCCCGCAGGGCAACGACGGCGGGCAAAACAAGACGAGCGGCTCGGAGATACTCAGCTTTCAGACCAACGAATACTACACCAATATCGTCGCGGACCTGACCCCGGTTTACTCGCCGAAAAAGGTGACGCAGGTTATCCGGCAGTTCCTGTATTTACCGCCGAACCATGTGGTCATCCTCGACCGTGTTTCGAGCAAGGAAGCCGACTACCCGAAGACATGGCTGCTCCATACGCAGACCGAACCGGTGGGCAACGGGCGGCAGTGGTCCGCGCAGACGGACAGTGGCGTAATGCATGTGCAAACGCTGCTCCCCACCGATGCCGAGCGCATGGTGATCGGTGGCCCGGGGCGGGAGTTTGAGGTCGAGGGCGTGAACTATCCGCTGAGCAACAAATACATTGCCAAGGCGCTCATGGGCGACGATGCGGAGACGTTTCAAGATTTGCCGCTGGGCCATTGGCGGGTGGAGGTCTCGCCAGGCCAGGCGCGGGAGAGCGATGTGTTTTTGCACGTGATCGAAGTGGGCGATCGGGCGGATGCCGCCACGATGGCACCAGTCGATTTCCGCGAGACGGCGGAAGCGTGGTTCCTGAAAATCAATCAGGGTCAGCAGGCGGCGATTGTTCGCTTGAGTAAAACGGATCCCAAGGGCGGTGGCGTGCGCATTGAGCGCGGCGGTGATATTATTTTTGAAGAAGACTTCGATGGCGCGATCCAGCCGCAGCAGGGTATCGCCAAGAGAACCAACTAACTTTGCATTACAAAGCAATGACTCAAATTACGGTAGGACCCAGCAACGCCGACATCGTTACACGCGAGGGTGCCGGTATTCAACGCGCGATAGATCAAGTGGCCGGGCAGGGCGGGGGAGTTGTCGTTGTGCAGCCCGGCGAATACAGCTTGTGCAACGCCGTCAGTCTTGCGCCGGGAGTCCATTTAAAAGGAGCATCCGGGGAGACGATATTCCGTCGCGCGCCGCTGGTTGTCAGTAAGCTGGTGTGCGATGCCGACCGCGGGCAGCGCGTGATATATCCGCACAACCCCGAGCGGTTCCGCGTGGGCATGGGCGTGGGTTTGTATGATCGCAAGGGGCAGTGGACGAAGACTTCGACGCCTTGGGGTGTGACCGCGGTGCACGATGACCGCATTGAGATTCATCGGATCATGGGCGAGGAACGTTACGAGGAAAGCGATGCGGCAGTCGTGAACTACTACCCGATGATTCTCGCCAAAAACGCGGACCGTTGTGTCATCGAAGGCATCGTGTGTGATGGCTCGGTCCGCTTCGAGCACGAGCTATCGCATGGCATTGAGCGCGAGATCGCCGAGGCGTTTGCGGACCCGCCGCCTTACTTCAGCGACCGCGTACGGCCGCCGCGCACGTCGTTGATTTTTGGTCAGCAGTCGCGTCATTGCGAGTTGCGGAATCTGCGCGCGCATCACGGCGCGGGGGACGGCATTTGCTGGAGCTTCGGCAGTGAGCATGCGCTGATCGATAGTTGCGAAACGGACCACAACGGCTGGTATGGCATCCATCCGGGCAGCCATTCGGCTTACGCCAAGATCACGCGTTGCCACATCCACCACAACGCGAGTGACGGGCTCTACATTTGCTGGGGCATCCATCACAGCGAGTTCACGCATAATGATATTCACGACAATGGCATGGCACATTGGCGCAGCGGCATCTCTATCGGCCACAAGGATAGCGACAATCTCATCGCGCACAACCGCATCGCCAACAACGCCAAATACGGCATCTGCATCCGCAGCAAAACGCCGCAGAATGCGCCGCATCGTTGCCGGTATTTAAATAATGTTTTGGAGGATAATGCGACCCCGCCCGATGTACTTAAAGAGCTGAAGGATCTATTGCATGCGGAGGAGAATGTCGCCGCACAAATATCCATTGGCGCAAATGTGACCGGCCTGGAGTTTCGTGAAAATAGCTTTATCGAAACGCGGCCCGGGATGACTGGCGAGGTGCTTGCATTCCACGCGCATCCCGACGCGGGTGCATACGTGGAGGCAGGCAATTCGCTGAGCGGGGTTAAGCTTCGGTAGCGGGCTTTTCCGACTCGGGCATGATCTCTGGGGCTGCGGCCGTTTTCTCCTGAAACTGCTCGTCGAGCTCGGTCTTGCCGGGGCCTTTTTTCACGCGCAGTGATTTCTGGAAAAACATGTTGTTGGGCACGCGAAATTCGTCGCCGTCCTCAGAGAGCAAGGTGGTGTAAAAAAGATTCAAGTCGATGACCTCGCCTTTGATTTCTTCGCCGACAAACCCAATCACGTCGTGCACACGAAAGGGTTTGGTAATCATCAGAATGAAGGTCGCCATGATGTGGCTGAGAATGCTCCACACCGCGATCACGCCCACGGCGACCATTGCGAGCACGGTCGTGAGCATGGTCATCACATGGATGTCGAAGCGCTCCAGCACCAGGCTGGTAATGATCAGGACGCCCGCCCATTTGATCGCGATTAAAATCGGGCTAATGGGTAAGGAGGATTGCACCTTCTTTTTGATCAGCATCTCCAGCACGCGCATCGTCAGCGAGAGGAGTATGAACCCTCCGACAATGATGAGTGCGTTTTCGACCCAGAAGCTGAGCGATGCCTTTTCGAGTTGAGCGAGTATTGGTGTCATGAAGATAACCATAGGGCCTTCTTTACGGCAATTCAAGTGATGCCGTCAATGACACTGGTGTCGCGCTGCGCTTAGCGCATCTTTTTCATCTCGAACTGCTTTCCGGCGAGGGCTTCGACGAGGAATTTTCCCCAGAAATCGGTTGGCTCGTAGGACCAGTCTTTTATCAGCACGGGTGTGGCCTTCGGGTGCATGGAAAAGCCAGTGAAGTGCAGGTTGTATTTCTGGGCCATGCCGAGGGCGTCGGGCACGAAGGTGTAGGGGTCTTCCTGCTGGCTACTTTTAATGAAGCTCATCTTTTTAACGTCGGCCCCGAACTCTCCAATGAGCACGGGATATTTCTCGGCGACATCGAGGAAGTTCTCCTGCCAGCCGCTGTGCCAGTTGTAAAAATGCGTGGCATACATCAGCCCATAGGTGCCCTCCTGATCCTCCAGCGCGTAGCCATCGAGGATGCCCTTTAGGTTGTAAGCATAGCCGGTGCCGCCCGCGATCACGATGTTGCGCGCCCCCGTCGAGCGGACGGCTTCCAGCAGATCCTGCATGCCGATGAGCTGCACCGTGCCCTTGTCTTTGGTCTTCATCTCTCCGCCATTTCGCCAGAGCTCCCATGAGATGCCATGCGGCTCGTTGTAGAGATCGAATAGCACGGCGGGGTTGTTCGCGTAGCGCGCGGCGGCGTCGAGCCAGAACTCGCGGGCCGACTCTTTGATGCCGCCATAGCGGTGCAAGTCGAGGATCACATAAGCGCCTTCACCGGAGGCCATCGTGACCACGTCGTCCACGATCTTGCGGTAGGCTTCGGCGTCGTTGGATTTTTGCTTACCCTTGCCGCGACCAAACCAGAAAGAGTCGATGATCGGCAGGCGAATCACGTTGGCGTTCCACTCCTTGAGCGCCACTTTGACCGAGCGGTGGATCTTCTCGCCCTTTGCCGACCATTCCAAACTTACGATGTTTACACCGCGCAACAGAACGGGCTCATAATCCGAGTTAATGACCTTGTTGCCCATGACGCCGAGCTGGCGGGTCTTGGGTTCGGCAGCGAGCATTTCGTCGATGATTTTTTGGTCTTCAATTTTCTTTTGGGCCTCGGCAGCCTTCTTTTGCTCAGCGGCCAGGCGTGTGGCCTCAAGCTCCTGGAAGCGGGCTTCGGTCATGGGGACCAGGCGGACTTCGTCAATGTCGAGCGTGCCGGATGCGGGGCGATTCAGGGTCAGCGCAATGCGAAAAGTCGTGGCGCCTTCGGGCTTGATGTAGTCGCGCGACGCGACCTGCCAAACTTGCGCATGTGAGTCGAAAATGACGTCACTCAGCTTGGGGCCGACGCGGTTGCCTTCGGCGTCGAGGTAAGCAAAGCGGGCGCGCGCATCGCACAGCCAGCCTCCCTTGCCGAACTTTACGTTTTCATTGCGGAAGCGGGCGTGAAATGCGACGCCCTTGATGTCTTCAGTGAGAGAAATGTCTTGTTCGATGCTTACGAGCTGGTCGGGCGCTTCGGAGATGAGCCGCACGAAGGTATCGCGGGTATCGTTGTCCTTGAGCGTTTCGATTTTGCCTTCGGAATTTTCCGGTGTGGTCCAGTGCTCAGGGATGCCCGTTTGGCTGGCCGCACCATCGAAGTCGCCGTTGATGACGAGCGTTGGTTGAAGGTCATTGCCCAATGGTGGCGCGAGATACTTAGCTGCGTTTAGGTTGGCTAAGCCGAGCGTGAAGAAGGCAAGGCAGGTAATCGAGAAAGTGCGAATTCGGGGGATCATGGGTATGGAGAATGGTTCGTTGGTATCGTCTCTCAAGCGAGTCTTCGATGCCACTGGTTTACCGCGCAACTAATTGCGTTATTCGTATAAGCATGGCCCGCAATTATGGATTCCCTGCTGATGGTTGAGCTTGTGATTTTGAAATAGGCAATAAGGATAGCGCGAATAGGAACAACCTATTGCTATTGTTCTGGACCAAGGTTTGGGCAATGGCTACTTTGAAGCCATTCTTTATTGCGATGACTGTGCTGCTACCCCCTGCGACTTCGATTGCTAGCTAATCCACGCCAGCCTTTACCCATCAACCTATCCAACCCGAACATCGATTACCATGAACGACGAATCCAAATGTCCCTTCCTTAATTCTATGGGCGCTGCTGCCGGTGGCCACGGTACTACCAATGATGACTGGTGGCCGAACCGCCTGAAAATCGAACTGCTCAGCCAACACTCGGAAAAGATCAATCCGCTTGGCGCAGACTTCGATTACGTGAAAGAATTTGAAAGCCTCGACTACGAGGCGCTGAAGGCTGACCTGCTTCAGGTCATGACCGACTCTCAGGATTGGTGGCCCGCCGACTGGGGCAGCTACGCCGGCCTCTTTATCCGCATGGCCTGGCATAGTGCTGGCACCTACCGCACTGGAGATGGTCGCGGAGGTGGTGGTCGCGGCCAGCAGCGTTTTGCCCCGCTCAATAGCTGGCCGGACAACGTTAGCCTCGACAAAGCCCGCCGTCTTTTGTGGCCGGTGAAGCAAAAATACGGGCAAAAAATTTCCTGGGCCGACCTGATGATCCTCGCCGGTAATGTCGCGCTGGAATCCGCTGGCTTTAAGACGCTGGGCTTTGCCGGTGGCCGCGAAGATGTCTGGGAGCCCGACCAGGATGTTTACTGGGGCTCGGAAAAAACCTGGCTCGGCACGGACGCCCGTTACGCCCGAAAAACAGCCGACGATGAAGAGCCGCAGATCGTTGCCGATCCTTCCGCCCACGGCCACGAGCACAAGCGTGATCTGCAAGGGCAGACCAAGGAGGAGCGGAATTTGGAGAACCCTCTCGGCGCAACGCACATGGGCCTCATCTACGTGAATCCGGAAGGCCCCGAGGGTAACCCGGATCCGTTGCTCGCTGCGCAGGACATCCGCGAAACGTTCGGCCGCATGGCCATGAATGACGAGGAAACCGTTGCCCTGATTGCCGGCGGCCACACCCTCGGTAAGACTCACGGCGCTGGCCCGGCGGACAACGTGGGCGACGACCCGGAAGCCGCTGACCTTGCGGAAATGGGCTTTGGTTGGAAGAGCACCTATGGCTCGGGCAAGGGCGCAGACACCATCACCAGCGGCCTGGAAGTTGTCTGGACCCAAACGCCGACGCAGTGGAGCAACTACTTCCTGGAGAATCTTTACAAGTATGAATGGGAGCTGACCAAGAGTCCGGCTGGCGCGCATCAGTGGGTCGCCAAGGATGCTGAGGAGATTATTCCCGATGCCTACGACCCCAACAAAAAGCACAAGCCGACCATGCTCACCACGGACTTGTCGCTGCGCTTCGATCCGGAATACGACAAGATTTCCCGCCGCTTCCTCGCGGATCCGGAAGAGTTCAACAAGGCTTTTGCCCGCGCGTGGTTTAAGCTGACGCACCGCGACATGGGACCGAAAGCGCGCTACCACGGGCCGGAAGTGCCAGCCGAAGATTTCATTTGGCAAGACCCGATTCCTGCCGTGGATCATGAGCTGGTGGACGCTTCGGACATCGCCGCGCTCAAGTCGAAAATACTGGGCTCCGGCCTAACGGTTCCGCAGCTCGTAGGGGCTGCCTGGGCCTCAGCCTCGACCTTCCGTGGTTCCGATAAACGCGGTGGTGCCAACGGTGCCCGTGTTCGCTTGGCACCGCAAAAAGACTGGGCGGCCAACAACCCGGCCCAGCTCGCCAAGGTGCTGGAGTCCCTGGAGGCAATTCAAGGTGAGTTCAACGCCGCGCAATCCGGCGGTAAGAAAGTTTCCCTGGCCGACCTGATTGTGCTCGGTGGTTGTGCCGCCGTCGAAAAGGCAGCCAAGGATGCGGGCCACGATGTGACGGTTCCTTTCACTCCGGGCCGCATGGACGCCACCGCAGAGCAGACCGATGCCGAGTCCTTCGAGCCAATGGAACCGCTTGCCGATGGTTTCCGCAATCACCTGGCGGGCAAGTTCGAAGTGAAGGCCGAGCACCTGCTGATCGACAAGGCGCAGCTGCTCACGCTGACCGCGCCAGAGATGACGGTGCTCGTTGGCGGTATGCGTGTGCTCGATGCCAATACCGGCGGGGCCAAAGAAGGTGTCTTCACCACTCGCCCGGGCCAACTGACGAACGACTTCTTTGTCAACGTGCTGGACATCGGTGTGGAATGGCAAGGCGTCTCCCCTTGCGGCAATGCCTACCTGGGCAAAGACCGCAAGACGGGTCAACCCAAGTGGAGCGCTACCCGCTTCGACCTGGTCTTCGGCGCGAACTCCATTCTGCGCTCACTGGCTGAGGTTTACGCCAGTGCCGACGGCGAGGCAAAGTTCGTGAAGGACTTCGTTGCCGCCTGGGACAAGGTCATGAATCTCGACCGCTTCGACGTTAAGTAAGTTGCGGCAACATCGTTTCACTTTCAGCGGACGGCCATAGTGGTCGTCCGCTTTTTGTTGGCGATTATCAAACGGCGGCCTCGTTAAAATACTTTCGGCGAAACCAGAAGGCCAGGCTCACGAGACCGATCATCACGGGCACTTCCACCAGTGGCCCAATGACGGCGGCAAACGCCGCGCCGGAGCCGATGCCAAACACCGCCACGGCTACCGCAATGGCGAGCTCGAAGTTGTTGCTGGCCGCGGTGAAGCTGAGCGTCACGCTTTGGCGGTAATCCGCGCCAACCCATTTGCCCATCAGGAAGCTGACGATGAACATGATCAGGAAATAGATCGTCAGCGGAATTGCGATGAGGAGGACGTCCATCGGCAGCTCCAAAATCTTGTCTCCCTTAAAGCTGAACATCAGCACGATCGTGAACAGCAGGGCAATGAGTGTCAGCGGGCTGATGCGCGGGATAAACTTTTTCTCATACCAATCGCGTCCCTTGAGTTTTACCCCGATGAGGCGCGTTAGCATGCCGCCAAAAAACGGGATGCCCAGATAGATCAGCACGCTGATGGCGACCTCGCTCATCGTGATCGAGACTACGCTGCCTTCGAGCCCAAACACGCCGGGCAGCCACGTGATAAATACCCAGGCGTATAGGCTGAAAAAGACGACTTGGAAAACACTGTTGAAGGCGACCAGGCCGGCAGCGTATTCGTTGTCACCCTCAGCGAGCTCGTTCCACACGATCACCATGGCAATGCAGCGCGCCAAACCGATCAAGATGACGCCGGTCATGTATTCCGGATGACCGCGCAAAAAGATGATCGCGAGGACAAACATCAGTACCGGACCGATGATCCAGTTTTGCACGAGCGATAGGGTGAGCACCTTTACATTGCGAAACACGCGGTGCATCTCCTCGTAGCGAACCTTCGCCAGCGGCGGATACATCATGAGGATCAGGCCTATGGCAATGGGCACATTCGTCGTGCCCACTTGGAATTGGCTCAGAAATGCGTCCGCGCCATCCCAAAGGGCACCAATCGCCACGCCCAGCCCCATGGCGAGAAATATCCAAAGCGTTAAAAAGCGATCGAGAAACCCCAGCTCTTTTTTGCAAGGCGGGCAATTTGCGGTTTTTGCTTGGTTCATTTTTTAATTACTTAGATCAGCATATTCAGAGGGATGCATATACTGTCAAATGAGAATTATATTCCTTTCATTGGCGGAGTCATTAAATTAGCTGCTATCAGTTGCTAAGCCAGTTTTGCTGCTCACGTGCTCGAGTGGGTCTTTCGGGGTAGTGTCTTTCCTTTATGAGGTGTCTACCAAAAGGCATGGGTGTTTGGTTAGCGGAACTCTGATTGTGAACAAAATTCGCTTGGCATATTAGGAAATATCCCTTTTGTGTGTGCTCACTAACTACGACCATCTGTACTGCTCTATGCGCTTTTTTATCACATTATTCGTGTCCTTATTTGCACTGTCTTCACCTGTCTTGGCGAAGAGTAAACATCAATCTCGTGATGGCGGAGGCGACTTCTGGTTCTGGAACAATGCGTTCAGTAAGGGCAATGGCCCGGATAATTGCGTGGAGTATTACTCATGGGGTTATTACGGAAAGAAGAAGAGGCATTCCTGTTGGAACTGGTGGTGTGACGACGACGATGAGCCTGTTGATGAAGCACCCGAGGCTGTCCTTTATGCCGATCCTTTAGAGGGGTATCAGCCGCTGAAGGTCTGGTTCTCCGCAAAATTATCCGAAGATGATTATGGCGTCACTAGTGTGTCTTGGGACTTTGGTGATGGCTCATATTCCACAGAAGATGCCCTTTGGTATGAATATACCCAGCCCGGTGATTATACCGTGACGCTGACCGTTTGGGATTGGGCAGGACAGTCGGATACCGAAACGCTCACGGTGACGGTGCTGCCTTTGCCAGCACAGCGTGTGGTCGAAGGTATCTTGGCTTACTACGATTTCTCCTCTGGTGCGGGTGACACCGTTTTTGACCGTTCGCAGACTGGCGAATCCATCAATCTGCTAATGGATGATCCGAGAAAAACAGCTTGGCTGGAGTGTGGCGGATTGGCGCTGGAGGAGCCGACGATGGTCCAGAGCTATGGCTCAGCAGATAAGATAATCAATTCGGTTAAGCATTCCCATGAAATCACTGTTGAGCTCTGGGTCGACCCAGCTGAAACGCAACCGGGTGACGGTGGCATGCTCTTCCAGATCGCAACCGTTGGCCCGAATAATGCCAAGCTGGATGTGGTCCGCTGGAATAACTTGTACCGCGTGCGCTATCGCTCAAAAGAGCATGGCAAAGAAAATAAGATTTACAGCTCAGTGGGATGCGCGGGCTCCGGGCTGACGCATATTGTTTTCACTCGCGAACACCGTCACCATAAGGGGCGTCTCTATATCAACGGTGAAAGGGTTGCCACGGCGAAGATGACCGGCACGATTTTCAGCCGTAATGAACCTTATGCCGTCGGTTTGGGGGCAGATTTGGATAATGGCGCTTGGCCTTGGCTTGGTGATTACTTCTTGAGCGCCGTTTATGGGCGGGCACTGTCCGAAGATGAGGTCATGCAAAACTATCTCGCGGGCCTGCCGAGCGACAACAGCGTCCAGGCAGTTATCACCGCGGATCCAGTTTCTGGCGATGCGCCACTCACGGTGAACTTCAGTGCCGAAGATTCTTCGAGCTGCCATGGTGCTATCGTCGATTATGCTTGGGACTTTGGCGACGGCGCGACTGGCTCTGGTTTAAGCGTTTCCCATGATTATTTGGAGGGTGGGCTATTTGAGGCCGTTCTGACAGTGACTGCCGGTGACGGTGCTATTGCCAGCTCGACGGTGCTTATCGATGTGGCTGTGCCCAATCTGCCGCCCGCTATCGCGATTCAATCACCCGTAAGCGGCCAGACCTACACCGACGCTGAGATACCGACCTTTGCCGCCTTGGCCAGCGATAGTGATGGCTCTGTGGTCTCGGTGGAGTTTTTCATTGATGGCGCTTCTATTGGTGCCGGAATACTCAACGCTACGACAGGCTACTACGAACTAAGCCTGGCTTCCCCATTGAGCGCTCAGGAAGACGTTTACCTCGTTGCCGCTATGGCGACCGATGATGATGGTGCAACGGGTTTGAGTCAGGATGTTGGTTTCCGGGTGGAGTCCGCCAATGCGGCACCGACAGTCGAAAATGTCACCTTTACGATGCTTGAAGATGGCATCCTAAGCTGGAGCCTGACCGGACAGGATGCTAACGGGGATGCGCTGACGCTAGCAATTGTTGATGCACCTGCCAGCGGCGAGCTCCTGGCCATTAATCAGGAGCCCGGCGAGAATGTCCTCACTGGTCAGTATGTGCCACCCGCGAATGCCTTTGGCGAAGTTACGTTTACTTACGAAGCCAGTGATGGGCAACTGAGCTCAAACATCGGAACCGTGATCGTGGATGTGCAAGCGGTCAACGATGCGCCAACTGGTTCATTGCCGCCGGTTACGGTCGCTGAAGACAGCGATCCCACAATCATTGATTTGCTGACGGCATTCTCCGATGTGGATGATGGAGTTGGTGCGCTAACTTTTTCGGTTCAGTCAAACTCCAATCCCGGCTTGGTGACGCCTTCGATCAGCAGTTCTTCGCTGTCGCTACTTTATGCTGCTGACGCCGAGGGATTATCAAGCATTGTTATCCGTGGAACAGACCCAGCCGGGGATTACGTGGACGTAGCGTTCGCGGTTACGGTCAGTGATGTGAACGATGCGCCGGTCATTACGAGCAGCCCGGTCACCAGCGTCGATGAAGGCACCCCTTATAGTTACACGATTACCGCAGAAGATATCGATGCTGGCGATGTGGTTACCATTACTACTGGTAGCTTGCCTGCTTGGTTAAGTTTTGACGGGGATACTTTAAGCGGCACGCCTGAAAACACTGATGTCGGGGATTATAGCATTAACGTAGCGGCAACCGATGCCGATGGTGCCATGGATGCCCAAGTCTTCACGTTGGTAGTCAACAATGTCAATGATGCGCCAGTGGCCCTCGCGGCAAGCTTGGCAACGGATGAAGATACTGCCCTGAACGGAACCCTGAGCGGAAGCGATGATGACGGTGATGCGTTGGCTTTTGCTGCGGCGACACAACCTGTTCACGGCGCTCTCTTGATCAACCCGGATGGTTCGTTCACTTACACGCCGGTTGCCGATTATAATGGGCCGGACTCTTTTACTTTCAAGGTCTCAGATGCTTCGGAAACTTCTGATCCAGCACTGGTCTCTTTGACCATCCATCCGATCAATGACTTGCCAACCGCTGCCGTTGAACCGTTTACCGTCGATGAAGATACGCCTACGCCAGTCACGGTGAACGCCAGTGATGTGGATGGCGATACGCTTGCCGCGGCCATTAGTTCGGTCAGCGGTGGCACGCTGACTGGTGACCTACTGTCGGGGTATGTTTTCACGCCCGATGAGAATTACTTTGGTGCTGCCTCGTTTGAGATCGAGATCAGCGACGGCAACGGCGGAGTGGTTACGCTGACAGAAGATTTCACCATCAACGCCATCAATGATGCGCCGGTAGCGGACGCGCTCTCTGTAGAAACCGACGAAGATTCGCCGATTGCCATCACGCTCACTGGTTCGGACATTGACGGCGATTCCTTGATTTACGCCATCGTCACAGCTCCGGCCAACGGAAGCCTCAGCGGCACTGCGCCAAACCTGACCTACACACCTTCCGAGAATTACTTTGGCGAAGATAGCTTCACTTTTACTGTCGATGATGGTGCAGAAACGTCTGCCGTTGCTGCCGTGAGCATCACAGTTACGCCGGTCAATGACGCGCCCGCCTTCAGCTCGGCACCGATCACGGTTGTGGATGAAGATGCTGCTTATAGCTACTTGGTGTCAGTGGATGATGTGGATGCGGGGGATACGGTCACGATAACTGCGTCCGTGTTACCGACTTGGTTGACCTTCGATGGAACGACGCTCAGCGGCACGCCAACCAACGACGAAGTGGGGGATCATGATGTTGTCCTAACTGCCACGGATGTTGCTGGAGACTCGGTCACCCAAAGCTTCGTCATTGCAGTAATTAATGTCAATGACGCCCCCGTTGCTACTGCCGCGACCTTCACTACGGCAGAGGATGTGGCGTTGAGCGACGCTCTCAGTGGCAGCGATGATGATGGAGATGAACTCACATTTGCCGTTGTTGATTCACCCGAACACGGGCTGGTCGTGTTGAACGCTGACGGTTCCTTCACCTACACACCTTCCGAGAATTACTTTGGCGAAGACAGCTTTACCTTTACGGTAGACGATGGTGCGGAAACGTCTGGCGTTGCTGCCGTGAGCATCACAGTTACGCCGGTCAATGACGCGCCCGCCTTCAGCTCGTCACCGATCACGACTGTCAATGAAGATGCCGCATACAGTTATTTGGTGTCAGTGGACGATGTGGACGCGGGGGATACGGTCACGATAACTGCGTCCGTATTGCCGACTTGGTTGACCTTCGATGGAACGACGCTCAGTGGCACGCCAACCAACGACGAAGTGGGGGATCATGATGTTGTCCTAACTGCCACGGATGTTGCTGGAGACTCGGTCACCCAAAGCTTCGTCATTGCAGTGATTAATGTCAATGACACCCCCGTTGCTACTGCCGCGACCTTCACTACGGCAGAGGATGTGGCGTTGAGCGATGCACTCAGTGGCAGCGATGATGATGGAGATGAGCTCACGTTTGCCGTTGTTGATTCACCCGAACACGGGCTAGTCGTGTTGAACACTGACGGCTCCTTCACCTACACACCGGCTGAGAATTACTTTGGCGAAGACAGCTTTACCTTTACGGTCGATGATGGCGCTGAAACGTCTGCCGTTGCTGCCGTCAGCATCACAGTTACTCCGGTCAATGATGCGCCAGTTGCCTTGGCTGATAGCTTTGAAGTGGATGAAGACACGAGCTTTGCGGGACAACTGGCCGGAACTGATGTGGAAGAAGATGTGCTCACCTATGCCATCGTGACACAGCCGAGTCACGGCAGTGTGGCGTTGGGCGCGGCAGGTGCCTACGAATACACTCCAGCGCCCAACTATGATGGGCCGGACAGTTTTCAGTTTACGGTATCAGATGGGGCCATTACATCGCCTGCGGCAGAAGTGACCATCGAGGTGCGAGGCGTCAATGATGACCCCGTGGCTTCAGTCGATCCGTTTACGGTGACCGAGGACACGCCAACTCCGATTGTTGTAGTGGCGTCGGACTTGGATGGAGACGTCCTGACGGCCACGATACTAAGTGCGGAAAATGGCGTGCTTACAGGCAACCTGACGGATGGTTTCCTCTTTACGCCGGATGCAGATTATTATGGCGCTGCTTCGTTTGCCATTGAGATCGATGACGGGAATGGCGGTCTGGTTACGCTAAACGAGTCTTTCCTCATTCAGCCGGCCAATGATGGGCCGAGCATTGTGCTTAATGACTTCTCGACGAATGAAGATACGCTCTATGCAGGCTCCTTTAGCGTGGATGATATGGATGGGGATGCATTGACCGTTAGCGTGCAAGCGGAGCCGACTAATGGTGTCTTAACGCTAAATACGGATAACACTTTCTCATACCTCCCAAGCGAAAATTATTTTGGAACGGATTCCTTTACGCTCGCCGTGAATGATGGCGAGACCGAGGTGACTGCCACGGCGAATATCGCAGTGCTTCCGGTTAATGACGCTCCGGTGGCTTTGGATCAGACCGTGCAGACCGACGAAAACGTGGCGGCAAGCATTACTCTGGCTGGTACTGATGTCGAGGGATCACCCCTGACTTTCCGTATTTCCAGCCTTCCGCTACAAGGGGTTATCACGAAAGCAAATGGCCAGGAAATAGCCTCTACGAGTGTGGAAATTACCGCAGCAGATTTGCCGCTAATTTACACACCGCCTTCTGGTTTCTTCCAGGTGGATCGCTTTTACTTTGTAGCCAACGATGGAGATTTAGACTCTGCCGAGGCAAAGGTGTTGGTCAGCGTTACGCCCGAACCGCGCACGAAGACATATACCGTTCAAGATGACTTTCGAGAAGGTTTTCTGGAAAATCTGACGACGCAGGAAGACCCGAACTACCTGACGACTCAGGAAAATCTTGAGTCTTTCAACTACATGTGGATGCCGATCTACACTCGGGGAACCATTGCCCGGATTGACATCTATACGGGGCAAGTAATTGGCGAGTATTGGACTGAGCCCAATCATGATTACTGGAGCATTCCGGAAAACCCTGGTGACCCATATCCTTCACGGGTGGCGCTTGATGCACAAGGCAGCGTCTGGGTGGCGAATTTCCGCACTGGTTCGATCGTTAAAATCGTAACTCCGGAAAGCGAGCAGTGGGTCGACCGCAATGGCAACGGCGAGCTTGATACTTCCTCTGGCTTGGGCGACTTGCGTTTCTGGGGCGCAAGCACGCTACCGGAAAACGCCGCTGACGTCGCCACCGATGAACTCGTCGTCATGCACATTGAGACGGGTATTTCGCAACTGCGGTTCATCACCATTGACCAGTTCAACAACATATGGGCAGCAGGCACTGGAGGCAGCGGCTGGAAATATTTTGACGGGGAAACGGGTGAACTGTTGCGAACCGAGCCAAACAATGGCTATGGCGGTTATGGCGGCTACATCTTCAACGATACGATCTTCTCCGCTGGCAGCAAGTTCCTGCATTGGAACGTCAATGATCCAATCGGCAATACCAATGCGAATTGGGATGGCGTTGTCGGTGGCAACTGGTCTTCGGCCCGGGATAGCCAGGGCAATGTGTGGGTAACCAAAGACTGGCATGATTACATTTATAAGTATTCAGAGGACGGTGAGCTTATTGGTCGGTATAAGCATGGCTCCCGCTGGTCGATGGGTATCGCTATAGATTCCAATGACCACGTCTGGGTATCGCATTCTCACTGTTCCAAATCGGTGGGCCATTTGCTGCCTGATGGCACATGGGTTGGGAATGTGACGGTTGCCAACCACGGGCCGGTTGACTTGGCCTTTGACCGTCGTGGATTCCTGTGGGTCAGCGGCACGCCGGGTATCGTGCAGCGTATCAATACCCAGGGTGGACCGATCGGTGCCGATGGCGTAACGCCGGTTGGCGAGGTTGATTTGCAAACGCCCTGGCTTAAGGGCCCACTGTGGACCTATGGCAAATTTACCGGGCGTAGCACGGAATTAACACCGGGCGCTGGCAGTTGGCGTGTGACTTATGATAGTGAAATTCCTTCTGCGCAGTGGGGTAGCGTGGTTTGGAACGCTTATCTATGCAACGACTCGGACGTCGAAGTACGTGTGCGCTTGAGTGAGAATGGTGTTAATTTCGATGAGTGGCAGACCCTGACATTGGAAGAGCCAATTCCTGCCGGCATGGGGCGCTACATCCAAGTTGAAGCCTCCCTTACTTCCGCGAGCACGGGTCATCGGGCCATCTTAAACGACCTCACAGTCGGTACCCTTGGCTACGATGAGCCCGTGGCAGATCGCTTCTGGACGGTTGATCCGGGTGACGACATTGATGGGCTTTGGCCGGAGACCATTCAATTGCGTGGCGCACTTTGCCGCTCAGACCATGAAATCGAAATCGATCCAACCTATAGCTGGACGCAGATCAGCGGTCCGGGTGTTATAACCTTTAATGATTCCTCCAGCATTGCGCCTGCGATTGTTTCGGTCACGCAGCCGGGAGATTATGTTGTGCGTTTCACTGGCGAGTTTGAAGGCGAGGTGCGCTCGCAAGATTTGAATATCCACCTGGTTCCTTTCAACAAGGCACCTTATGTCAATGGTGGTGATAACTTCTTTGTGCGCGGGCCGAACGTTGCTGCACAACTGCAAGGCGTTGTTCGTGATGATGGTCTTCCGGAAGGAGAAGCGCTCAATGTTACCTGGCGCAAAGCTTTTGGTCCGGGAGGTGAGGAGACCGTTAACTTTAGTGACATCTCCGACCCTGAGGCCACCGTTACCTTTACCGAGGCTGGCATCTATCTATTGGAGCTTGTGGCCAACGATTCTGAGTTTGAGACGGTCAAATGCGTTGAAGTTCGCGTTGGTGCCAGCTGTGAGGCGAACATATCCGGTGGCCTCTACGCATGGTGGCAGGCCAACTGTGACCACATCGACCACATTCATGGTAATGTCGGCTTCCCTGAAAACTATCTCGACGAAAATGATGAACCTGAGCCCGCGTTTGCGGATGGCGAAGTCGCCGCTGGGTTCCTATTTGATGGCGTAGATGATCGCATCACGGTATTTGAGTCGCCGAGCTTGGACATCGGCGGTCTTCGGGGGCTGAGTTTTGAATTCTGGGTCAAGCCGGATCGCTCTCGCGATGACACTCTGCTGGAGTTCGCAGAGCTGGACGCGACCGGAGTTTCCATTCGCACCTATAGTGGTGACGGCATCATTTTTGATGTGGTGGGCGAGGATGGAACCAGCCACGCCATCTCCGTGGATTCCGGATTATCCATTGGCAATTGGAATCACGTTGCCGCCATTTGGAACCGTGGAACCGGCCTGGCTGAGATTTATATCAATGGAACTTGGCGGACCGGCGTGCGCTTTGCCGAAACGGATTTTATCGCTAACACCAAGGGCGATCTGTTCTTTGGCAGTAATCGGGATAACAATGATGCATTTGATGGTGTGATGGATGAAATCACCATGTATAATCGCGCCATCAACCCCGATGAAGTATGGGCGATTTATTCGGCTGGCGAGATTGGCAAGTGCCCGCCCAATACCAATCTGGCTCCTGAAGTCGATGCCGGCGGCCTGTATGTCTTACAGGATATTTCGCAAAGCCTCCGCCTGAATGGATTCGTATCGGATGATGGTGTCCCGGCAGGGTTCCCGGTTGAGCATTTCTGGGAGGTTAGTAGCGGCCCTGGTGACATTGTTTACCTGGAGGGCGATGAGGCCTCGCTCGATCCATTGGTGCAATTCACCGCTGAGGGTTATTACTCGCTAAGCCTCTACGCGACCGATGGCGAATATGTGTTGGAGGATGTTGCGACCATCGTAGTCGGGCAGCCCTGTGAGGTTGACGCACCGGACAGCTTGGTCGCCTGGTTCAAGGGCGAAGGCACGACTCAGGACGCCACTGGTGCTAACAACGGTTATGCGATCAACGGCATCGCCTACGCGGATGGAAAAGTTGGTCAGGCAATGCAGTTTAATGGCTCACGCAGTATCCGCGTGTTTTCTTCGCCGGAGATTGATTTGAACAATTCGGCTGAGGGCTTCACCATTGAGTTCTGGGTTCAGCCCGGTCAAGACGCCTCCCGTAATATCTTCAGCTACAATGAACTTGGCGATACGGGCCTGAGCATGTGGTTCCGCCACCTTGATATGGGCGGAAATTTTGGCGATGACACTCGATATGAGTGGTATATCGAACAACCAGGCGGCGCGACGCGGATCGAATTATTCGACAGCCAAATTTTGCCGGTGGTCTTTAACCGCTATCACTTCGCCTTGGTCTATGACCGGACGTTGGGCGTGCTGCGCATGTTCCGCGACGCCCAACTCGTTGCCGAAACCACGGTCGGAGATATCGAGATTCCGACGCAAGGGGATCTCTATATCGGTGGTTATACCAGTTGGACAAAATTCAATGGCCTCTTGGATGAGTTTAGCATCTACAATCAGCCACTTGCTCCGGAAGAAATCGGCGCAATCTATGCCGCTGATACAGTGGGCAAGTGCCTGCCTTCGAACAATCAGGCTCCTGTTGTGTCTGCCGGGCAAGATTCTGGCCTGGTCACCTCCGCTGACCGTTTGCGCCTACAGGGGGTCGTTACCGATGACGGACTCCCCGAGTCGCAAAGCCTTTCGATCAGTTGGCGTCAAATTGACGGCCCCGATGGCGTGGTATTTGCCGATCCGTCCGAGCCACAAACCACGGCGACTTTCCCCGAGGAAGGTCTCTACGAACTCGAATTGGTGGCGAGCGATGGGCTGAAGCGTTCCAGCGATGTAGTGGTGGTTCAAGTGGGTGCCGGTTGCGGACTGGGTGCCTCGAGTTCGCTGGTTGGCTGGTGGCCGGGCAATCGAAACTTTGAAGACGTGATTAATGGCAATCATGGTGGCCCGGTGCGCATGAGCTTCACCAATGGCCACGTGGGCAGTGCCATGAGTTTTGACGGGACGGGGCTGGTGCGTATTGCGCAAAGCGACGAAACGGACCTCGGCGCCTCGGCGGAAGGCTTCACGATCGACTTCTGGGTCAAGCCGGGCGTGGACGCCTCTCGCACGGTGTTTGAGTTTGTTGATCCCGATGTCTCAGGGCCGCGCATGGGCTTCTGGCATGAAGACCGGGGAGGAAACTTCGGTGACGACACGCAAAATCATTGGTTTATTGAGCAGCCAGGCGGAACAACCTTGGAAGCAGTTGGCCCGGTATTGCCAGTCGTTTTCGATCTTTACCACATTGCGTTGGTTTATGATCGGCAGGCCGGATCGATGCGCATGTATCGTAACGCCGTGCTGGATGCAGAGGTGATAGTCGGCGATATACCGATTCCCACTAAAAAGGATTTGTATTTAGGCGGCTACCCGGACCGGGGCAACAAATTCTCCGGTTACCTGGATGAGTTCAGCATCTATGACCGGCCACTTCAACCTGAACAAATTGCCTCAACCTATGCTGCAGGGTCTACGGGCAAATGCCTGCCGACGGACAATGCGGCGCCCTCGGTCTACGCCGGGGAGGATACCGGAATCCTATCATCCACTGGTTCGCTCAATTTGTCAGGCGCAGTCAGCGACGATGGTAAGCCGGGCGAGAGCCCACTGACGATCAGGTGGACCCTTCTCAATGGCCCAGCGTCGGTCAGCTTTGCTGATCCATTCAACCCGACAACCTCGGTGAGTTTTACCTCCGATGGAACTTATGAATTACAACTCTCGGCCAGTGATGGTTTGGCGACGAGCGTCGATGTGGTTGTCGTTCAAGTGGGACAGTCCTGCACCTTGGGCGCCGATACCGACTTGGTGGCCTGGTGGCCAGGCAACCGCAACTATGACGATGTCATCGGTGGTCATCATGGCGGACCGGTGCGGATGAATTTTGCTAACGGCCATGTGGGCAGCGCGATGCACTTCGATGGCTCCGGCTATGTGCGCGTGAATGCCTCGCCGGATCTGGATGTGGGCCATTCGTCCGATGGCTTCACGATTGAGTTCTGGAGCGATATCGATGCGGATCGTAGCGCTAGCTTCTTTGGTTGGCTGGGTGTGGACGGCTACATGAACATTTTCCACCGCGACATGAACGGGGGCTTTGGCGACGACACCCGGTATGAGCTGAATATTGACCAGGCCGATGGCTCGCGAGTTAGCCTGGTGGGTGCCACCTTGGAAGACTTTAACGGGTGGCGACATCTGGCCATTGTCTATGACCCGGAAACCGATCTGCTGCGACTGTATCTAAATGCTGAAATCTATGCCGAAACCATTGTAGCTGACTTGACCGCGCCAACTGACGGCGAGCTCTATTTAGGGGGCTACATCACTTGGTCTAAAACAATTGGCAAGCTAGATGAATTCAGTGTCTATCGTCGTGCGCTCATGCCCGAGGAGGTCAGCGCGATCTATGAGGCAGGCGTCGTCGGCAAATGCCTGCCGACCGCGAACGATGCTCCGGTGGTCTACGCGGGCGAAGATACGGGCGTGACGGGTATTGGCGTAAACCTGACCTTGCAAGGCAATGTGGTGGATGACGGACTTCCCGGCACATCCGAATTGGAGATCGCATGGACTCAACTTAACGGCCCGGGGACCGCGATTTTTGCCGATTCAAGCTCGCCGGTGAGCTCTGTTAACTTCAGCTCCGAAGGCATCTATGAGTTGCAGCTATCGGCTCACGATGGTCTGGACCTTGCCACGGATGTTGTGGTCGTCCAGGTTGGTCCTGGTTGCGGGTTGGGCTTATCGGATTCACTGGTCGGCTGGTGGCCCGGCAATCGTAGCTACGAGGATATCATCTTTGATAATGATGGCCGGCCGGTTCGGATGAGCTTTACCGATGGCCACGTTGGTAGCGCCATGAACTTCGACGGCTCGGGCTATGTGCGCATCGCGCAAAGCGCTGAAACCGATTTGGGCGCTTCGTTAGATGGCTTTACCATTGATTTCTGGGTCAAGCCAGCTGCGGACGCTTCCAAGAATGTATTTGGCTTCGTGGGCCCGGATAATTCCGGACCTCGCATGTGGTTCTGGCACGAAGACCGTGGAGGGAATTTTGGCGACGATACGCAATACCATTGGCGAATCGAACAACCGGACGGCTCCCTGATTTCAGTTGATGGCCCCGTTTTGCCGGTGGTTTACGACCTTTACCACATTGCCCTGGTTTATGATCGTGCAGCGGGCGTATTGCGGATGTACCGCAACGCTCAGTTGGATACAGAGCTTATAGTCGGAGATATTCCGATTCCGACACAGCATGATCTTTATTTAGGTGGCTACGCTGATTGGGGCAACAAGTTCGATGGCTATCTGGATGAATTCAGCATCTATAATCGTCCACTACTTCCAGAAGAAATTGCGGCGACTTTTGCCGCGGGCACCACAGGCAAATGCCTACCGACCGAGAACGAAGCGCCGCAAGTTTACGCGGGTGAAGATATTGGCATCCTGACCTCGGCTGGACCGCTTACGCTGACAGGGTCGGTGACCGACGATGGCTTACCCGGCGAAGGAGCGTTGAGTATCGTCTGGTCGCTACTCAATGGTCCGGCTCCCGTTGTCTTCGGCGACGTGAGCGATCCTGCGACAACGGCCAGCTTCAGCGCCGATGGAACCTATGAGTTGCAGCTTTCTGCCAGCGATGGCCTGGCGACGAGCGTTGATGTGCTGGTCGTGCAGGTAGGGCAGTCCTGCACGCTGGGCGCGGATACCGATCTGGTGGCCTGGTGGCCGGGCAATCGCAATTATGATGACGTCATTGGCGGTCATCATGGCGGACCAGTGCGGATGAGCTTTGCCGATGGCCATGTCGCCAGCGCTATGCGCTTCGATGGCACGGGCTATGTGCGGGTGGACGCTTCCTCTGACCTTGATGTCGGCCATTCTTCCGATGGCTTTACCATTGAATTCTGGGGCGATATTGATGCCGACCGCAGCGCCAGCTTCTTCGGCTGGTTGGGCGCGGATGGTTATATCAATATCTTCCACCGCGACATGAATGGAAGCTTTGGCAACGACACCCGGTATGAGCTCAATATCGATCAAGCCAATGGTTCGCGGGTTAGCTTGGTTGGTGCTACTCTGGATGAATATGACGGCTGGCGTCACTTTGCCGTGGTCTATGATCCGGAAACCGACCTGTTGCGCCTTTACTTAAATGCGGAGGTTTACGCAGAGGCCATCGTGGCAGACCTCACCGCGCCGACCGATGGCGAGCTTTACTTAGGCGGCTATATTACTTGGTCGAAATTCAACGGAAAATTAGATGAATTTAGCGTCTATCGCCGTGCGCTCATGCCCGAAGAAGTCGGCGGTCTTTATGCTGCTGGTGAGGTGGGCAAGTGCCTGCCGGGAGCCAATGAAGCGCCCGTAGTCTTTGCGGGCAATGACATCGCAGTCAGTGCGGTTGGAGAATCAGTCGAGCTGGGCGGACATGTCGTGGATGATGGTCTTCCTGGAGCTTCGATTCTCGACACTGCCTGGACTCAATTGAATGGTCCCGGTGTGGCAACCTTGGTGGACCCTGCCTCGCCCACCTCATCGGTCAGTTTCAGCGCCGAAGGCGTCTATGAACTGGAACTCTCCGCTCACGATGGCCAAGCCCAGTCCAGTGACGTCGTGGTTGTTCAGGTTGGTCCCGGTTGCGGTTTAGGCGCATCGGATGCGCTGGTCGGCTGGTGGCCCGGTAACCGCAGCTATGAAGACGTGGCAAGTGGCAATGACGGTGGCCCAGTGCGTATGAGCTTTTCCGATGGCCACGTTGGTAGCGCCATGAACTTCGACGGCTCGGGCTATGTGCGCATCGCGCAAAGCGCTGAAACCGATTTAGGCGCTTCGTTAGATGGCTTTGCCATTGATTTCTGGGTCAAACCGGCTGCGGACGCTTCCAAAAATGTATTTGGCTTCGTGGGCCCGGATAATTCCGGACCTCGCATGTGGTTCTGGCACGAAGACCGTGGGGGTCATTTCGGCGACGATACGCAATACCATTGGCGAATCGAGCAACCGGATGGCTCCCTGATTTCAATTGATGGCCCCGTTTTGCCGGTGGTCTACGACCTTTTCCACATTGCCCTGGTTTATGATCGTGCAGCGGGCGCATTGCGGATGTACCGCAACGCTCAGTTGGATACAGAGCTTATAGTCGGAGATATTCCGATTCCGACACAGCATGATCTTTATCTAGGTGGCTACGCAGATTGGGGCAACAAGTTCGATGGCTATCTGGATGAATTTAGCATCTATGACCGTCCGCTGACTCAGGCTGAAGTCACCGCCACCTATAGCATGGGTGCCAGCGGTAAATGCCTGACAGATCCGGTCAACCGTGCGCCGCAGCTTCAGTTGGGGCAGGATATCACGCTGCGTCGTCCCACCACCCAAGTGACCGTGACCGCCTCCGCCTTTGACGACGGCTTGCCGACTGGTACACTATCGGGCACTTGGGCGCAACTGTCCGGTCCCGCAGGTGTGAGCTTTAGTGACGCGAATCCGGTCTTTGATGTGAGTGGCAAGGACACACTCCTAAACTTCCCCGCCGAAGGCGTCTATGAACTCCAACTCAGCGTTACTGACGGCGAGTTTTCAGTGACCGATTCGCTGATCGTTTCAGTGCTGCCACCGATCAATCAAGCGCCAACCGTCGAGCTGGGCGATCCGTTTGAAGTATCCATACTTGATGGTGCGGCATTGGCTGGCATCGTGACTGATGATGGCTTTAACGAAGGTGCCCAACTTACCGGTCGTTGGCTTAAACAGTCAGGTCCTGGTAGCGTTACATTTAACCAGCCGATCAATGACTTTGGGACTCTGGTTGGCACTCCTCGCAACGAACCGCTTTCAACGAATGCGAGCTTCAGCGAAGCGGGGGCCTATGTTTTGGCATATCAGCTCACCGATGGCGAATTTACGGTCCGCGACACGCAAGTCGTCACGGTGATCGAACCGGAGAATTTGCCTCCAATGATCACCGTTTCGGGGGGCGCTACGATTCATCTGGCGAACTCCACGCCATTGATCGCCACCGCTACCGACGACGGCTTGCCGGTATCGGGAAGCCTGACCTACCAATGGCGCAAGATAAGTGGGCCGGGCGCCGCGGTATTTGAAAACGCCTTGGCGTTGGAAACGAATGTCAGCTTTACGCAGCGTGGCATTTATCAAATTGAGTTCTCCGCCAGTGATGGTGCTAAGACAGGCTCAGAATCCGTTACGATTTCGGTCATCGATCCTCCCTACGTGGAGCTAGATCTGACGAATAATGGCGTGGTGATTGCGGCTGATCAGGTCTTCCCCTTTAGCGCCTTTACCTACGATATCCAAGACGGTGTCAGCTCAGTTGAGTTCTTCGCGAACGGTGACTCCATCGGCTTCGGTAACCGGGTTCCGAATTCCGACACCTATCGTCTGTCTTTGGCAGGCTCCAGTCTGCCGCTGAATACGCCGCTGGACATCACCGTTACGTCAACGGACTCACTGGGTGATAGCGCCACCGATGGCGGTCTGCGCATCACGGTGCTTGATGGTAACGTGCCAAACCCGGACGCGTTGATTACCTCTCCCACCGAAGGTCAGGAAATCACCGCTCCTACCGACGTCATTGGCTCGGTCACCAGCGATATCCTGGATAACTACGTTCTGGAAACGCGGCTTAAAAACACCAGCGATTGGACGGTCATTGGTTCCGGTACGGAAGCAATCGAAGATGGAACCATAGGTTCCTTTGATCCAACGCTGCTGCGCAATGGTATCTATGATATTCGTTTGACGGCCACGGATTTACTTGGGCGATCGGTCAGCGACACGATCAGTGTGGTCGTTGATACTGGCATGAAGATTGGTCACTTCACGCTGGCCTTTGAAGACCTGAGTATCCCGGTCAGCGGCATTCCTGTGCAGCTCTTGCGGGCCTATGACAGCCGAGGCGCCCTGCAAGGCGACTTTGGTCTCGGCTGGGATCTGGGCATCCGCACCGTGCAGGTCTATGAAAACCGCACGATTGGCGCTCGCTGGGTGCAGGATTCACGTGGTAGCGGCTTGGGGCAACGCCTTTTCTACAGCCCGGCCGAGCCAATCGTGGTTTCGGTGGTACTGGGTGATGATCAGGTAGAGCAGTTTGAGGCTTACTCTCCGACTGAGAATGCTGCGATTATTGGTCAGTGGCCCTTCGCTGCCCAAATCAGCTTCCGCCCGATTAATGGTTCCGTAGGCCAGCTCAGTCATGAGGAGGCGGGCATCAACTTCTCGATCATCGATAGCGGAGACGGCACATTCCAGTTCGACGACTTTGAAGGCGTCTATGACCCGGATGAGTATGTTTACACTTCACCCGATGGCACGAAGTTGGAAATTCAGGAAATCGTGGGTCTGCGCAAGGTCACTGATCGCAATCAAAACATTCTGACGATCACCGAAAGCAGCATCACGCACAGTAGTGGCAAAAGCATCACCTTCACTCGCGACGCGGCTGGACGCATTACCGAAATCACCGACCCCGATGGTGGCGTGTTGCGTTATACTTACGATGCGCAAGGTCGCCTGAGCCGGTTCACGGACCGGACTGGCACGGATACACAGTCGCCGCTCTATGGGCTTTATACGGAATTCCGCTACCAAAACGCCAACTTCCCGAATCACCTGACGTCGATCATCGATCCGCGCGGCATTGAAGCCATCGCGAGTGAATACGACGGCGACGGGCGTCTCATCGTGCAGAAGGACGCCGATGGAAACGAGATCGGCTTCGTGCACGACATCCCCAATCGCAAGGAAACCATCACGGACCGCCTGGGCAATGTCACCGTTCACGAATATGACCTGCAAGGCAACGTAGTGGCGACGACGACGGTTGACCCGAACAATCCTGATGGCCCTGGCCTGACGACCACTTACGAATACGACGCCAATCGCAACGAGACACGCATTGTCGATCCGCTGGGTAATGTAACCGAGATGGCGTATGACTTGGCGACGAACAATCTCCTCACCGAGACGCAGTATGTCAAAGGCGGCGACGGCAATCCGGTGGCGATGACCACCACCTACACCTACGACAACTTCAGCAACCCGCTGACGATTACCGACGCCGAGGGCAAGGTTACCGATTTCGATTACGATCCAGCCACCGGTGATCTGCTCACGATGACTGACGCCGAGGACAACCCAACCAGCTTCACCTACGACGGCGCGGGCAACCTCAAGACGATGACCGACGCCGACGGAAACGTCACCACCAACACCTACAACGGCTCCGGTTACGTGACACTCACGCAGGTGCGTGACGCTGATGGCGTGCTACTTTCTTCCAGCACCTTCACCTACGATGGTCGCGGCAACCAGACTTCGCAGTCGCAGCGCCGCACGCTCTATGACCAGCAGGGTAACGTGCTGGGCACGGAAAACGTGACGACGCAGTTTGCTTATGATCGTGAAGACCGCGTCATTCGCACGACCTTCCACGATGGCACGTTTACTACCACGACTTATAACGACTTCGGGCAGGTAGCGACTCAGACCGATCAAGAGAACGAGACGACGTTCATGTTCTACGATGATCGGGGCAACCTAACGCGCACCGCCTACCCGGACAATACCGAGGAGCGTACCTACTACGACTTGGAAAACCGGCGTGTGGCCATGACCGACCGCCGGGGCTACACCACATATTTCGTCTATGACGAGTTGGGTCGCATGATCGCCACAATCTTCCCGGACGCGACCACGCCCGACCCGGCAACGCTCGACCTGAGCGATTCGCTCGACATACTGGGGAACGCCGACCTCGCCGACAATCCGATGAGCGAGACGCTCTACGACGAGATTGGCCGGGTGGCGTTCAGCTTCGACGAGCGGGGCAATCCGACGACGTATGAGTATGATCCCAACTGCGGCTGCTCTGGTCGCCGGGGCACGGTCACCAATGCGCTCAACCAGACTACAAGCTTTGCCTACAGTCTTAATGGTAATCAGCTCAGCGTCACCGACGCGAACCTGCACACGACGCAGTTCGAATATGATGACCTGAATCGTCCAACCAAGACTATCTTCCACGACAACACCATCACCGAAACCGTCTACGACGAGCTTGGACGTCGTTCGGCGACCATTGACCAAGAAGGCAAGCGCACAGAATACGTTTACGACGGCCTGGGCCGCTTGGTCACCGTCCTGCAGCCGGACCCGGATGCCGCAGCTGCCTTTATCGAAACGCATTACGGCTACGATGAGCTTGGCAATCAGATTAGCCAGACCGATGCCGAAGGCCGCACCACATATTACCAATACGACTCGCTCGGCCGCCGTGTGGCGCGAACTCTCCCCGAGGGCCAGACCGAGACTTACACGTATTACAACGACGGTGCGCTCAAGACCCGGACGGACTTCAACGGCTACACGACCACCTACGAATACGACAAGCTCAACCGGATGACGGCCAGCATCGCGGACCCGACCCACCCATCGCTGGAGCTGCCGCATGCCGCCGCGCGCATCGACTTCGTTTACACGGATTCCGGGCAGCGCCGCAGTGCGACGGTCACCAATGCCGATGGCGTGGTGCTGGATTATCAAGAGTGGCTCTACGACGAGCGTGATCGCTTGACCGATCACCTGACGCCGCGTGGCGACCTGAGCTACACTTACGACGCTTCGGGGAACCTCAAAAGCGTCGACTCGGGCAATGTCAATGGGGTCGAGCTGGCGTATGATTACGATGTGCTCAACCGTCTCGAAACCGTCTACGACGCCGGGGCCGCCCAGCCCGCGCTGGAGCACGACTATGGTTACGACGACGTGGGCAACCTCCAATCGCTGGCCTACGCTAACGGCGTCACCCACACGTGGACGTATAACAGTCTCAACCGTCTGACGAATCTGGTGCAGTCGAGTGGCTCGGGCACGCTCTATGGCTACACCTATGAGCTGCGTGATTCCGGTCACCGTAGCCGCCAGACTGAAACTTCAGGCCGCGTGGTCGACTACACCTACGACAATCTCTATCGCCTCACCTCGGAGACGATCACGAACGACCCATTCGCGGTCAATGGCGTGTCGTCTTGGACCTATGACGATGTCGGCAACCGCCTGACGCAAACTTCCACGCTGCCCGACATCGCTGCGCAAAATGAGACCTACTCCGACAACGACTGGCTCGACGGCGCCATTTACGACGACAACGGCAACACTACCCTGGAAGATGGCAACGCCGACGTCTATGACTTCATGAACCGCCTCGTGCGCCGCACGACATCAGGCGGCTCGGTGATTGACATCACCTACGATGCGGACGGCAACCGCATCACCAAGTCAGCGCCGGCGGGCGTCACCCACTACCTAGTGGACATGAACAACCTCACCGGCTACGCGCAGGTCTTGGAAGAGCTCGACAGCACGCTCACCACGGAGCGCGTCTATACTTACGGCCTCGACCTCATTGCCCAGCATCAGCTCATGCCGGTCGACGCCCCCACGGGCTGGGAAACCAGCTACTACCTCTATGACGGCCTCGGCACCGTCCGCGCCCTGGCCGACGAAAATGGTTCGATCTCAGACGCCTACACCTACGACGCCTGGGGCAACTTGATTAATACTCAGGGACTGACACCCAACAGCTACCTCTTCACTGGTGAGCAGTGGGACCACGACCTGGGCATGTATTTCCTCAGAGCGCGATACATGAACCCCGAGACGGGCAGGTTCCATACACTGGATACGTTCGAGGGGCGGAATGCTGATCCGCTGACGCTACATAAGTATCTTTATGCGCATGCGAATCCGGTGATGTTTGTGGATCCAAGTGGCAATGAAACAATTGCAGGGCTAATGATTGGTTTTTCTGTTAAGCAAGTTTTAGCCGCATCTGTTGCGCTAACGTTTGCATATATGTGGGCTGTTAGTCCACAATTTCGATTGCAAGTTTTAAATGCCAGTGGTCAAGCCGTTGCTCTTTTAAAAAGCAATTTGAACAAAATGAGGACGGCTATTAGAGATGTAGCGAAGAAAATTGGCGAAACGGTTAAGAAGGTCTTGAGAATGCCAAAGTTCTTCGTCATCAAATCAATTATGCCTCAAATTTACAGCTTCAATGTTGGGGCCTTAGCCACGAATCCATCTTGGCATGTTCTCAGATATAATGGGATTCGAAGCCCAAGAACCAAGTCCAATCGGAGATGGATTATGAGGACTTACCGACATCTCAGAGCAGCGGCTCCTAAGGGGTATCAGTTAGATGAGTTTCCATTTGCTTCCACTCATCGAGGGGGACCATTCGGTCCTGCCCTAGGGCGCATGGTTCAAGCTAGTGATAATAGAAAGCAGGGGGGATACTTAGGAGCATTTTATCTCTTACGCTTGAAAGGAAAGTCTCAACCGTTTTTAGTTGTTCCTGTAGGTATATAAATGATGAAAAAAATATCTTTCAGAGGAATTGAATTTATTCTGCCACCTGGGCTGTCTGTAAAAAGTAAGCTCCCAAATTTTTATGCTGAGAACAAAAGTGGTAGTGTAACTTTTGTGTTCGATCTCAAATTTGACAATGAATCCTATTTTGAATCTTTAAGCATGCTTCGTGAGAATTTTGGAGTTAATGAAATGCTTAAAAGTACGATTATTCGCGAAGGTGAGGTCTCATCTCCTGTGATCGGATATGAAAAAATTATTCACCATAGGATAGTTAATAATTTAAACGATCCTGGAAATCACAGTTGGGCTTTAGCTCTTTCGCATAATAATTTTTCTATTTTTATTGAGCTAAATGCAGAGGGCAGTTATGAGTCTATGCGGGATTATTGGGAAAAAATAGTTGACTCCATAAAAATCAGCTAGGGTCAGCGTAATTAAATGAAAAGTCAAACTACAGGCCAACCATAGCCGAGGATATGCCAAATGACTTTCGTGCTTAAACGTTTTTGCGCAATGAACAGGTTCTCAGCTACCAACCCTCCTTGTTTTCAGGAGCTAATATCACCTACATCTGACTGAACGACCAAAAAACCTAGCCTTCCGCGTGGTGCTGTCCCGGTTAAACAGTCATGCTCCTGCGTTTTTCAGCTAGCAGGCTCTCGGCTCAAATTCGGTAATGGCGCGACTGTTCATGCTATTTAGGCGTTAAATTGCCCCGTTCTTGGCAGCAGTCAATTGTTCTTTGACTTCCTCCTACGACCTCGTCGGCAACCGTCTAACGCAAACTTCCACGCTGCCCGACATCGCAGCGCAAAATGAGACCTACTCTGACAACGATTGGCTCGACGGCACCATTTACGACGACAATGGCAATACCACCTTGGAAGATGGCAACACCGACGTCTATGACTTCATGAACCGTCTCGTGCGCCGCACGACATCAGGCGGCTCGGTGATCGACATCACCTACGATGCCGATGGCAACCGGATCACCAAGTCAGCGTCGGCGGGCGTCACCCACTACCTGGTGGACATGAACAACCTCACCGGCTATGCACAGGTTTTGGAAGAGCTCGATAGCACGCTCACCACCGAGCGAGTCTACACCTACGGCCTCGACCTTATCGCCCAGCATCAACTCATGCCGGTCGATGCGCCCACTGGCTGGGAAACGAGCTACTACCTCTATGACGGCCTCGGCACCGTCCGCGCCCTGGCCGACGAAAACGGCCTAATCAGCGACGCCTATACCTACGACGCCTGGGGCAACCTGATTAATACTCAGGGACTGACACCCAATAGCTACCTCTTCACCGGTGAGCAGTGGGACCACGACTTGGGGATGTATTTCCTAAGGGCCAGATATATGAACACGGAGACAGGAAGGTTCCATACACTAGATACCTTCGAGGGCCGAAATGTCGACCCGCAGACGCTGCATAAATACCTGTATGCCCATGGGAACCCTGTATTTGGTTTTGATCCAAGTGGCTATCAGGCCGTTTCGATTAACGATATGGCGATTGGTGTGGCAATTGCAGGCTCTTTGGCACTATTGGCAGTTCCAAGCTTCCTCGATTCCTTACATCATGTTGGAGAAAGTCTCATTACGTGGGCCGTTGGTGCTGCCGTAGATGGTGTTACTTCAGCTATAACTACAGCGGTCCTTCTTGCACACGCTTTTGTCCATTCTACTTCTCAGGCTATAAAAAATGCTGCAGAAAAACTTAAAAAACAATTGAGAAGGATTCGATGCAAAGGGCGTTTATTGTTCCATTATACAGACCCTGCTTCTGCTGTAGCAATTGGAGCTTCGCGTGTGCTTCGCCCAAGTCGTGGTTTTGGAGCTGGTTTTCCTGCGGGTGCATACGCCTCGGATATTTGGCCAATAGATTTTACTTATACTCAGCGTACGTTGTCTATGGGCTTCTACGGCCATCCAGGCCGCGATGTAAGTGCGTTTGTTGCATTTTGTTCTAGACGCTTCACTCCAGCACCTGGCGGTGGGATTGGAAGGGTTACGCACTACGTTGCTCGATCAAAAACATTAGTTCCTATTGACGTAAAGCTCGCTGGCCCTAACCTAATGCCTCCAAGATGATTTTTAGAGATGAAACTAATAGTTGATGTTGATAAAATTAATGACGGTAGAGAAGAGTCTCTACTGCATAGAGAAATTGAAGCGAAGAATGATCCAGTTGAATCGATCTTCGATTTTTCAATTGGCGACTATCCAGTCGGGTTGATGGTAACTTGCGATCCGTTAACAGGTGGGATTGTTGGCCTTTTGGGAGATGGTGATATACTAAAAAAAGAAACTGCAGCTTACGAAAATACTTATTTAAACGTATCTTGTAATGTTGAGGATGAAACGCCTTTAAGTATTTGTTTCCGCTATAAAGAATTTGAGCTGCAACTTAACTTCTCAACGGTTGGTCTTAGATTTTAAATTCACGAACTAGGGCGAAGGGGGCGAACGTTAAATTCTAGGTAAGTTAAAGGGTCGAACGTAGAAAGTAGAATCCCACTCCTTATTCCTCTTTGGATTTCCTGATCAGTTCTTGAGAATGCATGACAGGGAGAGGGTCGCTCGGCTCCGTGGTGGAAAACACCCGAGCAGAAAAGAACTCCAGCGGGACTTTAGCACTGTGACAAAAAGGCATTAGGATCGTTTTGGGCAAACGATGGTAATCATTTTTGAAAAGAGATTAGGATGTGTTGGAGCAATAGATGGTAATGTGTTACTCCAGCAGATGGTAATGTGATGCCCCAAGACATTAGGTTATGTTGGTCCAGCAGATGGGGATGTGTTGCTCCGGTCTAGACCACGACGCTATACGAGGAGCTTGGCCGGGTGGCGTTCAGCTTCGACGAGCGGGGCAATCCGACGACGTATGAGTATGGTCCTAGCAGCGGCTGCTCGGGTCGCCGTGGCACGGTCACCAATGCCGATGGCGTGGTGCTGGATTATCAAGAGTGGCTCTACGACGAGCGCGACCGCTTGACCGATCACCTGACGCCGCGTGGCGACTTGAGCTACACTTACGATGCTTCGGGGAACCTCAAGAGCGTTGACTCGGGCAATGTCAACGGGGTCGAGCTGGCCTATGATTACGACGTGCTCAACCGCCTGGAAACGGTCTACGACGCCGGGGCCGCCCAGCCCGCGCTGGAGCACGACTATGGTTACGACGACGTGGGCAACCTCCAATCGCTGGCCTACGCTAACGGCGTTACCCACACGTGGACGTATAACAGTCTCAACCGCCTGACGAATCTGGTGCAGTCGAGTGGCTCTGGCACGCTCTACGGCTACACCTATGAGCTGCGCGATTCCGGTCACCGTAGCCGTCAGACTGAAACTTCAGGTCGCGTGGTCGACTACACATATGACAATCTCTATCGCCTCACCTCGGAGGCGATCACGAACGACCCGTTCGCGGTCAACGGCGTGTCGTCCTGGACGTATGACGATGTCGGCAACCGCCTGACGCAAACTTCCACGCTGCCCGATATCGCAGCGCAAAATGAGACCTACTCTGACAACGATTGGCTCGACGGCACAATATACGACGACAACGGCAACACCACCCTGGAAGATGGCGACGCCGACGTCTATGACTTCATGAACCGCCTCGTGCGCCGCACGACTTCAGGCGGCGCGGTGATCGACATCACCTACGATGCCGATGGCAACCGGATCACCAAGTCAGCGCCGGCGGGCGTCACCCACTACCTGGTGGACATGAACAACCTCACCGGCTACGCGCAGGTCTTGGAAGAGCTCGACAGCACGCTCACCACGGAGCGCGTCTATACTTACGGCCTCGACCTTATCGCCCAGCACCAGCTCATGCCGGTCGATGCGCCCACTGGCTGGGAAACGAGCTACTACCTCTATGACGGCCTCGGCACCGTCCGCGCCCTAGCCGACGAGAATGGCCTAATCAGCGACGCCTACACCTACGACGCCTGGGGCAACTTGATCAACGTTCAGGGACTAACACCCAACAGCTACCTCTACACCGGTGAGCAGTGGGACCACGACCTAGGCATGTATTTTCTCAGAGCCAGATATATGAACCCCGAGACGGGCAGGTTCCACACGCTGGATACCTACGAGGGCCGGAGCACGGATCCGCATACATTGCATAAATACCTCTATGGAAATGCAAACCCGATGAGTTACATAGACCCGAGTGGCAATTTTAGTCTGCCATCTTTATCTGCCGCAATGGGTGTTCTTTCAAAAGTTATGTCAATGGCTGTCCCAGCGATTAATGTAGCTTGGCGTGTTGCTGGATTCATCGATACCTTTATTTTGATTAAAGACATAGTCTCAGCGTTGCAGAATGGTGCTATAAAGACTTATGTAAATAATTTTTCAAATACTGTGAATAATTCTACAGGCGGTAGTTACGATTTGAAAAAGTTGAGAGCAATGAACAGTGATCATATACTTGATATTATGGGAGCAATTGCGCCAAGAATACCCGACATTGTTAAGTTGATAAATAAGCATCATACATCTTTGATAAGAAGAGCAGTGAAGAATGCTAACCGTTCTAGATTTGTAATATACTTACCTTCATTGCCTGGGAATTTTAGCAAAGGCCCTTCTGATAGTTCTCTGCCTTTGAAAGTCCCTCTTCGCGTATGGAAATTTAAAGTTCAAGCAGTTGCTGGTTCGGAAGGTGGCAGGCTTTTGGGCTTTGGAATTAAATCAGGGGGCAAACCTACACAACAAATTTTCCGTGTGGATTATCATGGTAGAAGAAAGGGTAATCATCCTGCGCCATATACACATTATTTTCAGGCAGGACCAAAAATTCTGAATGAAACCTTTTCTCCTTGGTTCCATTATCATGTAGTTAAGTAGCTATGGACAAAGACACGCTATGGATTGCTTGCGATGTTCCTAAGATGTTATCATCAGAGCTTGGGATCGTATTTTCATCAGTTTATTATCTTATTACAGAGATAAACGTTCCTATGATAGTCGATTCCAATTTCGAGCGGTATTACAAGTCGCTCGAGAGTTTTCGTGAGGAGATGACACGGAAGTATAATTCTGAAGTTGAAAGCTTCATTGAATCATTTCGTAGTGGTAACTCTCGTGAGAACCTAAAAACTCTAGTGCTTGGTAGTAAATTCTATTTTACTTGGGATATTGATGCGCTCTCTGAATGTATGAGTGAGAAAAATAGTAAATATTGCGAAATGGATTACTATGAATATACGACTGGAACCGACCTCTTGCTTCATCTGCAATATAAGTGAAAGAAGGAAACAGGAAAGGGATCGAACGTAGAATTTAAATATTGAGCGAAATCTATGTCAGACCAGTCATAGTCCATGCGTTAGGGTTAAACCTGCAAGACCAACCACTTGGCAAGTGTGCCGCCGTTGCTGCATAGTCGGTGCCTTCTCTGGCGATAGCAGCGCACTGATGGTGTCGCTGCCCCCGCATACCCCGCTTGGTCGACCCGCTCCAATGTGAACCCACAAAAGTTGACGCCAGTGGACCTTCCACCGGAGAATTGTTCACCCTGTCACCACCTTCGAGTTATTTCCCATTCTCGGTGACGCCCCGAATAACCTGTCAAGCATGGGTCATAGTCGCTTTGCGTTGGGCTTACGTTGAATTTTACCGATGTAGAGTCCGGTGCTTGGTCTTTCGTCGGTTTTTACGAACTCGGCGTTAGTTTGGATCGCTTGTTGCGAGTTCTACAGTAAATTAATCCGATAGAGAGCAGTAATATTGTAACCGCAGCTAGTATAAGGCTTTGCTTATCTTTCGCGGCACCGCGTTTTGAGTCGCTTTCCTTCTCAGTCCTTTGCGTTGGCGCATCCTTTAGTCCTTGGGTTACTAAGATCCTATTAGCAGCAGCGGAGATATCTTCATCATCTGAGGATTCCAGTTGTTGGGCTAATTGAGCTACTTGTGGATTTTCAATACGGGCTACTGTGTGTGTAACAAAAGATGACTTCATGAGGCTTGGATCTGTTTCGATCCGGGAAGTAATGACTGCAACCATAGCATCAACCTCGCCCTCGCTTAATTCCCCTCGAAACTGCTTAAGCTTTCTTGAGAGAATATAAATGGCCTGCCGCGAACGATAGTAGTCCTCCTGCCTGATCTGTTCTAAGATATATGGAAGGGATTCGATGCTTAACGAATCAATCTCCGAGTCAAAGTTTGGAGCCCCGCACTGTCCGGCGAGCCGATACACGACCATTTCTTCATCCTCAGCCCCATGCAGAGATATACTAAGTGCGAGAAACGCAAATAAACTACATAGGGTTTTTACGTAGCAGACAGCAAAGTGGGAAACATAGAATTTATACATTGAGCGGAATCAATGATAGGCGAGTTGTAGTCGCGCATGGTGCGATTGAATGTTCGAGATCCACTAATAGCAAGTAGGCCCACTTTGGCGAAGATAAAAGAAGAAGGAAAGTTTCTGGTAACTTATGAACATGGCCTTCAATTGCCGTAGCCATTATCTGGTCCGATAGGTCATGCTGTCTTGTCGATTAAATCGTCAGGCTATCTTGGGTCGGTTGTCGTGCTTGTTGAGGTAGTCGACTTTTTGCTTCCACAATGGGATTGTATCGCTCCCTTTTCCGTCATTTGACGAGCCTTGCTTGCTCAATGCATTGGTTGGGCAAAAAGCAATGGAGCTTTCTAAGGTATCGTGTGCGATGCGTGCTTTGCGTCCATCGAAGGCTCGCAACTTGTTTTTACAGAAACCGGAGCCGCTATCCGAAAGCTGGCAGCCCAAGGGGCGAGCACCTAAAACAGAAGTCTTGAGCGCCGGATACCCGCTACTTCTCTTTTGAGTGCTCAAGGTTTGGCCTTTTACTCACGCACTTCGACATGGCTGATCTCGGCCCAGGTCAGAGCGCGTTGCTCAATCCATCTAGCACTGAATGACTGTTTTGTGACTTCATCAGCAAATTATCTTGAAACACATCACCGTCCTCGACAATAGCGTCGGCACATGAGAGGTTCTTCGAGAATCGACATTTGGATTCGTTCAAAAATAACATGGCTGGAGCCATCTACTTTTTCACCTCCCATGATTCTCTACATGAACTTACGTAAAACTAGGGCTGCCTTCGCATGAACCTCCGTGTAAATTATATTCCATCTGAGGGGACGAATCAAAGTTCACTTGGGGGTATTGAATGGAAGCAGGTATTGCCGGGGCTAGTTTTTGAGATCGATGATCCGAAGCCAGGTTGGCTTAGCTTAATGGTTGCTTGTGATTTACGGGCAGATTGCGTTGTCAGCCTGGAGGATGATTGTGGGAATGTTCATCAGATCGATGCGAGTTTTGCATCTCATGGTCAGCGATTGCGCGTAGCCTGGCCCGCCGGGAGCAAGCGTTTATGCGTGACTAGCATCGAGGGAGAGGGAGCATTGTGGATCGCATCGGCCGCCGGTTTTGCGCCTTGCTTTGTCGAGGATAATGCGTCGATCGAGCAGAGGAGGGAGGCCGCACTAGAACGACTTAGGCAGGATGCGCTTTGTCAATTCAGTTGGATGGGCGGTTGTGTTTTGGATGGCATGCAGCAATTGAGCCAAACAGCCAATCGCCAGGTATGGCAAAAAGCGATTCACGACTGGCTGTCTTACTTCGTCAAGGCGGATGAGCTGCGCTACCAATCGCCCCGCGGCGAACTCGTGCTCAACCTGTTTAATAATATCGAAGGGACGTTGCCCGTTGCGGTTATCGCACGCGAGGATCCCTGGCATCCGGTGTGTGACTTGGCACTAGAGATGTTTAATCGACTCGCACAAAATAATGATGGACGAATCCTAAACGTCGAAATAACGGCGGAAGGTTGCTATACGGTGGCTTATCCGCTGGCTGTTTTGTCCAAAGGTCGTGGTGACGAGGCGCTTCAATTGCTTGCGTTACATCAACTGGAATTACGCCGCGAGCAGCTTTTTTACGCAGGCGATATCTATCTCCGCTCCGGTGAGCATGGGCGGAGTTTCCGAAATTGGACGCGGGGTATTTGCTGGTATCTGCTTGGGATTGCGCGCTGTCTCTCTGTGCTGGGCGTGGATAAGAGCGCTTCACTATGTGCTCATTTTGTGGAGAGAGCCGCGTGGATTATTGCGCGGCAACGTGAAGATGGCTTGTGGGATAACTTTCTCGATGAGCCGGGTTTTCCGCCGGATAGTTCTGGCTCTTGTGGCATCGCGGCGGCATTGATGACGGGGCATTCGCTTGGCTTGCTGGGCGATGAGGCCAGGCAGTGCGCGCAGCGAACATGGGAAGGTGTTGGCCGCTATTTGGAGCCAGATGGCTGGCTGGGCTGTGTCGCGCCAAATAATAAGCGGGGTGAAGCCTCACAGCATACGCGCCGCCGAACGATCGAACCATTTGCTCTCGGATTGTATGCTCAGCTTGCGGCTTCTCTTCGACAGTAGTGGCAAGGTATAACCAACGGTAGGTGTGCCAATTTTGCTGAAAGAGAAATGGCAATGAAATGCTTCCTTTTTGGAGTATGACAAAGCTCTGCGATAAAGGTCGATCTACTCCATGCCACGGAGGGCAATGGCTGGAGGCCCGGGATTGCTTTGAGCTACAAGGCCGTTTTCCGCCATCCTATCACGCAGCTTGCGCGTGAGACTCTTCGGTGTAGATTGGCTAGTCCGAAGTGGCAACAGGAGCAAGCACTGCCCTATGCGTGATGTGCAACCCGGCTTATTTTCGGTCAAACCCTTACCTTGTTCTGGTTGAAGCGTCGGCGACGCTTATTGGGAGTGTCGTCGACACTTCGGGCAACAGTCGGCGACGCTCGGTTTGACAGTCGCCGATACTTAGCAGGCGCTTGAGGTCACGTTGACCTCAGGTTTTTACCATTTCATCTTTCCATACACGATACTCCACATGCCACCAGAGGGCGAGCCTAATCATTGTCCGCGAGCATTATTGGACATTCTTCGGGGCTAGCGATAAATGTTCTGTAGTGGCTATACATTTGGCAACGGCCGATGCACCGCTTTGAATAATGCCGTGTAGAGATTCATTCGTAAGTTTTTACGCCGAGCTCGTAAAAAGAGAGGTCCATACGAAGAAACAAAAATAGCCGTTTTGTAAACGGCTCTAAATCAGCGCTTTTCGCGCTTTAAAAATGGTGCCAGAGGGCAGATTTGAACTGCCGACCAAAGGCTTATGAGTCCTCTGCTCTACCACTGAGCTACTCTGGCATTATAGAAATTCTTCGACTTATACACGTGTTTAAAAGGTATTTTGACGCTTTTGCCTGAACTATTCGGTGTTCATCAATGAATTTTAATGAACTCGCGAATTGGCCAATGGCAGCCGGTCAAAACCTTTGAAAACCTGTAATAAGAACGAGGAAAGCGGTTTAAACTACGTTTGACGGCACTCCAGTCAAGGAGGAAAGTCGAAATTTGCTGTTTAACGCTTGCGGGTGAGATCGGCCGAATTGACCGGTGTAAAATCGCCATTTGCGTAATTCTACTGGATGGCCAAGGACGTTCGCTAGTTGGGTTCAACTGAAGCGCTGAGCTTACCGCTGATCGCGGCAGGTGCGTTCTGATGGCTCAACGATTCAGGAGTTTCGGGTTATTACACCTATAGACGCGGTTAGCTACTACGGCCCCTTAATCTATTGCTGAGGCTGGAGAAGCACTCCGTTTTTGTTACAGTCACTCGAAAATTTGGCACTCCGTTGGGCAATCGTGAGATTTTCAGGGCAAGGACGTTACACCAAGGTGACAGTATGCCCTCTGCGGCAGGGGTAGTCGGGTAAAAGGCCGGTATGCCCTGTGGCGGTGATAAATAGTCTTGATTCTGAACTGATGTAACCGTTTGTTGGTCACATAAATTCTAAGTATCAACTAACTTACTAACCCCCGTACCACTGTGGAAATCAACCAGGAAAAACAAGACAGCATCAACATTGTTAGCCTGAAAGGCCGCCTCGACGCCGGCACTTCAGGACAGCTGGAAGAAACGCTTAACGCACTGGTGGAAGCCGGTGAGCAGAAGGTGCTCGTGGATTGCCGTGAGTTGGACTACATCAGCAGCGCCGGTCTACGTGTCCTCTTGGCTGCTGCCAAGCAGTTCAAGAAGTTGAATGGCTCTATTGCCCTGTCTTCTCTGAACCCGAACGTAAAGCAAGTCTTCGAAATCTCGGGCTTCACCTCGATCTTCCCGATCTACGGTACCCGCGAAGAAGCCATCGACGGTCTTTCCTAAGACTTCGATTCGATCAATTTTGCAACCCCGCTTTCCTCGGAGAGTGGGGTTTTGTTTTGCACCATGCCGACACTGCGGCAGCTACGGACGCTCCAGGGCCAACGGACAATCAATCTGAGCGCCAATGGCGCGGGCACATATTAGCCTAGGGTTTGCAAGGAGCGTAGCGACGAAGCGCAGCCCTGGGATAATGATCCACTGATTATTGGAGTGCTGAAAGCACGGCTTCATCATGCTTCTTGCAGCCGCCCCTTCAGGGCTCAGGCGACTGATTTGCGCTTAATACCTAGGGCTGCACTCCGGTCGGCCTGCGACTTACGCTGACCCTAGGCTTGTATGTGATCGCACCTTTGGTGCTCATCTTCATGGACTTATGGCAATCCAGGTTAGGGGCGATCCACTCTTTTGAATGTCCGTTCGCCTGCACGATCAGGGTTGGGTGAAGCGGTGTTCGAGGCGGTTGCGGGCCTTTTGGAGCATTTGGTAAAACTCCTCGTTGACCATGGGCTTGTTCATGTATTCGTCGGCACCGGCCTTCATCGCGTCCTGCCGGGTTGCGTTGACGGCGTCTGCGGTAATGATGATAATGAACGCCGGTATGAACCCCGTGCGATCGGCGGCAGACTCACGTTTGCGAATCTTGGCAACCGCGGTCAGCCCGTCCATATCCGGCATGTGAACGTCGGCCACGACCACATCGAAATCGCCCGGCACGTAGGCGCGAAGCAATTCTTCGCCCGAGTCGACAACTTGGCACTGATGGCCGCGGCGATGGAGCAGGGCGGAGAGTAATTTCTGGCTGACCGGGCTATCCTCGGCAACGAGCACGCGGAGCTGGCGGCCGTCGAGGGTAACGGGTGCTTCCAGAACCTTCTCCTTGGGCGGTGCGGCGGCGCGGACCGGGATATTGATGAAAAATGTGGCACCTTGGCCCAGCTTGCTGCGAACGCCGATCTCGCCGCCCAGCATCTCGGTGAGTCGCTTGGAAATGGCCAGCCCAAGCCCGGCACCGCCGAAACGCTTCGTGGCGCTGGCGTCGACTTGGGTAAACGAATTGAAGATACGCGATTGGTTGCCCTCGGCGATGCCGATACCGCTGTCGCGCACTTCGATGTTGAGGGAGTATTCGGTGAGCACCTCTTTGCTGCTAACGGGGATGGCGTCGACGTGGATTTCGACCGAGCCTTCGTCGGTAAACTTGATGGCGTTGCCGGCCAGGTTGAAGAGGATTTGTCTCAGCCGGCTGGCGTCGGTGACGATGGTGTGCGGCGTGCGCTTGCTGATGTGAATAGACAGGTCCAGGTCCTTGCGGGCGATCTCGTGCTGAAAGATGGACTCGGTTTCGTGCAGCAGGGACTCGAGGTCAAACGGGGAGAAGTCCAGTTCGATGCGGCCGGCCTCGATCTTGGAAAAGTCGAGCAGGTCGTTGAGCAAGGTGAGCAAATTGTTGGCGCTGGAGTGGATGATATCGGCCAGTTCGGTTTGCTCTTCATCCAGATCGGTTTCGCGCAGGAGCGAGGCGAAGCCCATGATGCCGTTCATCGGCGTGCGAATCTCGTGGCTCATCGAGGCAAGAAACTCGGATTTGGCGCTGCTGGAGGTCTCGGCCTGTTCCTTGGCGTTGCGCAGGTTTTGTGATTCCAGGCGCTGGGCGATCACCAGACGCTGCTGCAGGCGGCGTTCACGGATTTGGGCTTTGCTGAGTTGCTCCTGCTCGCGGTTGAGCTGCTTAACCTTGCTTTCGAGCTCCCGGCTGGCCTGCTCCAGCTCGGCCTCGCGTGCCTCGATATGGGCGAGCATGTGGTTGAAGGCATCGGTTAGTTGGCCTAGCTCGTCGTTGGAGTTTTTAATCGCGCGCAGGGAGAAGTTGTTCGAGCGGGTGATGCGCCCGGCGGTTTCTGCCAGTTGACGAACCGGGATCAAAATAAAGTCCAGCAGCCTTGAGGACAGGCGATGGGCGACAAACAGGCAAACGATGAGAATGGATGAGGTGGCCAGCAGGCCATAGCCAATGGACTGCCAGAGCGGCGTCAGGCTGGAGGCCAGTGCGAGCACTCCGTAGGTTTTGCCATTGTGCTCTACCTGATGGTAATAGACGGCTTCGCCACCCTGTATGGTCATGGCGTCGAAGTTTGCCTTGTCCCCGACGGGCATTGGCTGATGCCCGGATGCTGCGTCGCTGAAGACTTGAGCGTTGGTGGCAGTGGTGAAGCTAATCCAGTTTAGATGGTCCTGGGTCAGGGGGAGCGTCATCACGGCCTTGGCCTCGGAGGGCTCGCCTCGATCAATGGCAAGCGCCACCTGGTAGCCGAGCAGATCTGCATTGCTCTTTAGCTCGTGCTCCAGAGTGCGCAGGCCGTCATAAGTCTGGTAAATGACCATGCCCATGCCTGAGAGGGCGAGCAATACTATGCCGGTCAGCCCAATAATCAGGGTGATCTTTTCCCGTAGAGAGCGGGATTGCAGCTGCAGTTTGAAATCCAAAACAGAGTAGTCAACCATGGCCGTCGCCTAACTGACCTGCGCCAAGGAAACTAGTTGCAGGTTATTGGGGCGGAGGGGAGTCGTCAAAGCAATTAAGCCCGCCTTAAAGTAGGGCGGCGCGTAATTCCTTTTCCAGCTCCTTCTCATCCGGGCTTTCCACGCCATCGCTGAGAAACAGCTGGTTGCTGAGCTGGAAGGCTTTTTCGCGGGTGGCGGCGTCTCCGAGGTTCTCCGAAATACGGTCGAGAAAGCTTTGGCGTGCCTCCGGAAGATTAGGGATGTCGCGCACGCGGGTCACGGCACGGTCGTAGTAGTTATCCATCGTCTCCACGGCCTGCCAGTCCATGGCTTCGAGCCGACGTTGGATTAGCTGGTCTTCAGCCAGTGATACAGTGCGGTCGGAATACATGCAGAAGACCAGCAGATCGACGATGGCTTCGCGTTGGGTCTGGCTGAGGCCATCGGCAGACGCGCCTCCGGCTTTAAACAGGTTTTTCAGGAAATCGAGCATGGCAGATGACAGGATATGGTTGGCCGGTAAGTAGCGATAGGTTAGGAAGATGCTGTTGGTAATGCCAGTGCTAAATTGACCGGCGACTGCCATTTATTTTACTGCCCGTTTGCAGGGCGATGTGGATTCTCAGCGGAGCGCTGTTTAGCTAGAATTCCTCATTCCAAATGCTTGCCAGTGGGAGTGGGCTCTCGCAGAATGTAGTTGTCATGAAATCTCACGAGGTGGTCAAAGCGTGCTTTGCGGACCAAAGCCCCAAGCAAATTGCGGATGAAATCGGCGTTTCGGTTTCGCTGCTGTATAAGTGGTCGCAGGCGGTGGGCGATGGCCAGAGCGGCGCGATCAACCCGCTAGATCGCGCGGTGCAGCTTAACTCCGTTGCGCCGGATAACGACGTGCTCCACTGGCTTTGCCAGCAGGCCGACGGCGTCTTTATCCGCGACCCCGAAAGTGCCGCGCGCGCCTATCGCTACATGCCGGCGACGAATGAGATCGTCCGTCAGTTTGCCGCCATGCTGTCGGAGATCACCCAGGCCGCGCTCGACAACAAAATTACCGACCAGGAAGCCGTTGCGATCCGCGAGTTGTGGGATCGGCTAAAGGCCTACACTGAAGGCTTTGTGACCGCCTGTGAGGAGGGCAACTTCGCGCAGATTCGCGGCATTCCGCCGCCCGAGCCCCCGCCCAGCGGAATCGACTCGCGTTAGGTGGTGCTACTGGTTCCAGGGGAGCTTGGTCAGCACAATGGCCAAGCCGCATTGGCCGCTGAGACCGGCGAAGGTCAGGCCGATGCCGAACATGCCGGGGATCAGGAGGAACCATGGGTTGATGAATGCGCCGAGTAGGGTGCCTACGAGCACGTTGAGCCCGGCGACCACCTTTACCTGTCGATCCAGGCTGAGTGAGAATCCCTGAGAGCCCTCAATACCGGCTTCGCCCGGCCACTGGTTCATCCCGCCCGAGAGCTCGACGACGTTGTCCAGACCGGAGGAATGCCAGATGCCAAGCGCCTTCTGCGAGCGAACGCCGGACTGGCAAATCAGGCATACGGTGCGCCCGTTGGCGGCTTGGTGAAGCTGCTCTGCGGTCTCTGCGGTGAATTTGTTGATCGGATAATTCGAGGCACCGGGGATGTGGCCGCTCCGGAATTCTCCGGGGCTCCGAACATCGATAAGAAACCAATTCTCCGGACTATGGCGCAGCGAATCAGACAGTTTCTGGGGTGAGATACTAGTCTTCATATTTTAGGTTTATAAAGACCTTGCGTGCGCAATCAAGTCTATAAGTGTATGGTTTTCAGTGATTTATAATTACGGTAGTTGACTGAACTTATCAAGATGCTCCTAATGGCGAATGCGCTAACTAGTCGCCGCTTGGTGACTCAGCAAGGGGGTGGCTTTACTTTATCTGACCGTTTCCGAAGACCAGGTACTTGTAAGAGCAGAGCTCGCGCAGGCCCATCGGTCCGCGGGCATGCAGGCGGTCGGTGGAAATGCCGATTTCCGCGCCGAGGCCAAACTCATAGCCGTCGGTGAAGCGGGTGCTGGCGTTCCAGTAAACCGTCGCGGAGTCCACGCCTTGCAGGAACTTGCGTGCGGTGGTCTCGTTGGTCGTCACGATGCCGTCGGAGTGTGCGCTGCCATACTTGTTGATGCAGGCCACGGCTTCGGCGACGTCGTCCACGAGCTTGATCGCGATTTTGTAGTCCAGGTATTCGGCGTAGAAATCGTCTTCGGTTGCGTAGTGGAACTCCAGGCTGGGCACACCGTGGGAGATGCCACCGGCATTAATTTTTTCCAGCATGCGGCCAGCATCCTGGTCAACGCGGAGCTCGACGTTCTTCGACTCCAGGGCGCGGGCAAGGCGGGGCAGGAGGTCTGGTGCGGCTTCGCGGTGGATGAACAGATTCTCAATCGTGTTGCAGACGCTCACACGCTGGGTCTTGGCGTTGATGACGATGGACTCCGCCATGTCGGCATCGGCGTCGACATCCACGTAAATCGCGCACACGCCGGTGTAGTGCTTGATGACGGGGATGCGGCTGTTTTCCGCGACAAAGCGGATCAGGCTCTCGCCGCCACGGGGGATGATGCAGTGGACGTATTGGTCGAGCTTGAGCAGCTCGGTCAACGCCCAGCGGTCCACCGTCGGCACAAGCTGGACGGCATGCGGATTAATGCCCGCCTCGGCCAACGCGCCTTCGAGGATGCTGGCAAGGGCCATGTTGGTGTGGAAGGCTTCCTTGCCGCCCCGCAGGATGGCGGCATTGCCGCTTTTGAGGCAAAGCACGGCGCAGTCGATGGTCACGTTGGGGCGCGATTCGTAAATGATACCCACGACGCCGATCGGCACACGGACCTTACGGATGTCCAGGCCGTTGGGGCGCTCGATTTTTTCCAACTCCTCGCCAACGGGGTCGGGCAGCGCGGCGACTTCTTTCACGCCGTCGGCCATCTTTTGGATTCGCTCGGGGGTAAAAGTCAGTCGTTCGACCATGGGCTTGGCCAGCTCCAGCGCCTCGGCGGCGGCCAAGTCTTTCTTGTTGGCCTCCAGAAGCTCGTCAGTGGCCGCGACAATGCGCTCGGCAAGGATGTCGAGTGCGCGGTTTTTGGCATCGGCGTCCAGCACGGCCAGCTCCAGGGATGCGGCGCGCGCTTGCTTGGCGATGCCGGTGATCAGCTGCTTCAAGTCTTGGGTTTCTTCGGGCATGGGCAAAGTGGAATGTATTTTGCCTCTTTAGGGAAGCCGTTTTTGACCCGCTGTCAACGGATGGGCAGTAAGAGGCTGACGGCGTGCGCGGTTGGCTTCAGCCATCCGCATGTTGGCTATGCTTAGCCTTTCGGCCTGAAATACATGTCGGCCTCTAAAGAGACCGACCTACGCTACGCCGCTTACTTAAAGCGCGCCATCAGCGGCACGAGCACTTCGGTCACGATGCCGGCTCCGTTGTCCCGGGCGTGGCCACGGGCGACGGCGGATACGGTGCGCGCGGAGGCGCTGTCTTCCCGGCCATCGGGGAAGGCCCGCTGGGCAAGGGAAAGGTAGGCCGTGCCGTAGTCGAGCGCGCAGGCGGCGAGGGCGGGATCGTTGGTGATTTCGGCGGCCAACCCAATGAAGATCGGATTATGCTGGCGCATTTGGCCGTCTTCCTTCCAGTGGGGCTGGTCGGAGTATTTGCCAATGCCGAGGATGTCGTCATCGAAAATGGGGGCCATGTCGAGATCGACCACCTCCACGCCGGTAGGGATCAGGTGGGCAAGCTCGCTCAGGACTGCTTGGTCGTAGCGATCGCTCTTGGTAATGCGGCGATAAAAACGAATGGCGGCGGCAAGGGCCCCGGCGTCGGGGTCCATGAGCTCGGGCAGGAGGGCGTCGATGATCGCCTCGGCCGCTTGCCGGTAGTATTGCTCGCCGGAGATGTTGGAGAGCTTGAGAAGGCTTTCGACGGCTCCCGCGCTCAACAGGGCTTCGGCGCGGTGGAGGTTCTCGCGCGGGTCGTTGGCAATGGCGGGCTCGTAAACGGGGCCCTTTGCGTCGAGGCCGACGGGCAGCTTGTTGCCAGCCAGAATGGCGTCTGCCCAGCGGCCGCCATAGGCGAGGGCCCACTTGGCGTAGCGATCAGAGCGATTGGTCCGATAGGCCGAGAGCGCCAGGGAAATGCAGTGAAAGAGCTCCGGCGTATTAAATGCCGGGGACTGGTCTTTCTGGAAACCTTCGGCACCAAAGGTATGGCTCGGGAAGACGCCATGGGCCGCATCGAACCACGGGTCGACCTGGTCGCTCCAGTTGCCGAGGTGCTCGGCCGCATCGAGGAGCTGCCCAATGGTGGCCACATCGTCATCGAGGCGGGCCAGTTGAGCCAGGAAAATTTCAAAATGCGCCATGCCACGGGTGACGTCGGCCATGCGCCAGTAGCCGTGGCGCCAGGCGTCGGAGCTCTGGAAGTGCTTGGCGGTCTTGTCGCGTAGCTGGTGGAGGAAGCGCAGGCCGGGGTAGGCGGGCTCAAAATACATGAGCGGCATCCAGCCGGTGGCGTAGATGGCTTGGTCTGGCGTGTCTAGCGGGTCTTCGTCCGCGTAGCGATTGATGCATTCATCAGCCCAACTGCGTAGCTCGCGCAAGAGGCATTTACCGGCCTCGCGGGGGTCGGTGTGTCGGGCAAGTTTGAAATGATACATCGGGGATATTAGCCGGCGATGCGGCGACTAAATATGCTTGGAGTCAGCCTCGTCTTTGACGGTATAACCGCTGTCCTGACGGGCGTGGTTTACTTTGTTTTTCTTGGTGTAGGCTTCGTAAACGTCGTCCGCGGACATGCCTAACACCTGGGCGGCGGAAATGAGGAAATGAAACAGATCGACGATTTCCACGCGGGCGTTTTGCTCATCGAATTCCTGGTATTTGGCCCACCATTTCCACGGGACGGAGTCGATCAGCTCAGCGGTTTCCTGCTGCATAGCGCGGGTGTAGTTGAGCACCCACTTGATTTTCTCTTCCTGGGTCAGGGTACTGGTATCGACCCCGATGCGCTTGTTGAGCGCTTCCTGCTGCTGAAAGATTTCGTCGAGCTTATCCATGCCGTCACGTAAGCCTCCGGCGGCGAGCGGGGCAAGACATTAGTCACCAACTTGCACCCTATTTGCGCATAAAAATGCGTTTACTCGGCCAACGAATGTCTCAAGCTGATTCGTTTATGGGACGCCACGCCATCAAACGCGAAATGGACCAGCAAATCCTACTCGAATGGATTGCGGAGGGCGCTCGTGTGCTCGATTTGGGCTGTGGGCGCGGAATTCTCCTCGAAGAGCTGATGAACCGCAAGCAGTGCTACGCGGTGGGAATCGACAACGATTTGGCCAAAATCACCTCTTGCGTGAAGCGCGGCGTGCCCGCCTATCAGGGGGATTTGATGGATCTGCTGCCGAATTTTGACGACCAGTCCTTCGATTGGGTGGTTTGCTCGCGCACCTTGCAGGAGCTCAGCAACTCACACGAAATTCTTCAGCAGGCGCTGCGCATCGGCAAACGGCTGGCAGTGGGTTTTGTGAACCACGGTTTCTGGCTGAACCGCTGGTCCATGCTGCGCGACGGCTCCCGCGTGCAGAACGAGGTTTACCCCGATCCCTGGTGGAAAAGCCGCGTGATGAATCCGGTCAGTGTGCCCAGCTTTGAGGCCTATTGCAGCGAGGAAAACGCCGTAATCAATCGGCGCGTTTACCTGGCAGGCGACTGGCGCACGCCATGTAACATCCTCCCGGGGCTGTTCGCTGGCTATGCGGTGTATGAGGTCTGCCGGGGTGCCGAGGCGCGGCGGAGCGTGTAAGTGCTCTACTCGGCTTCGGTTTCGGTTACACGCTTTTGGGCCAAGGTGTATTCTGATTCACTGAGCTTTCGCCAGCCGGAATTTTCATCTTTGGGGATCTTCTGGCCCAGGCTTAGTTGCTGAAATTGTCTCTCCGGGAGCTCGTAGTAGTAGGTGAGCTTCGTGACGCTACTTTGAACGATGATGATGTGGCGTGGGCTCACCCACTCACTGAATTCTTTGCTGGCCTGTCTCTCCTCGCGCGGCTTATCAATGGTGTAGCCGGGGATGGTTTCCTTGTGCTTGATGACGAGATCTCCGGCCGGGATGATGTTGTCGAGGGTGAGGTTGTCCTTGTTCTGCCAGAGATAATAAAGCCCGTATAGCGCACTCACCAAAATTGCCAGGCCAAGGACGGTCATGAGGGTGCTCCAGACACCGCCGACGGCGTGCTTTACCTTGGTTTTCGCCCGTTTTTTCTTGTGAGCCTGGATTCGGCTTTTGCCAGTGCCGACCTGTGGCGGGGGCTTGTTGTTATCGTTGGGTGGTGGTGTCAGATTCAGCTTGGCCATGGGTGAAAGCGCTTGGTGGTTGGTTTAATTTCTGGGCTTTTCGTTGCCGGTTAAAGTGCGAGCAAAATGAGGGTGTTGCCTAGGGACTGCGACTGCCACGAGTTAATCTCAAGTATTTTTCGTAGGTCAGTTTGGTCCAATGGTCTACGTAGCTGTGCTGTGCATTTGCGCCGACAAAAGCCTTGTCGAAGTCTTCCTCGTTGGTCTGGAAGTAGACCGTGTTCTGGGTGGTATTGCCACGGCAGATTAAAATATAGGTCGGGTCGACCCAATCCGCGTACTCCTTGCTCTTTTGGGTTCGGTCTTTGGATTTATCGACCAGGCTGCCGGGGATGAGCACTTTCTCCGTCACGGTGTAGCTGTCGTCTCTGGGAGCTTGCTGCGTGACGGTATCCGTAACCTTCTCGACGATAGTTTCTACGCTGATACTGTTCTCGGTAGACGCATCCTCGCTCTGTTCGGCCTCGGCCCTGACCATTGGATACACATAGTAGCCCAGGCCAGCGAGCAGTCCCAACAGCAAGACGATGATGACGAGTTTTTTAATCGCAGATTGCCACCTGTAAGCGCTCTGGGCGCGTTGAGCTTTAGACTCTCGCTCGGCGCGGGCTTCTTCGGTGCGGCGGGATGGTTTTGGTGTATAATCACCCATTAGGAAATATCATTATTGATGTTTGGCCTTCGTCAATGATGGATATTGGTTTAAGCGAAAGTACTCATACGGCGCAGCCGGGGGAATTGTTGACGATCCGTTACAGTCCCGGTTTGCCTTGCGGCGGATTACCGCTTTGCATGGGCGGGTGACGAATAAATCCCAGCTTACCCGGCTACGCCGGCGTTTAGGCGATGCCGTGAGCACCGCCGAGGAAGACCTTGCCCGCTGCTCGCTCGACAGCGCGCGCCTGCGGTTTCGGCCCGATGCGGTGGTCCGCCCCCAAACGGATGACGCGCTGCAGCAATTGCTCGTCCTGGCCAACGAGCTGCGTGTGCCGATCACCCCGCGTGGTGCGGGCTCGGCGACGACGGGCGCGGCCTCGCCGGTAAAGGGCGGCTGGGTGCTCGATCTTTCCGGATGGACGAAGATTCGCATCGACGCCACCGCGGGCATGGCGCACGTGGAGGCCGGTGCCGTGACCAAGAATATTAACGATGCCGCCGAGCGCAAAGGCTGGTTCTACCCGCCTGACCCGTCCTCGCTCAAACACTGCACGATTGGTGGAAATATCGCCACCAACGCCGGTGGCCTCCGTGGTGCCAAGTATGGCGTAACGCGTGACTACGTTTACGAGCTGGAGGGCTTCCTGCCGACCGGCGAACCCGTCCGCTGGGGCGCACCGCTGAAGAAATTTGCCTCTGGCTTGAATCTGCGCGACCTGTGGATCGGCTCTGAGGGCATGCTGGGTGTCGTCACCCGCGCCACCCTGAAGCTGATCCCCAAGCCTGCCGCGCGCTGGACCTGCCTCGCCGCTTTTCAAAATGAAACCCAGGCCCTGCGTGCGGTTAAAAAGCTGCTCGGCTTACGCGTCGTCCCGAGCATATTGGAGTTCCTCGACCGGCAAAGCGTGGACTGCGCGCAGCGTCGCCGTGGCGGCCCGTTTTTCCCCAAGCTGCCGCATTGCTCGCTGCTGTTGCTGGAGTTGGATGGCCACCCTGCCGCCGTTCGGGAAACGAAAAAAGTCGTCCAAACGCTCTTTACCGAGCGCGCCCTGGCCAGCCGCCACACCAGTGATCCGGAAAAGGCTGAATCTCTCTGGGAGGCGCGGCGCACCTGCTCGCAGGCGATGTTCCAGATGGGCGACACCAAGCTCAACGAAGACATCGTTGTGCCGGTGCAGTCCTACGAGGCGCTGATCCGCTATACCCTGGAGCTGAAGAAGCAGACCGGGCTCGCGACGCCGACCTTTGGCCACGTGGCCGATGGCAACTTCCACGTCCACCTGATGTATGACCACGGCGACCCCGACCAGTGCGCCCAGGCCGAGCGCGGCCTGCAACTGCTCATGGAGAAAGTGGTGGAGCTCGGCGGCGCGATCACCGGTGAGCATGGCATCGGCTTGGCGAAAAGCCCCTTCATGCACCTGCAACACAGCAAGGCGGAGATTGCCGCGATGAAGCGCATCAAGGACGCGCTCGACCCCAATGGCATTCTGAACCCGGGCAAGATGTTCGAAGAGTTCACCATGTGGCGACACGAGCGCGACTACTCCTGGACCTTCCCCTGGGATCACCAGCGTCCGGGCAGCGTCCCATTGCATCGATAGTTTCGCGCATTGCGCGAAAAGGGTAGGGCGCAGTCCCGCTGAGCGGGACAAGCCGCCTCAGCGGAGTGGCATGTGCACAATGTGCAAATTTATCGGTCCAGCCGGAGGCTGGCTAAGACTCCGAGTTGCTGAAGCGGTGCTCCATGGCGCGGCAGGGCTCGTCTTCGCTGGCGACACCAATTACGCGCGCGGGCACGCCAACGGCGGTGCTATGCGCGGGTATATCGGTCAGCACGACCGAGCCGGCACCGATCTTGGCGCATTGGCCGATCTCGATGTTGCCCAGTAATTTAGCACCCGCGCCGATGAGCACGCCATGGCGCACTTTCGGGTGGCGGTCGCCCTTTTCCTTACCGGTCCCGCCGAGAGTGACTTCGTGCAGGATGGAGACGTCGTCTTCGATCACGGCGGTTTCGCCCGCCACAAAGCTCGTAGCGTGGTCGAGGAGAATGCCAGAGCCGATCTTAGCGGCCGGGTGGATATCTACCGCAAAAACTTCACTGATAAGGCTTTGCAGATAGAAGGCGAGGTCCTCTCGCTCATGTATGAGCAAGTGATGCGCGATGCGATAGCAGGTCAGCGCCTGAAATCCCTTAAAATACAGCACCGGATAGAGCGCATTGGGGCAGGCCGGGTCGCGCTCGTTGACGGCCTGGATGTCGTTAATGACGCGCTTGGAGAGGTTGGGGTCCTGGTCGAAGGCCTCCATGAATATCTCTTTCAGGTAGCCCTCGGGCGTGGCGTGGTAGGCCAGCTTGCGCGACAGGCGCACACTGAGGGCCTCTTGCAGGCTGTGACGTTGCAGGATGACTTCGTTCATGAGACCGGACAGCGCGGGCTCACGCCGAGCCACGTTTTCCGCCTCACGTTTCAATTCCTGCCAAATCTCATCTGCCTGCATGGGCTGAACTTTGCCTCATTGGGAAATCGGCGCAAGTAATTTGACGAAATTCATCTGTCGGCGATTAATATTATTTGAACAAATTCGAACAACTCGGGTCATTCTCTAAACACAACTCCTCCACAGCTATGAAAACCATTAGAAATCTTCTTCTCGCCGCATCAATTTTTTCCCTCGCGCTGACCGCTTCCGCCAAGGTGGACGTGGGCCAGACCGCGCCTGACTTCACCCTCCCGGCCGCCGATGGCAAGGAATACAGCCTCGACCAATATAAGGGCAAGTGGGTCGTCCTCGAATGGACGAACTACGGTTGCCCGTTCGTCAAAAAGTTCTACGACCAGTCCGGCAAAATGCCCGAACTGCAAAAGGAGTGGACGGGCAAAGATGTCGTTTGGCTGTCGATCTGTTCTTCCGCCCCCGACAAGCAAGGCCACATGGATGTCGCTGACGCACAGGCCACCAACGACGAAAAGGGCTGGTCCGGCACGGCTTACCTCGTGGACGAAACCGGCAAAGTCGGCAAGGAATATGGTGCCACCAACACGCCGCAGATGTATGTGATCAACCCGGACGGTAAGATTGTCTACATGGGCGCGATCGACAGCAAGCGCTCCGCCAACCCGGACGACATCGCCAAGTCCGACAACTACGTGGACCTGGCCCTGACTGCCGCCATGGAGGGCAAGAACATCACCACGCCAAAGAGCAAGCCTTACGGTTGCGGCGTCAAATACTAGGTGATATATAAAAGAATAATTTCCAGTTGTTCGGGGTGTGAGGCATCCCGATCAAACTAGGGGTAGATGAGAGGTCCCCGTCCGGTTAATTACCGGGCGGGGAAATTTTTTTGCCAAGTTCGTGGCTGGCTGATTAATTCCGACTCAATGCAAATACCGCGTTTCATCCGTGTCCATCCGCGGCTAAAAATCCACGCCCAACATGCCTAGCTGGATGATCGAATTCTTTGCCGGGGAGACGCTCACGCGGCTGTTCTGGATCATCACCTTGGCCGGCGCGCCGTTTTGGGCGTTAATGATTTTCTTGCCTGGCAAGCCGATGACGCGTCACCTGTGCTCGCCGTTTTTGGCCCCGCCGTTGTTCGCGATCGGGCTGCTGTATTTGTATTATCAACTGTGGACACTTGGCCTGCCCGATGCGCCGACGGGGCTGGACTACAGTGACCAGGCGGCCGTCGCCGCGCACCCGATCGTCTTTCTCATTCTCTGGCTGCACGCACAGATTCTAAACCTGTTTTTGGGCGAATCCTTGTTCGTCGAAGCGCGCAAGCGCAAGATGAGGATCCCGGTCGAGCTACTGCTCTGCTGGCTCTTTGGGCCGGTGGGTTTGCTCGTATTTGGGATAAGATTATTATTAATAAAAATCACCGGAAAATAGGAACCTTGGCGCTTGCGCTGCACAACTCCGGTCGTAGCATTCCGGATATGCCACCTCAAGTATCGGTCTTGCTGCCGGTGAGGAATGCCGAGGATACGCTCGAGCTCGCCGTGCGGTCGATTATGGCCCAGTCGCTTTACGCCTGGGAGTTGTTGTTGGTGGATGACCACTCGACCGACTCCACCGGTGCCATCGCGCGAAAACTATCGCAGGCCGATCCACGTATTCGCTGCCAGATGAACCCCGGGCGAGGCATTGTTGATGCGCTTAACTTTGCGATACAAAGTTCCGAAGGGCGTTACCTCGTTCGTATGGACGCCGATGACATTGCGACCTTTCACCGGCTCGAAACACAGATTCGTTTTCTGGAAGAAAACCCGGATATCGGTATTGTCGGCAGTTGTGTAACCTACATCGGTGACCGCGAGAAGTTCCTCGGCTATGCGAACTATGTGGACTGGATTAATAGCCTGATCACGCCTGCTGACATCGAGCGCTATCGTTTTGTGGAGTCACCCTTTGCGCACCCCAGCGTCGCGTTTCGCCGCAGTGTGGTGGAGGAGTTTGGCGGCTATAAAAACGGGGATTTCCCCGAGGACTATGAACTATGGCTGCGCTGGGCGGACGCCGGGGTCCGCATGGGCAAGTGTCCGGAGTTTCTCCTGCATTGGCGCGACTCGGAAACGCGTCTCTCGCGCACCGATCCGCGCTACGACGTGGATGTGTTTTACCAACTGAAGGCCTACTACTTGCACCGCTGGCTCAAGCGTACCTTTGCCCGCCGCGAGCTCTATGTTTGGGGTGCAGGCCGGACCACACGCAAGCGCTTGCAGCATCTGCGAAGACTCGGCGTAAAAGTCGCCGCCTTCATCGACATCGACCCGAATAAGATTGGCCAGGAGATCGAGGGCATCAGCGTCCGCTCACCCGACGAGCTTCCCGAGCCAGGCCCGGCCGGAGTTATTATCTACGTCGGCTCGCGCGGCGCGCGCGAACTCATCGAGCAGGGCTTGCAAACGCGCGGCTACCGCCTTGGCGTGGATTACATTCCGGCGGCGTAATGCTGCCTCGCCTTGTGCCCCACATGCCGCCTCATTGAACCAAGGAATCTTTTCTACCATTCTCCTGTGCTTGGTTCATTTTCTCAAGTGCCTCATCTTTGTATGTGAGCAACCGTTTGGAGGCTGGGATAAATGAGCTTTTTCGGAATTCGCCATCATACCAAAGCTCAAGATAGGTGACGAATTCACCGTCGGTTGTAGCAAGGATGGAATCGACCTCGGCGATAACCGATTCGTATTGTCCATTGGCCAGCAATGCTCGAACGTAGGTTATTTTATTGTCCAGAGGCAGTTCGGACGGCTCTAAATCGTAATGAGCGGCTGCTTCTGTGATAAGATTGATGGCTTTTTCGGGTTCGTTGGCAGCGAGAAAGAACTGTGCATACTTATCGACGGTAATGAGGGTTCGCTTTTCGGAACTGAATGCAAATTGATCCACGGCATAATTGATCTCACTGGAGAGGTTCACGGTGTCCTTTCGGCGGTGCAGCCACCCCATAAAATCATTGTGCACATGACCAGGGGCATGCTCTCGGTAATGTTGGCGAATGATGGCCTGAACTTCCGGTGAAAACTTTACAAACGATAGCCCGTATTTGGATGCGATGTAATAAAACTTGGAAGCCTTTTTATCCAGCATCTGGTCGTTTAGTACCCTCGCCTCCATCGCGGCTCTGAGGCGCGCATAGCTGTTTTCCGCATACTTGGGATTGTAGCGATAGGCATCGTATCTCATTTGATTATAGAGCACTGACCACGAATGCCCGGATTCAATCATATCGATTGTTACCTGCAGCAGCGTTTCATTGGCCGTACGAAGCAGGTCCTCATTACCACTTTTACTGACACTGTGTCTTAGTGCGTTGGCCTTGACGAGTAGCAGGGGGTTCTTGGGCGATTGGGCATAGAGTTCGAGAAACTGCTCAAGGAACTCCGGGCTCTTTGCATCGATCTTCTTTAGTTTGAGCATTATCTCGGCATCAAGCGCATAGTCGGAAGTGGATTCGGTGGACATGTCTTCCAGTAGTTTGGGTTCTCGAGGGAACTTCTCTTTCAGGTAGAAGTTTCCTTCCCGATCACACAGAACCTGGATGCTGTTAAAAAGAAGCGGACGTTTTGTTGGTGCATCGATTTGGCCTGCGTAGAAGCGTAGCGTCTCTTCTATGCGTTACTTTTTCGCGATTAGAGTGGCGTTATCCGTTGGGGTAAGGTGCGGTTGCAGGGCACTGAGTAGTGTCAGCATCTGTTGACTGGTTTCATGTCGATTTGCCCAGTCCAACTCACCCCCAAGCCGAGTTAAGCGCACTGCCATACCGACCTCATGCCCCGGGTAGTCTCGAATGATTTCGTTTCTGATCTCATCCACTCGGTCGTGGTCGTAGAGTCCGTAGGTGCGGTTGTAGTCCTGCACGATGCCGAGTAGCCAGGGGCGCTGCGGGTGGTCCACCGGTAGCTGGTGCGCTAGCCAATCGGGGTAGCCAAAGCAGACGGGATAATACCCCCAGTCGTGCAGGTCGTCATAGCCAAACTTGTGCGCTATGGCGAGGAAGTCATCGGGATTGGGTGCACTCACGGCAGCCTTGGAAATGATGTCCCAAGGCTTATCCAGAGCGGCGACGGATCCCATGGCCGCAGTTTCTTCATCGACGATAAATGGCATGATCACTGGCTTAAGTTCACCATCAATCATTTCTCGTATGTCTTGCTGCAACTCTGGCGTTGTGGCCAGCTCGGTGATGTTGGCTTTGTTGATCTGGAGGATCCATTTCTTGTGCTTTAGCTGCCATTGGGCGGCACCTTCGATCTCCACGTCCAGGGCTTGGCTGTCGGCAATGTTGAACTGGCCCATTAGGTGCAGGCTGATAGTAATGCTGTCGTCGCTGTCACCGGGATAAGCTAAGGCGATGGCGTTAAACTGGCCGGGGGTTATTTTCCCTCGCTCGTCCCATGCTTGAGAGGTGGGGCTGAGCTTGGTTACCGGCAGCCCGGCGCTTTGTTCCAGTAGTTGGTAGACTGCTTCCTCAAGTGGTGCGGAATTTTCCAAGTGTAGTGCGGCGTCGTGGTAGAGGCCCCAAAAGGCGAGTATTGGTTCGTAGCTGATCTTAGTTTTTACCCGGCGGCGCGTCTTGACGGTGAGAGCCTGCGCGATTTCTGGCATACGCATACGCAGCAAGCTGGCCTGCATGGCTTCCCGCGCAGGGTAGAACTCGGGGTCCTGGTTGTTGGCGCGGGCAAAGGCGCGCAAGGCTGACGCGTAGGCGCCGTCGTCGTAATCCACCCAGCCATTGATGAATTCCTCGAAGACTTCGGGGTAGGTCACGTTGGGCTTCGCCAACAGGCTGAGAGTGGGTAAAAGGAGGAGGGCGAAATAAATTGGTGTTCTCATTAGATATTGAGGACGGTTTTAATGGTAAAAGCGATTTAATGCGCTTTGTTCATTAAAAATAATCAGTAAAACCAAGTTTGGTGCAAGCCCTTATGCTGTCTCAGTCTGCATCGTTGCTCAGAGTGCAGTCTTAGCATATGTTGGCCCTCTGTTTTGCGGAACGGCATTCAACGCAAGTAGCTTCAGCGTTGCAGGCAACACTCAGCCCTCATGCAAGCATGCAGGCTTTGTTAGGGGTATACAGCCCGGTAGTGACGACCAACACCTTACCCTGCTTTGGCAGAAGCATCGCCGACGCTTCAATTATGTGTCGCCGACACTTCGATCTACAGTCGGCGACGCTTGGTCGCGCAGTCGGCGATACTTATTGAGCTTCTTAGGATGCTCGTGGACCGACTTTTCATGGTGATGATGATGTCAAAAAGTCGGTGCCTAAGCAAGCTTTGGCACCGGATGTTTTCAGAAAATGATCCGCGGGAAGCTAGAATAAATCACCCAGCGAGTTGCCGAAGGATTGGTTGCGCTGACGTCCGCGATCATTGCCGCGCTGGCCGCCGCCGAAGTTGCCGCGATTATGGCCGCCTCGCTGATGGCCACGGTCGTTGCGCTGGCCGCGCTGATCGCCGCCACGACCGGCGTGTTTGTGCGGTTGGGCACCGTCGCGTTGGGTCTTCATGGAGAGCGAGATGCGCTTGCGGGGGATGTCCACTTCGAGCACCGTTACCTGCACGCGTTGGTGGACTTTGACCACCTCTGCCGGGTCGTTGACGAAGTCGTCGCTCAGCTCGCTGATGTGGACGAGGCCGTCCTGGTGCACGCCCACATCGACAAACGCGCCGAAGGCCGCGACGTTGGTCACGATCCCAGGCAGCTTGAGGCCGGGCGAAAGGTCGTCCATGTTGTTGACGCCCTCGGCGAAGCTGAACGCCTCAAACTTTTCGCGCGGGTCGCGACCAGGCTTGGCAAGCTCGGACTGGATGTCCTTCAGCGTCGGCAGGCCGACTTCGTCGCTCACGTATTTTTCCAATTGGATCCGCGCGCGGTGCTCGCCGCTGTGGACCAAATCCTTGACCGAGCAGCCGGCGTCCGCGGCCATTTTTTCCACGAGCGCGTAGCGTTCCGGGTGGACCGCGGAGCCGTCGAGCGGGTGCTCGCCATCGCGGATGCGGAGGAAGCCTGCGCACTGTTCGTAGCTCTTCGGGCCCATGCCGGAAACCTTGAGCAGCTCTTTACGGGAGCGGAAGGGGCCGTTGGCATTGCGCGTGGCGACGATGCTTTCGGCGAGGCGCGTGTTGAGGCCGGAAACGTATTTCAGCAGCTGCTTCGAGGCGGTGTTGACTTCCACGCCGACGGCATTCACGCAGCTGATGACGACGTCGTCGAGGCTGTCCTTGAGCTTCATTTGGTCGACGTCGTGCTGGTATTGCCCTACGCCGATGCTCTTCGGGTCTAGCTTCACGAGCTCGGCCAGCGGGTCCATCAAACGGCGGCCAATCGACACCGCGCCGCGCACGGTGAGGTCTTGGTCGGGAAACTCTTCACGGGCGACTTCGGAGGCCGAGTAGATCGACGCACCGCTCTCGTTGACCATGACGACTGTGATTGATTTGGGCAGGCCGCACTTGTTGATAAACGCCTCGGTCTCGCGGCTTGCGGTGCCGTTGCCAATCGCGATGGCTTCGATGTTAAACTGGTGGCAGGTCGCGAGGACAACGTTCTTCGCCTCCTCGTCCTTATAGCCGCCCATGCCCGGGTAGATCACGGTGTTGTGCAGCAGCGCGCCCTGGGCGTCGAGGCAGACGACTTTGCAGCCGGTGCGGAAGCCGGGGTCGACCGCCATGACGCGCTTTTGGCCGAGCGGGGAGGCCAGCAGCAGCTCGCGCAGGTTTTCGGCAAAGACCTTCGTGGCTTGCTCCTCGGCGCGCTTTTTGGAGGAGAGGCGCGAGTCGGTCTCCATCGACGGTCCGAGCAGGCGCTTGAAGGAGTCTTCAATGGCGAGCTCGACTTGCTTGCCGGCCTCGCCATTGCCCGTCAGGAAGCGGCGTTTCATGAGGCCAGTCGCCTGCTCTTCGTCCACGACGATGCGGAAAAACAGGAAGCCTTCGTTCGCGCCGCGGCGGATGGCCAGCATGCGGTGCGAGGGCACGGTTTTGAGCGATTCGCTGAAGTCGAAATAGTCCTGATATTTCGCGCCTTCCTCCTCTTTGCCAAACATGACCTTGGATTCGAGGATGGCGTCGTTCTCATAAACCTTACGCATCTCGACGCGCATCTCGGTGTCGTCGCTGAAGCGCTCGGCGAGAATGTCGCGCGCGCCTTTGAGCGCCTCTTCGGCGTCGGGCACGGATTTGTCTTCTTCCTCACTCTCGACGATGAACTTCGCGGCCTCGGCGTCGACTGCGGCGCCCTGGTTTTCGAAGAGGAAATCCGCCAGCGGGGCGAGGCCCTTCTCCTGCGCGATCATGGCGCGCGTGCGGCGCTTGGGGCGGTAGGGCTGGTAAACGTCTTCGAGGCGGGCGACGGACTCGGCGGCGTCGATCTTGGCCTTGAGGTCGTCGGTCATCAGGTTGCGCTCTTCGAGGGACTTCACGATCGATGCGCGGCGGTCGTCGAGGGCCTTCATCTCGCCCAAGCGGTCGCGGATCGCGGTGATCTGCACTTCGTCCAACTGGCCCGTCATTTCCTTACGGTAGCGGGCGATGAAGGGCACGGTGGCGCCTTCGTCGAGCAGCTTGGCCGTCGCCGCCACTTGCATGACGGGGACGTTTATTTCCTGGGCGATGGAGATCACATGGGTTTCGTTCATAGCGCGAGAAAAAGTGGGGAAATAGACAGATAGCGTTCGGTTTTGGCAAAGGAAATTCGTTGCCGAAGTGGCTTTTTACAAAAGGTAGGGCGCAGTCTCCAGACAAGCCGCTCAGTGGAGTGGTATTTGCCCAATGGGCAAATCAATCGATCCAAGCTTCGACATGCTCAGCCCAAGACAGGATGCTGGCGGCTTGTCTGGAGACTGCGCCCTACCTTTTGTTATTTGAAACTTAACTCTTCCGCCGCCAGCGCGTTCCTTGGACCACCGTCCACTGGTATTTGCGGGCGTGCTCCTTGATCAGCATGGGCATGTCCTGGGTCAGCTCTAGCTTGAAGTCGCCGCTGAGGGCGCTGCGCAGGCCGAGGAAGGAATCCGACTTGTCGGGCAGACCGCCGAGCCAGTTTTCCTTGGGCGTGTATTCTTCGAGCCAGCTGAAAGGCGTGGTAATGACCAACTGTCCGCCGGGCTTGACGAGCTGCTTTGCGCGGTCGAGGAATTTCATTGGGTCGGGGAGGCGGCAGATCAAATTACACGCCATGACGACATCGAACACTCCCAGGTCGGCGGGCAGGTTCATGGCGTCACCCTGGCGGAAGTCCACACGGTCACGCTCCACGCGGTCGGGGGCCACGGCGGTAGTGCGCAGGGTGATGTCGCCCTCGTGCGGGCGTTCGTAGTCGAGTTGCGCTTTGTCCCGCAAAGTTATGGCGGCATCGATGAAGCTCTTGGAGAAATCCACGCCGATGACTTCCTCGCACACGCGGGCGAGCTCGAAGCTGGCGCGGCCAACCGAGCAGCCGACGTCGAGGGCGCGGGCACCGGGTGGCACATCAATGCGGGCCACGAGGTCTTCCACGCAGCGTCGGGGGAAATCCAGCGCGCCTTGCGGGCCGAAGGCGTAGGGTAAAATCTCGGCCGGGGAGCCGTAGTGGAGTAACAAATATTGGGCGAGGAGGGGTTCTGTCTCGTAGACACTCATACGGTTACAGTAGGCAAATTTTGCTGCTCGCCAAGTGCGTTGTGTCAGATTCTTTTGCCGTTGCGGCAGGCGTAGGCTTCTGGCAGGGTAGGTATGTTTTCCCTGAATTAACCTCCAATCTCTCATATTTGTGTCTCAATCAACGATCCTCTGCTTTGGTGAAATCCTGTGGGACTGCCTGCCGCGCGGTCTTTTTCTCGGCGGTGCTCCGCTGAATGTGGCCAGCCATCTCGCACTGCTTGGCGTAGATGCGCGTATGGTTTCGACGGTGGGCCGTGATTTCTTGGGAGAGGAGGCCCTGCGCCGAGCGAAGGAGCGCGGCGTGGACCTGCAATACGTGCTGCAGGACAACGAACTGCCGACGGGAACGGTGCTCGCCACCCTCGACGACGGCGGTAACGCCAGCTATGAATTTCCCATTCCGGTGGCGTGGGATGAAATCCACGTCGGCCAGTCAGTGTTGTCTGTAGCCCCGCAAGCTGCCGCCATTGTATACGGCACGCTGGCCTTGCGACTGCACACCAACCGCGAGCGACTGGAGTCCCTGCTTGGGCCGAAGGGGCCAATGCGGTGCCTGGACGTCAACCTCCGAGAGCCATACGACGACATCGAGCTGGCGCTTAAGCTCGCGGCGAAATCCGACTTGGTGAAGCTGAATGAAAATGAGCTTTCCCGCCTGACCGACTACCCTGAGGCCGATACCGCTGAAGGTGTCGCCGACCAATGTGCAAAGCTCAACGTGATCGCCGGGTCGAAACGAATCTGTGTGACCCGGGGTGCCGAGGGCGGCGTTTTTTGGGACAATGGTGAGGTCCACATCGCCAAGTCACCGCCGGTCGAAGTGAAGGACACTGTGGGCGCGGGTGACGCCTTTATGGCGGCTTTAGTTTACGGCCTTACCTCGGGGCAATCCGTCCCCGATGCGCTGAATGCTGCCTGCGAGCGGGGCGCGACGGTTGCCGGGCAGGATGGTGCGGTATAGCAACTTTGTAATGCAAAGTTAGCCAGGTGCATTAATAGTGCGGCGGGCGCTCGTTGGGGATGTCTTTGGCATCGGCCATGTCTTCCATGCGCTCGCGGAGCTTCTCGGACTGTTGCACAACGCGCTTGAGTAACTCGCCCTGTCGATAAATTTCGCGGTCCTGCTGTTCAACATGCCGTTGCAGGTGTGCCAACTGGCTTTCCAGTCGGATGATGGCTTGCTGCTGCTCGTCGGGTTCCATGGCGTTGATTTGAAGGAAAAAAGGGAAAGGTTAAAGGAAAAAGGCGTGGGATGCGTCACTGCTCTTTGGGCTGAATCAGCAAAGTGCGCCCGGCAATTATCTCTCTTTTGCCGCGATAAACTTTGATCTTTTTCCTTTTTCCTTTTTCGTCCGCCCACTATGGTGGGCGCTAAATGAACTCCACCACCGCATACGCGATCCTCGGCGTGCGCCTTTGTGCGTTGTTTTTTCTGGTGCTGGGCTTGTGGCTACTGGTGGCCAACCTGATCGAAGGCGCGAGCGATTTTAACCCCAGCTATCTAGGCTACTTTTTGCTGACCCAGGTCGTGCGCCCGGTATTGGCAATTTTGCTTGGCCTGGTGCTCTGGGTGCTGAGCAAACCGATGGGCCGACTGCTGGCGCGCGGGCTTTCCTGAGCGATGCGCAAAGGACTGCGCAGTGTTTTTTGGGGGCTCGTGTGGTCTGGGTTGGCGAGTTGCGCGGCGTTCGCAGATGCGCCGGAAGAGGTCGAGGCCATCGTTGAGCAGGTCCGCCTTGAGGCGGGTCAATGGCAACGCCCGGAGGTGGTTGATTGGAGCGAAGCCAAGCTGTCGCCCGGTGAAGTGTTCCCCAACTCCATTGAGACGCTGCCGCTCAGCCCGGAGCGTTTGTCTGGTCTGCTCAACGCCATAGACTTGAACTATCCGGGTTTGGAAAAAGTGCGTGAGCTTTTCAATGCGGGCAATCTGCCGGCGGCAGGGTTTGCCTTAGTTGAGTATTATCGTACGCGACCCTGGTCGGAGAACTTGGCCGATGACGTGACCGGCATTGGGCCAAACTACGAAGTTGCGGAGTTAGCCTTGCGCGACATCCATGAGCAAGGCGGGCATCATGGGCGGCAACCGCGCACTGCCGAGGGCCAACTGGACTGGGAGGACCGCGGCCCGCGCGACAGCCCGGAGTGGTCGTGGTGGGTGAATCGCATGGGCTATCTGGTACCCGTGACTGCGATGTGGGAGGCCTCAGGTGACCGGCGTTATGCGCAGTTTGCCAACGCGGTGATCGCGGACTGGGTGCGGGCGAATCCCTATCCCGGCGGGCGTTCGTTTTCCGCGGCGTGGCGCCCGTTGGAGGTCGCGCGCCGCATCGACCGCGCTTGGCTGTATGCATTTTTTCGACTGAGTGAGTCCACTGATTTCTCGCCGGAAACGCGGCTGCTCATGCTGTCGAGTATCCCCGATCATGCGGACGCGTTGATGAATTACCCTTCGCTTTGGGGCAACCACTTGCTCACCGAAAAGGTCATGCTCGGGCTGCTCGCGGTGGCGTTTCCGGAGTTTAAAGATGCGGACGCCTGGCTTAGTAATTCCGTGGAATCGGTGGCCGGGCTGATTGAAAAACAAGTTTATCCGGATGGCGCTTACGAAGAGCTGACGAATCATTACCAGCTAGTCGCGTTGCTGAGTTTTCAGCGGTATCTGGAGATACTTGAAGTATCCGGTAAGCAGGAATCAATCGACCGCGTGAAGCCCACGATTGAGCGCATGTGGGATTATTTTGCTTACGTGATGCGGCCCGATGGCAACGGGCCGATGAACAACGATTCAGACCTGAAAAATAATCGCGCTGAGCTGCAGCGGGCGCTGAGGATTTTTGATCGGCCGGACTGGGAATTTTTGGCGAGCAATGGGCAGGTGGGCGAAAGCCCGGGCCGTGAGTTGACCCGATACTACCCGTGGGCGGGCCACGCGATCATGCGCGACGGCTGGACGGGCGATGCGCAGTGGGCATTCTTCGATATTGGCCCTTATGGCAGCGATCACCACCACAATGATCGCCTGCACTTGTCGCTGTCGTTTGGCGGTAAGGACTTTCTTGTCGATAGTGGTCGTTACGACTATACGCCGGGCGCGATGCGGGATTACTTCACCGGCCCCATGGGGCACAATACCGTGATGCTTGATGGCCAGGCACCGCTGCCGGGGCCGGGCAAAGTGGGTGCGCCAATGGAGGTGATTGCCAAGATGGATGGAGTCGGCGGGCTGTTTCAGGCAGAGGTTAAATTCCCTGCAAGTCCAACGAAAGGTAAAGGCCCGAAAACACACCGCCGCACGGTGCAGTATTTGCAAGGCGTTAAGTGGACGGTGATTGATGAAGTGATCGCCTTTGGCCCGACCGATGTTGAAGTCCGCTGGCTGTTTCACCCGGGCCGAGTCGTCGAGAAGACAGAGCATGGGCTGATCACGACCGATGCGGAAGGCGCTAACTTCCGCATGGAGCTGATTAGTGACGACCAGTGGGAGGTGGAGCTATTGCGTGGGCAAGAAGAGCCGTTTCCCGCCGGTTGGTATAGCCCGGTGTTTAACAATCGCTACCCGGCTACGCAGGCTATTTTTAAAACGAAGGTTGCCAGCCCTACGCGATTCGTCTGGCTTATCGCGCCCGCAGACGCCGATTGGGACGCGCTGCTTTTACCATACCAATGAGCCAGGATCGATTCAGTTTGCCGATACATCAGATTAGCTCTGCGTTGCAAAGTGCTTTGCAGTGCAAAGTTCCCCGCGCGATCTTGCAGGCCCCGACCGGCTCGGGTAAGTCGACGCAGGCACCGCAGATCATCCTTGATGCTGGGCTCGTGCCCGAGGGGCAACAAATCGTGGTGCTGCAACCACGCCGCTTGGCGGCGCGGCTCTTGGCTAAGCGAATTGCCCACGAGCGTGGCGGACGGTTGGGCGACGAGGTGGGCTACCACATCCGCTTCGACCGGCAGTTCGGCGCTGACACCCGCATCAAGCTCGTGACCGAAGGTATCCTGCTACGGCAGATGTTGACTGACCCGCAGTTGTCCAATGTCGGCGCAGTCGTATTTGACGAATTCCACGAGCGGCATTTGTACAGCGATCTCGGGATTGCGATGGTTCGGCAACTGCAGGAAACCACGCGGCCGGACCTGAAAATTATCGTCATGTCGGCGACGCTCGACACGGAGTCGTTGTCCGATTACCTGGCCCCCGCCGAGGTGCTGACGGTCGAGACGCGCACCTTCCCGCTGACCATTGAATATTCCGCTGGTGCACAAAAAGTGGCCGGTGCGCCGGTCTGGGATCAAGCCGCTCATCACTTTGATCGACTGGCCCGCGAGCACGATGGCGATTGCCTGATCTTCATGCCGGGGGCCTATGAGATTAAGCGCACAGTGGAGTCGATTCAGTGCACCAAGACCGGGCGCGAGTCGTTGGTCTTTCCGCTTTATGGCGAGCTGCGACCTGAGGAACAGGACGCCGCCGTCGCTCAATACGATAAGCGCAAAGTGGTGGTCGCGACGAACGTTGCGGAAACGTCCATCACCATCGATGGCGTGCGCTTGGTGATCGATAGCGGTCTCGTTCGTGTGGCGCGCTACGACCCGCATCGCGGCGTGAACACCTTGCTCATCGAAAAGACCAGCCGTGCTTCCGCTGATCAGCGCGCGGGCCGCGCGGGGCGCACGGCGCCGGGCCACGCGCTGCGCCTATGGAGCGAGAAAGAGCACGAGCATCGTGACGAACGCGAACTGGCGGAGATCAAGCGCATCGACCTCAGTGAAACACTGCTCTCGCTGGGCAAGGCCGGGGTGACCGATTTTCGTGCATTTCCGTGGTTTGAAAAACCCGAGCCAGCATCGCTGGATCGCGGTATCGAACTGCTGATGGACCTTGGTGCTTTGCGTCGCAAAGTTGATTTGCCACGCAAAGTAAAAGGCGAGCATTACGAGCTGACGGAGATTGGCCGTAAGTTGGCGGACTTCCCGCTGCACCCGCGCTGGGCTCGCCTCCTGCTCGCCGCGCACGAGGAAGGCTGCGTCTGGCATGCGGCGCTGCTGGCCGCCTTTGCCCAGGGGCGTGATCTGCTGCTGCCGCTGAACGACCGCCGTAAACGCGAAGAACGCGAGGCCGTGCTTGGCGATTCGCCTTCAGACTTTTTTCAATGGCTCTCGGCATGGGGCATGGCACGTAAGCAAAACTTCAACCACGGCTTCTGCCGGCAATGGGGCATCCACGCGAACGCCAGTCGTGACGCGGATCGCGCGGCCGAGCAGTTCCGCCGCATTGCCGAAGCTCAGGGGTTGAACGCTGGCCCGGGCCCGTTGGATGAGGATGCGCTGCGCCGCTGTCTGCTCTTGGCGTTTTCCGATCACCTGGCCAAGCGCGATGGCCGCGGCACGCTGCGCTGTTCGATTGTCCATGGTCGCCGCGGCGAGCTGAAGCGCGACAGCGCAGCTCGCGATGCCGAGCTATTCGTGGCTGCCGAGATCGACGAGATCGAAATGCGTGGCGACGTGAATACTATCCTCTCGTTGGCAACCGAGATTGAGGAAGCGTGGCTGGAGGAATTTTTTCCGGATGACTTTGCGGTGCAAAGTGAAGTCGTTTACGACAAGGACATGCGCCGCGTCGTGCTGCGTGAAGAGCGTAAGTTTCGTGACCTCGTGCTTTCTTCCACCGATCGCGGCGAGCCAACCAGTGACCAAGCCGCCGCACTACTGGCCGACGAAATTATGGCCGGCAAGCTGGAGCTGAAAAAGTGGACTGGCCAGCGGGATGAATGGATCAAGCGTGTTAACTTTGCGGCGCAAAGTTTCCCGGAGCTGGAGATCGAAGTCATCGACGACGAGGCCCGCAAAATGATCTTGGAGCAATTCTGCTACGGCTGCGTGAGCTATAAGGAAATTCGCGACAAGGACCCTTGGCCGTTTTTAAAAGACTGGCTAACGGGCGAGCAGCTGGCCGCACTGGACTACTTGGCCCCGGAGAGCTTCACGCTGCCCAACCGCCGCAAGCCGGGCTCGATCCGATATGAGCCTGATGCACCCGGTGGCCCGCGTGCGGTGATCTCCAGCAAGCTGCAGGATTTTTACGATGTCGACGCCAAAGACCTGATGATTGGCAATGGCCGCATACCGCTGGTCGTTGAAATGCTCGCCCCCAATGGCCGCCCCTGCCAAATCACCGAGGACTTGGCGAATTTCTGGAAGACGTCTTATGAAGGCGTGAAAAAGGAGCTCAAGGGCCGCTACCCCAAGCACGAATGGCGCTAAGCAACGTGCCGTTGCATCCAGATTTTTGTAATGTTTGCGAATGGGGTCAGGGCCGGAGTGCTGTGATCAATGGTTGTTATTCACAATGGAATTGGCCGTCTAGTGTCTTTCTGGCGGCAAGGCGGGAAGTTATTCACTAATGTGAATAACATGGTGAATAAGCCGTGAAGTTGTTCCGCTTGCGTTGGGAAAAATTGGCGGGCACAGTTGAGCGTTTCGCCGATGTCCAAAGACCCTGAATTTGTCCACTTGCACGTTCACACGGATTACAGCCTGCTCGATGGCTGTAGCCGCACCGATCGCCTGTGCCAGAAGGCGGCGGAGCTGGGCCAAAAGGCGATCGCGATAACCGACCACGGGGTGCTGTTCGGCTTGGCGGATTTTTATAAAAAGGCCGACAAGGCCGGCGTAAAGCCGCTGCTGGGCTGCGAAATTTACCTGATTTTTGAGGACGAGCTCGGCGCGACCAACGACGTCAAAGCCAAGCAAAAGAGCCACCACATGGGTCTTTTGGCGCGCAACTTCAAGGGCTACCAGAACCTGACCAAGCTCGTGAGCCTCGGCCATACCGAGGGCTTTTACCGCAACCCGCGCGTGTCGCGGCGGCAGCTGGCCGAGCATAGCGAGGGCCTGATCGGCTTTAGCGGATGCCTGGCGGCGGTGATTCCGCAGCGGCTGATGGACGGCGACTATGCGGGCGCCAAGGAGGCCTGCGGGTGGTTCGTTGATTTGTTTGGCAAAGAGTTTTTCTTCATCGAGCTGATGGACCACGGCATCGAGGAGCAACAGCGCATCATTCCGGATTTGCTCAAGCTGGCCAAGGAGTTCGACCTGAAAATCGTCGCCACCAACGACGTTCACTACGTCAACGACCAAGACTGGAAGCCGCACGATTCGCTGATCTGCATCCAGACCGGCGCGAAGCTGGCCGACGAAAAACGGCTACGCTACGACAGCAATCAGTTCTACCTGAAGAGCCGCCAGGAGATGGCGCAGGTGTTCGACCGCTACGATCCGAACTGCCTCATCAACACCAACGCCGTCGCCGAAATGTGCGAGGTGAAGCTGCCCTTTGGCGAGGACCATTACCCCGTTTACGAGAAGCCCATCGAGATCACGCACGCGGAAGATGTCGACAACTTCGACCGCATTCTCGACATCTACGAGCAGAAGAAAAACGAGATCAACGCCCGCGATGGCAAGGACCTGATCTCGCTTTCCGACCAGGAGCGTCTCGATTTTCGCAAAAACGGCCTCTACCTGTTTGAGCTTTGCAAAGAGGGGGTCAAGGAACGCTACGATGTCGATTACGACACCTTCCGCGCGGCGGCCAAACCGGACGATGAAACCCACGAGTATCAATACCAGCTCAAGGTCTGCGATCAGCTGGACTACGAGCTGGCGATCATCATCGGCACGGGTTTCATCGACTACTTCCTGATCGTTTGGGACTTCATTAAGTGGGCGCGTGACCGGGGGATTCCGGTCGGCCCGGGTCGTGGTTCGGGTGCGGGTTGCGTGGTCGCCTACGTGTTGAAAATTACCGACATCGACCCGTTCCGCTTTGGCCTGCTCTTCGAGCGAATGCTCAACCTTGAGCGCGTCAGCCCGCCGGATTTCGACGTGGACTTCTGCATGCGCCGCCGTGATGACGTCGTCAATTATGTGCGCGAGAAATACGGCAAAGACCGCGTGGCGAACATCATCACCTTCGGCACCTTTGGCGCAAAGATGATCGTGCGTGACCTGGCGCGCGTGAACGACATTCCTTTCGGTGAGGCGGACAAAATCGCGAAGATGATCCCGGACGAGCTGAACATCTCGCTGGATGATTCCGTGGAAAAGTCGGCCGAGCTCCGCGCCGAGATCAAGACCAACCCGATTGCGAAGAAGATCATCGAGCAGGGCAAGGTCATCGAGGGCATGGTGCGCAATACGGGCAAGCACGCGTGCGGTGTGATCATTGCGGACCAGCCGATCACGAATCTGATCCCGGTGACGCTGCAGGAAGGCGACCTGACCACGCAGTATCCAAAAGGGCCGAGCGAAGACCTCGGCTTGCTCAAGTGTGACTTTCTCGGCCTGAAAACGCTGACCGTTATTTCCGACGCACAAGAGAACGTGCGCCGTTTGCCGGGCATGGCCGACTTCGACATTGAAAAGGTCAGCCTCGAAGACGGCCCGACTTTTCAACTGCTCAAGGAGGCGAAAACGGTCGGCGTGTTTCAGCTGGAATCCGGTGGCATGCAGGGGCTGTGCCGTCAGCTGGAAGTGTCGAGCATGGATGAGATTGTGGCGCTCATCGCGCTGTATCGTCCGGGGCCGATGCAGTTTATTCCGCAATACATCCGGGGTAAAAAAGACCGCTCGACGATTCAGGTGCCGCACCCGCTTTTGAAAGAGCTGGTGGAGGAAACTTACGGTGTGCTCGTTTACCAGGAGCAGGTCATGCAGAGCGCGCAGATCATCGCCGGCTACACACTGGGCGGCGCGGATATTCTCCGCCGCGCGATGGGCAAGAAGATCAAGTCCGTCATGGATCAGCAGAAGGAGATCTTCATTAAGGGTGCCAAGGAACACCATGACATCTCCGCCAAGCAGGCCACGGAAATCTTCGGCATCCTGGAGAAGTTCGCGGAGTATGGTTTTAACAAATCCCACTCGGCGGCCTATGCGATGCTCTCGTATCGCACGGCCTTTTTGAAGGCGAACTTCCCGACCGAGTTCATGGCGGCAGTGCTGTCATCGGAGCTCGGTAACGCGGACAAGGTTTCGCACTTCGTCGAGGAAGCCGAGTCGATGAAGATCGAGGTGCTCGGCCCGGACATCAACGAATCGCGGGAGATGTTTACGCCCGTCGTTCAATTGCAGAATGCGGATTGCGGATTGCGGAATGGTGATGAGAGTGCTCAGAAATCTGAAATCGAAAATCCGCAATCTGAAATGGGTCGCATTCGTTTCGGCATGTCTGCGATTAAGGGCGTGGGCGATGCGGCGGCAAAGGTGATCATTGCCGAGCGCGAGGCAAATGGTCCTTACGAGGGCTTTCACGATTTCGCGCAGCGCGTCGATATGAAGGCCGTCAACAAGCGCGTGCTCGAGTGTTTGATCAAGACCGGCGCGTTTGATTTTGAGGGCGTGGACCGCCAGCATTTGCTCGACTCGATGGAGGGCATTCTCGCGGAAGTCGCCGACTTGCAGAAGGACAAGGAGACCGGCCAATCGAACTTGTTTGACCTCTTGGCCGAGCCTGAGCCCGCTGCGGGCAGCAAGTCCAGTGACAACCAATACGACACGCGCGGGCCCAAGATGACGCAGACCGATAAGCTTCAATTTGAGAAGGAGCTGCTCGGTTTTTACGTCTCCGGCCACCCGATGAACGCCTACGCCGGGCTTGATGACATCATTAACAGCTTTGGCCCGGATGAGGACCTCAAGCGCTGGGATCGCGAGAGCTTCCGCTTGTGCGGGGTGATCAATAACATCGTTAAAAAACTCACGCGTAAGGACAACCGGCCGTGGGCGTTTTTCACGCTTTCGACGCGTCGGCAAGCTTACCAAATCAACGTCTTCCCCGACGCCTTCGAGCAGAATATGCAGAACCTCGAGAACGCGTTCGTCGTGTGTGTCGAGGGCGAGATCCGCTACGACAGCGAGCGCGAGGAAGTGCGGCTCAACGCCAACCGCGTGGCCAAGCTCGACTCGTCGCTGTCGGCCTTTATCGATTCGGTGACCTTCTACGTGGACAACGATGCGACGCGCCTCGATGACTTCGCGCACGAGCTGTCGGACTACCTGCAAAGCAACGAAGGCCCGACTTCGGTTCGGTTGGCGATCATGACCGCACCCGACCGCGCGCTGCATGCCGATCTTGGGGTTTCGCTGAACTGCCAACTGCGCCCGGAGTCGTTTAAAAAGCTTCGCAGCCAACCCTGCGTCCGCGGGGTGCTCGGCCAGGCACGCTCCTTGCCCGAACCCCCCAAGCCCGCCTGGATGCGCGGCAAGAAGTGAGCAACGTGAGGTTGCATCCAGAGTTTCGCACATTGTGCGAAAAGCGGTGGGGCAGGCGGTGATGCTGACGGAATTGTAGCTGGCGGAACGCGAACCTCTGTGTTCGCATATAAGCCATCACTTTTGCAGTGTAATATAGCGTTCCCTGCGCGCAGTGATGTCGCGTATTTATAGAAGGATAGGAGGCGAACACAGAGGTTCGCGTTCCGCCTGCTAGCGATTGGCGCGGGTTAAGCCCATCCACGGTCGCCGGCGGCGGCGAAATCGAGGATCATTTGGGCGATGCGGGAATCGGCCTGCGGGTGCTCGCGGAGCTTTTCAAGGGCCTGGGTCTTGTTAAGATTCTCGCGGTAGAAGATCTTGTAGATAGCACGGGCAAGGGAAATTTCTTCCGCCGTGAAGCCGTCGCGTTCGAGGCCGACTTTGTTGATCGTACGGACCTCGGCGGGGTTGCCGTCGGCAATCATGAAAGGGGGGATATCCTGCACGGCTTTGGCGCAGGCACCGACCATGGCGTAGCTTCCGATGCGGCAAAATTGATGCGTGCCAGCGTTCCAGCCGACGACGACACGGTCGCCCACGATCACGTGGCCGCCGAGCGCGGCGTGGCTGCTCATCACGAGGTGGTTGCCCACCTGGCAGTCGTGCGCGATGTGGCTGTAAGCGAGCACGTGGTTGTCGTTGCCCATCGTAGTGAACTCGCCGTCTTTGGTGCCGCAGTGGACGGTGGCGTATTCGCGGAAAACGTTTCGATCGCCGATCTTCAGGCCCGGGCGTCCGCCTGTGTATTTGAGGTCGTGGGTCTTGCCTCCGACCATGGCGTAGGGCCAGACTTCGTTGCCCTCGCCCATGGTGGTCCAGCCTTCCACGGTGGCGTGGTGGTGGACGACCGTCCCCGCGCCGATGGAGACCTCCGCACCGATGTAGGCATACGCGCCGACCGTGACGCCATCAGCGAGCTGGGCGCCGGATTCGATGATCGCGGTCGGGTGGATGTCGGGCATGGAAATGGTTACGTGTCGCTGGGCGCGTCGGTAATGGTGAACATCAATTCGGCCGAGGATGCGACCTTGCCGTTTACCTTGCAGGTGCCGGCGGCGACGCCGATCTTGTTGCCGCGGTTCTTGGTGAGCTTCACGTGGATCTCCACTTGGTCGCCGGGGATGACGGCTTGGCGGAACTTCACCTTGTCGCAGCTCATAAAGAACGCGATTTTGTTTTCCGAGCTGATGCGGCGCAGCATGAGGATGCCGGCGGCCTGGGCCATGGCTTCGATCTGCAGCACGCCGGGCATAACCGGGTGGCCGGGGAAGTGGCCCTGGAAATACGGTTCGTTGATGGTCACATTTTTGATCGCGGTCAGCTCATCCGGGTTGGGGATGTCGGTCACGCGGTCGATCATGACAAAGGGGTAGCGGTGCGGCAGCGTGTCGAGGATGCGGCGGATATCGAGCAGTGTCTCGTGCTCCATGACCTGCTGCACGGCCTTCTTCTTTTCCTTTTTCGCGGCCTTCTTCTTGGAGTCGATGATCGCCTGGCAGAGCTCGGCGTTGAGCGCGTGGCCCGGGCGGACCGCGACGATGTGGGCCTTGAGCGGTTTGCCGAGGAGCATCAGATCGCCAATGATATCCAGGACCTTGTGGCGGGCGAACTCCTCCTTGAAGCGTAGGGGCTCTTTGGAGAGAATTTTGTCGCCCTTGATGACGATGGCGCTGTCGAGGCTGCCGCCCTGGATCTTGCCCAGCTTGAGGAGCTCCTCAATGTCTTCGTAAATGGTAAACGTGCGGGCGGGGGCGATCTGCGCGGCGAAGGTCTCAGGGTCGATTTCGATCGAGTAGTGCTGCGTGTGGATGCCGCGGTCGTCCGCGCTGGTGCAGGTGATCTTCAGCTTGTCGCTGGGCAGAGCGATGATCGAGCTGGCACCCTTGGTCACGCTGATGGGGTTTTCCAGTTCCATGTATTCGCGCTCGGCTTCCTGCACGACGGGTTCGGCCTCCTGAATGAGGTTCACGTAGTGCTTGGCGGAGCCGTCGAGGATGGGCGGTTCGCTGGCGTCCATCTCGACAATGCAGTTATCCACCGCGCAGCCGTGCAGGGCGCTGAGGACGTGCTCGATCGTGTGGACCTTGGCGTGCCCATTGGAAATAGTGGTGCTGCGGACCAGGTCGGAGACGAGGGCGACGTCGGGCTTCAGCTCGGGCTTGCCGTAAAGATCGATGCGGCGAAAGACGATGCCATGGTTTTCCGGCGCTGGCTTGAGAGTCAGCGTAACTTCCTCCCCGGTGTGGAGGGCTTTGCCTTTTACCGAGGCTTCGCGCAAAATGGTCCGTTGCTTCATGTGCTGGGTAGAATCGATTCCAAAAGCCAATGAACGTAGGGCCCTGCGCGGCGGTGTAAAGCGTGGATTCTACCTGTGTATTCACTAATCTTGACACCGGGCCTGCAATTGCCCACAAGTCAGCGTTTTTCCTGCAAACCAACTTCAACCACCGAAATCCCAATGGCGTCACCCACCGAAATCCGCAAAGGCCGAGTCATGAACTACCAGAATGCCCCGCATTTGGTGCTCGATATGCAGCACCGCACGCAGGGCCGTCAGGCTGGTTTCGTGCAGGTAACCATGCGCAACCTTAACACCGGCGTCTCGACCAACGCCAAGTTCCGCTCCACGGACAGCGTCGACTTCTGCCACACTTCCAACGTAAAGCTCGAGTATTCCTACATCGACGAGATGGGCTACCACTTCATGGACCCGGAAAGCTTTGAAGACCACGTGCTTCCGCCCGAAGTCTGCGACGACGCCAAGATGTACCTCGTTGAAAACAACAGCTACGAAATCCTTTTTGTGGACGACAACCCGGTTTCCGTGAACCTCCCGGCTGCCGTGGAAATGGAAGTCACCGAGTCCGCCGAAGGCGTCAAGGGCGACACCGCTTCCAACGTGCAAAAGCCCGCCACGCTCTCCACGGGTCTGGTGGTGCAGGTGCCGCTGTTCATCAAGCCCGGCGAAATTCTTAAGATCCGCACCGAAGACGGCACCTACCTAGGCCGGGCGTAAATCGGGCAAACTCTCAATTTTGAAGCGTCAGCCATTCGGCTGGCGCTTTTTTATTTCACGTCCAGCGAGCAAAATACCTTCAGCGATTTGGGCTGGCACTCGACTTCGATCGGAGCATTGAAACCCGTTTCACCGTCGATGATGATGCTTTGGCCGGGCTCGGTGGATACCTTAACTTTGCGGCCCTGGTAGCGGAGCACGGCGCTGTTCTCGTCGAGGTCCGTATCGCTGCTCAGGAGCAGGTTCGCAATGGCCTTGGGCGATAGGGCACCCTCGTCCTCTCCAGCCAGGATTACGGTGACGTCCAGCTTGCCGTCGGTAAAGTTCGTCACCTCCAAGCCATTAGCAAATACCGAGGTGCTTGGCGCGGCGTTGGCGATGACCACGCTGCTAACCTGATGCTCGTGTGTCTCGCCATCGATCTCGATCATGGCGGTGAACGCCTCTTGCTCGGAGACACTTTCCAGGCCGCCCAGCAGATAGGCGAGCATGCCGCTTTCGTCCTTCTTCTCGCGGTCGGCTTTCTCGACCATACCGGCTTCGAGGCCGATGCCGGCGAGCAGGAAATACGTGCCGTGGTTGCTCTTGGCGGCGTCGATTTGGGCGATGTTGCCCTGCAAAATCTGGTGGCAGGCGTGGCGGATGGGGTCGATGAAAATACCCGCCCCAAACAGGCAGACGGACAGGCTGTTCGCGGTGCCGCCGGGGACGATGCCCAGCGGAATGTCCTCACCGGCAAGGGCCGAGGCAACCTCGCCCACGGTGCCGTCCCCACCGTAAACGAGCATCTGCTCGAAATCCTGTTGCAGGGCTTCGCGGGCGCGCTCGCGGCCGTTGATCTCGGGCGTCGTTTCGAGGACTTCGATGTCCATATAGGGTGACATCAGCTCGAGGATTTCCTGCTTCACGTCGACCTCGCTGTTCTTGCCCGAGGCAGGGTTGTAGATGAGGCAGGTGCGCGGCTTGGCAATGGGTTGGTTGGCCTCGGCAAACTTATTGAGCAGCTCCCACTGGCGGGCGTTGGGCCGGGCAATAGGGCGAATGTCTTTTATCTCTTGCAGCAGGTCTTCGTAGCTGCGGTCGGGCGCGAGCGCCTTGAAATATGCGAGCACGGCCATGACGGAGCGGCCCTTGCCCAATGCGCAATGGATCAGCACCTGCCGCCCGGCGCGGCGCTGCTCGTGGATCCAGGTCACCGCGCGCTTGAGCTGTGCGAGGTTCAGCGGCTCGTGGTCCATCACGGGCACATTCAGGTAATGGACGTCACTGGGCAGAAGGTCGCGGGGGAGGGTGTCGAACTCGGCCGTTACGTCGAGGATCGCGGTTATCGCGCTTTGGTCGATCAGCTCGGTGTCGGTGGGCAACAGCCGGCGGCCCAGCCAGACGCCGTCGCGCAGCCTTTGCATGCCCGGTTGGCCGTCGCGTGTGCGGGCCACGATGTTATAAACCGTCACCCCGAACAGCACGGGGAACAGCACGCATTTGACCCAAAATGGCAGGCGGCCCTCCTCGGTTTTAAACAGCAACCTGCCGCGACTGGTGAAATACGCGACGCCAAACCACAGCACCGAGGCCGCGATCCACAGCAGCAGAATCATCAGCGGCCAAGGCAGAAAAAATGAAACGATGGCGGTGATCGCGCCGCCGCCCAGGTAGTAGATACCGCGATTTACGTGGTCGAGCATGGTAGTTGCGTTATTATTACCGCAACTCCGCAACTTTGCAACTGAATCACCGACAAAGGCTTCGACACCTGGATGCGCAAACAAAGCTGGCGTCTGCGCATGGCATGAGCCAGTGATGAAGCGTGGTTCGGCATGTGGTCATTTTGATCCTCGGGGTCTTTTGTTGTTCGACGGCGGTGATTTTCATCAAGGCGTCGACGACCAACGTGCTGTGGCTGAGCGCGCTGCGGCTGCTGATCGCCAGCGCCATCATTGCGCCGCTCTGGCTGCGGGATGCGCGGCAGACGAAGATGCCGCCCGGCCTGTGGCGGATGACGTTTTGGCCCGCGCTGTTCCTCGGCCTGCACATGATCAGCTGGCTCTATGGCGCGCGAATCACGCCCGCAGCCCAGTCCACGCTGATCGTGAACCTCGCCCCGCTGGCGAGCCCGTTCTTCCTCTTTTTCATGGTGGGCGAAAAGGTCAGCCGACGCGAAATTGCCGGCACGCTGGTGGCCCTCGTCGGTGTGTTAATCCTCTTTGGTGACGACCTTTTCGACACCGATGGTCCGCTGTTGGGCAACGTGGTGTGCTTCGGCTCGATGCTGTTGTTTTGCGTGTATCTGGTGATCGCGCGGCAGCTGCGGGAAAAGTCGACGCTATGGACCTACCTCGGCCCGCTTTACCTGATGGCGGGTCTGATCTGCGTGCCGCCCGCGCTCATCTGGGCTCCGCTGCCGGACGTAGGGGGCTGGGATTTTAAGGAGTGGGCGATGGTGCTTGGGCTCGCCGTCGTGCCGACGGTGTTTGGGCACTCCGTGCTCAACTTCGCCATGCGCCACTTGCGCGGCCAACTGGTCACTACGGCCAACACCGCCCAGTGCATCTTTGCAGCGGTGATGGCATACTGCCTCTTCGGTGAGGAGCCGGACTGGGCATTCTACGTCGCGGCGACGTTTATCCTGGCCGGCATTTTGATGAATATCCTGGGCAAACGGCAGGCGGGGTAGCTGGCGTTGGCCCTCTGGGGATAGCTGGCGTAGGTTCTCTGGGGGGAGGTAGCGCAGGCCGCACCCCATAGGAGTGAGCAACGTTGTCAGGTAGGGCTCGCGCTCGCGCGACGCCGCAATAGGTGGCCATGTAAGATAAGCTCGAACGTTTGCGGCATCGCGCGAGGGCGAGCCCTACAACTTTTCCGCTGAAGCCGTCAGCATGGGGCGCGGCGCGAGACGCACCTGCGCCACCCGCTTACGGCGTGGAGACGCTCCGCGTAACCATATCTCAGTTCGTCCTGCTGGCCATTTCGCAGTGCGAAATCTCTGGATGCAACCGCAGGTTGCCCAGCTAGGATTTCGACTTGGGCGCGATGAGGGGCACGTAGCGGTAGCCGCCTTCGTGGAAGACATACAGGCGGTTGACGCCGTCCGGGCTAAGCGCGGCGAGGGCCTCGTCGAAATTTGCGACTTCCTGGCCGTTGATGGACTCAATGACCATGCCGGGCGAGAGCAGCTCGGCATATTTGTCGGTGACGCCGGATATCAGCAGGCCGTCGACATTGCCCGGAATCTCGTGTTCGCGACGGTCGCGCGGCGTGATCGGGGTCACGCTGACGCCCTTGATCAAGGTATCCGGCTCGACAATTTCCATGGGCTCAGGCTTGGGCGCGGGGCGGGTGGGGCCGGAGAGCAGCGCGTCACGGTCGCCGAGGGTGACATCGAGATCCAGATACTGCTGGTTGCGGAAAATGGTCAGCGCGACATCCGTGCCCGGTGCCTGGCTGGAGATCAGGTAAATCAGCTCCTGCACGGAGTCGACCCCCTGGCCGTTGACTGCGGTGACCACGTCGCCATGGCGCATGCCGGCTTGTTCACCGGGGAGGCCGGGTGTTACGCGGACGACCAGCGCGCCACGGCTGCTGCTCAGCCCGAAGGCCTGCGCGAGCTGGCGGTCGAGGGAGTCCAACTGCACGCCGATGAAGCCGCGGCGGACTTCCCCGTCGTTCACAAGGCTGTCCATGATCTGGGAGGCGAAATTAATGGGAATGGCAAAGCCGATGCCGATGCTGCCGCCCGAGGTGCTGGCGATGGCGGAGTTGATGCCGACCACACGGCCTTCGGCGTCGACCAGTGGCCCGCCGGAGTTGCCCCGGTTGATGGCGGCGTCGGTCTGAATGAAATTCTCGTAGCCCGGGCCGTTACGCGAGGCGTAGATGCCCAAGTCGGTGCGGTCGAGTGCGGAAACGATCCCCTGGGTAACGGTCAGGCCGATGCTGAGCGGATTGCCCGCGGCAAACACGATGTCCCCCACGCGGAGCTGCGAGCTGTCCCCCAAGCGCAGGTAGGGCAGTGCCTCGCCGTCGGCGGTGTTGAGCTTAAGCACGGCAACGTCGGACTGCGGGTCGGCCCCCACAACGACGGCTTCGAACTCACGCCCGTCATCCAACTGCACAATAATTTCGTCGGCCTTGACGTTGGACCGGCCGCCGGCCACCACGTGGTTATTGGTCAATACATAGCCGTCGGGGGTGACGATAAAGCCCGAGCCAACGCCGGACACCGTAGGGTTGTCTTCCATGCCGTAATAGCGGCGCAGCATTTTCTCCTGGCGGCTAAGCTCGGCAAAATGCGAGGTGTGGACGCTGACCACGGCGGGTGTGACGTCGTCCAGCACGTCAGCGAAGCTGACAATGCGCGGGCCGTTGCGTTCCAGCGGGGCGGTATCGCGCTCCAGCTTCGCGGGCGGCAAATCGCTTTCGGCGACGAGCTGATTGGCGGCGAACCCGGCAACAATCGCCGACGCCGCTGTTATCGTGAATGCGAGGGTGAGTTGGTGGGAACGTTTCATGAGTGTTCGGTTAGACAGAGATCGAACGGAATGGTTTCATTGGGCACCCATTCCGCTGAAATTTATAAGCCAGCTGCATCAGTTTTTCAACTGAATGGTATTAGTAAAGCGCTTGACCTCGCGCCCCCATCTCAGTATTATTGACCATCCCCTTATGAAAAAAGTAATCTATCCCCTCCTCGTTCTCGGTCTCACATCTTCTGTGTCGGCCAACCTGTTTACTTACGATGGCTTTGACGAACCCGTCAGCCCGAACGCCCCAACCAATTGGCTGCCCGACGCCGGAGACGGTGCCAGTTCCCTGCATGGTGAAGTCGTTTCCGGCTCTCTGAGTTACACCGGATTGCAGGACTCCGTTGGCAACAGCTTTGGCCTAGCGAACAGAACTGCCGACTATAATTACGATGTCCCGGATGTGACCCTTGCCGTTGGAGAAACCGTATATTTTTCATTTTTGCTACAGTCCAATGTGGCGGATACCTCGTGGAACGGTAATTTCCGGTTGTTTAATGACCCTGATATTTTCGGCAACGCAATCTCGGTGGGTTGGGGGTCCGCTAACGCTGATGACACGAATATGGGTTTCTCCCTGAACAATAGAAACCGAAATTACACTCATGCTGATTCGATTCAGACCGGAGAAAATTACTCGCAAACTGGCACTCATCTGGTGGTCGCTTCGTTTACGCTTGGTTCGGGAAACACAAACGGTGAGCTAAGCCTGTGGATTAACCCAAGCTCAGCGACCTTTGGCACATCCACGCCTCCAACTGCCGATGTGACTATAGCGAGTTATCAGGCTCAAGATACCTATACCAGCTTCGAAATCGTCTCGAACGGCTCTGGCTCATTCCCGAGTGACTGGCAGATGGATGAGTTTCGCGTCGCTACGGACTGGGCGGACGTGGTTCCGGCAACCGTCCCCGAACCAAGTGTGTATGCGCTAATGGTCGGCTTGTTGAGCATGCTGGTGGTCGCCCGCCGGCGTCTGAGCGCGGCCAAGTAAGCGCCACTCGCTTAATTCGCATCCTGGCACTGCACGCTGGTTCTTTCCGCAGCGAACAGCATGACGACGGCGTAGGCCAGGAGCAGTGCTGGCAGCATCGCCAGGGTCGTCGAAGCTGCCAGAAAACCAAAGAGCGGAGGCAAGAACGTTGCCCCAACGTAGGCCACCGCCATTTGCACCCCCATGAGCATCTGGGCGTTGCTTTTGCCAAAGCGCGCCGGGGTCTCGTGTAGCATACAGGGGAAAATCGGTGCGCAGCCCAGCCCAATGAGTGCAAATCCCGCCAGTGCAAACGGAAGGGGCAGCGGCAGCAGCATCAGGGCGATGCCAACCAGGACAGTCAGGCAGCCAGCGCGGATCAAGGCGTCATTGGAAAAGCGAATGGTGACGAAGCCCGTGAGGAACCGGCCCAGCGTGATGCTGGCAAAAAAGAGGGAAACCCACCGCGCTGCCGAAGCGGGATCGCAGCCTTTTATTTTGAACAAGAAAGAGCCGCCCCAGAGCCCCATGGTGGACTCAATTCCGCAGTAGAGCAGAAAGGTTACCAAGGCCGACTTGGCCCCCTTGAGTCGCAGTGGGTAGAGGAATGATCGCGCGGATGAGTCGCCGTTTGTGGGTTCGTCTGGCTCTTCGCCCGAGCCAACCATGCCCCACAGGCGCAACGTGGCCAGCAGGACCCCCACGAGCACAAACTGCAGCACCGCAATCGACAGGTAGCCGAAACGCCAGGTGTGCCCCGCCAGAAGAGAGGAGGATAGAATCAGCGGGCCGGACAACGCCCCGACACCCCAGAAGCAGTGGAGCCAGCTCATGTGGCGTGACTCATAATTGGCCGCGACAAATGCGTTCAGCCCGGCGTCGACCGCCCCGGCACCCAGTCCGAGCGGAACGGCGGCCAGCGGCAGCCACCAAAACGACGGGCTCAGGGAAAACCCCAGCAGTGCCACCGCCGTGAGCCCGACGCTGCAGGCCGTCACCTTGCCGGTTCCAAACCGGGTCAGCATGGTACCCGCCAGCATGCTCGAAATAATCGTCCCGCCAGCGGTAATCATGTGCACCAGCCCGGCCAACCCATAGGCGACCCCGAACTCGGATTGCATCGCCGGCCACCCGGCACCCAACACGGCATCAGGCAGCCCGAGGCTGATGAAGGCAATGTAGATAAGAATGAGGAGCGCGCTTGCCATTAGGTGATGCTTGGGCCTTGTCTGTTCTGATCGAAGGCTCGACGAAAAGGAGCATGCTGAGAAACTCAAGACAAGCGGCATATATTTCAGCAATCTTCGCCTAAATGGTGGTGCTCCCGGGGAGTCGAGCTTGATTCACGTGCGGTGGCAAGGTGCAGTGCTGCATACGCTGTCGTTCTGCCACAGCACGATCGTTTTCTTGTAAGCCTCAGCCGGGCAATTACTTAGCGGATTTGTCCATTGATAAAAAATCCGGACTGATGCTGCATTTTGCAGTGTGACTTGGCGGTAAAAACGGCGAATCGAGTCATTTTGACCCGTTAAAACGGGCGTTTGGTCTAGAAAAGGCTCGACAAAGAGACGATATTGGTTCTCTTTAGAAGGTTTACGCGCAGTAGCGCTCAATCAACTCACAAGCTATCAAATATATCAATGGCGCAGAAATCGTTATTGGCTTCTCGCAAGTTCATCAAGCCCTCTTTCTCGTATCTCATCGAGAAAAAACGCGATGGGGGTGAGTTCTCGGATGAAGAAATTCGTTTCATTGTCGATTCAATCCTCGACAAGGAAATGCCCGAATTTCAAATGGCCGCATTGGCCATGGCCATCTACTTCCAAGGCATGTCCGCTCAAGAGACGGCGGTATTGGCGGAAGAGATGATGCTCTCCGGCGAGGTAATCGACCTTTCAAAATTAACGCGTCCCAAGATCGCCAAGTATTCCACTGGCGGCGTTGGCGATAAGACCACTCTGGTGCTCGCTCCGCTGGCCGCTGCCTGCGGCGTGATCATGCCGTCGATGAACGGTGTCGACGAAAACTTCGTCATCAGCAACCTGGACAAGCTTAGCGCGATCCCGAAGTTTAAGCCCAACATGGAGCTGAAGGACTTCATCAAGCAGCTCGACGAAGTCGGTTGCGCGATCGTGTCCCAGCATCCGGAGATTGCTCCGGTGGACGGCATCCTTTACGACTTGCGCCAGAGCACGGCCACCATCCCGAGTCTGCAGCTCATCACCGGCAGTGTGCTGTCGAAGAAGCTGTCCGAAGGCGCGGAAGGCCTCGTGGTCGACGTCAAGTGGGGCAACGGTTCTTACATCAAGGATGTTGAGCAGGCCAAGCAGCTTGCCCGCAGCATTACCCGCGTCGGTCGCAGCATGAAGCGCCGTTGCGTGGCTTTGGTGACGGACATGAACCAACCGCTCGGCGACACCGTCGGCACTGGTTTGGAACTGCTCGAAGCCGTGCAACTGCTCAAGGGCGAAGGCCCCGAGGACCTGCAGGAGCTCGTGCTCAAGCTCGGCATGGAAATCGTCCGCCTCGCCGGTGTGGCTGGCTCGACCCTGTCGGCCAAGCAGACCGTGCAAAAGCACCTCAAGGACGGCTCCGCACTCGACAAGTTTAAGGAAATGATCGAAGCCCAGGGCGGCGACACCGCCTTCATCGACGATCCGGAAAAGATGCCCACCGCCAAGTATGTGCGCAAGCTACCGGCTCCGAAGCGTGGCTACGTTCACACCATCAACGCTGGCCAGATTGCCCGCGGTGTGCAGATCCTTGGTCAGCGCAAGAACGGCAAGTATGATCCGGCCGTTGGCGTCTCGGAGATCAAGAAGGTCGGCACCCAGGTCAAGCAAGGTGAGCCGTTGATGATGATCCATTACAACGACGAGTCCAAGCTGGACAGCGCTCTCGAATACCTGCGCAGCGCTTACCGCCTCGCACCGAAGCGCCCGAATCCGCCCGAGCTCATCGTCGAGCGCGTCGCTTAAGCTTCGCCTAAGAACCTCGATGCTGCGCATCATAGCGACCAAAGTTTGGTCGCGGCGATGAGGCAGTCAGGGATTACGAAATTCATTTAAACAAAGCCCCCGGTCACTCCTGATTGACCGGGGGCTTTTTGTGTCTCTGTGTTCTGTGTATCTGTCTGCCTGATTGCCGGGCACTCCCATACCCGGCGAAAGTCTTCAAAGGGGATTACGCTGTGGCCGGGCGCGTGGACTTATCCGAAAAGATCACGTAGAGTGCGTGCAGGATGCCGGGCACCCAGGCCAGAAGCGTCAGGATGATGCTGATGACCAAGTGCGTGCCCGCGCCGCGCTTCACGGCAACGGCTGCCGGTGGCAGGATGACTGCGAGGATGACGAGTAGGATAATTTCCATGGCTTAGCTTTGGGTTTCGGAGGTGGCTGGTTCGAAGACTTCGCCCATCGGCTCGGCGAGGTTTTGCCCGCCTTTGATGCCGAAGTCCAAGGTGCGAATGGGGAACGGGATCACGATGCCTTCATCGTCAAAGGCGTCCTTAATAGCTTTCACGCCATGGTGAATTGCGGCGTAGTAGCTGGTGTCGCCATCCGGATAATTAATCCAGTAGCGCACGCTGAAATTGATGGAAGAGTCGCCGAACTCCAGCGCCCAAATGTCCACGGGCTTGTCGTCGGCGAGAAAGTTCAGGCCCTCGATTGTTTTGCGCAGGGTGTCCTCAACGTGGTCCAGATTTTCGCCATAGGAGACGCCGACGCCGATCGTGATGCGGCGTTTGCCGGACTGGCTGAAGTTTTCGAGGACGTTCTTAAAGACTTCTTTGTTTGGGATGTAAATGATCTGCCCGTCGAAATCGCGGACAATGGTGTTGCGTAAATTGAGGCGCTCTACGTGGCCAAAAATGTCGTTGGACTTGATGAGATCGCCCGGCTGAAACGGCTTGCGCACGCCAAGCATGAGGCCGGCCAACAAATTTTCCGCAAGGTCTTGAAAGGCAAAGCCTAGGGCCAGGCCGATAATACCAGCACCGGCGAGCAGTGAAAAGACGGCCTTTTGCAGGCCAATGAGGTCCAGTGCCAGAAAGAATCCGACGGCGATGATCAGCACCTTGCCGATGGTCGCCATGAGATCGGATATGGCTCGTGAGTCAAATACGCGGCCGAATACCTTTTGCAGCGTCTTGTTGATGACGTTGCCCAGGATAAAGAAAACGGCGACAACGATGCTCGCGATGACCAGATTGGGGATCATGCTGACGCCAGTTTCGAGCCAGTGGGCCAGCTTGCCAATTAGCAGATCGGCGAAGTGCTCCACGTCGTAGTCGAGGTTGGTGTCCGGCATCGTCAGCTCAGCGTTGTCTTGTGTCGCTTGGGCGGTGTCGGTAGTATTTTCGGCAGCCATAAGTCGTTTATTCGGTTAAACATGCCCGCGCAGGTTGTGACTGACGCGGGCATGGCGTGAAAGGTTTCACTTTACGGAGTTATCCGTTTTTTCGAATGGCACCAGTGATGGCGGATACGATCAGCAGCACGAGGAATACGAAGAACAGGATCTTGGCGATTCCAGCTGCGGCACCGGCGATGCCGCCAAAGCCGAGTACGGCTGCAATTAGAGCGATAACGAGGAATGTAATGGTCCAGCTTAACATGATATTTCTTTTGATTGATGATTAATGTCTATTGGTGGTCAGTGGTGGATTAGTAACTGCCGCTGACGTAGATTGCGCGGCCTTGGCCTTCGTAAAAGCCCATGGCTTCCAGGGACTCGCCGAAGTTGTAGTCGCCATCGACACCATCAGTACTGTCGGCGTTGGTGATGACGTAATGGGTGATGTCGCCCTCAATCGGACGGTCGAGGTGGACGCTGTCCTGAGCAACACGCTTGGCTGTGTTCATGCTGTTCTCGACCTTCAGCGTGGAAATCACTGCGATGTCGCCATTATCGAGTTGGATGACGCGCTGGATTTCCAGGTCATAGCCGGGCTCAGGCGTTTCCACCTTGGCGATGATCGGGTAGTGCGAGCGCTCGCCATCGTCGTTGTTGGCGAAGTTGTCGTTGTCGTCCGGCATGTCGACATCGATGGTAGGCACCTTGATGGTCTTTTCTTCCATGCGGACATCGACGTCGGCAACTTCGACATCATATTCTGGCAGTTGGCCGCCCTTGGCATCGACATCGACGGATGGCAGCTCGCCTTCCTCGGTCTTTACGACTTCATACTCGGGGAGGTTGCCGGGCTCGGCTTCCACCTCTACTTCGGGCAGTCGGGCTTCTTTGGTTTGGTCGACGTCACAGCCCGCGCTGAGAAAAGTGATGGCTCCGGCGGCGATGATGATGGTGAATTTGTCTTTCATATTTAAAGCTTTCTGAGTTGGCGGTTATTTTTGATGTGGAATTGATGTTAGTTAGTGGCGTCCTTGATGTTGTCGCCGGCTTCTTCGACTGCGTCTCCAACACTGTCGCCAGCGTCTTCCACTGCGTCTTGAGCGTTGTCGCCAGCGGATTCAGCGGCGTCGGAAATAGAGTCGCCTGCGTCCTCCAAATGGTCGCCGACATCGCCGTCACATCCGGTGAAGGCGGTCATGGCAAGGGCCATTAAAAATGCGGTCAGTGATACTTTGATGTGTTTCATAGCGATTTATTTGGTTCGCCATGTTTAATGCATCACCCTTGCCAACTTTTTGAAACTATCCAGTAAGTCGCTATACATCAGTGCGATGCGAATTTATAACAAAAACACGCTACCCAGAAACCTTGCACATCACGGCGCTCCCAACGCTACGTATCCCGCATTTTGCAATGAATTGAGCACAGTTGGGCACGCCATTTCTGGCGGAGGTCTAACTACACCAATGGAGATGCGCGCACTATATTCGGCATGATGTCAGTTAAACCGATATCCGTGCTTTCGGCTTGAGACTTCGCTCAGAATCAGATTATCCAAATATAACTGCTCATGTTTAAAGCCATATTGCCATTTGCTCTCTTAGTCGTCGCGGTAACTTTGGAGGCTTCAAGTCCTTGCCCTGAGTTTTTTCAAGCTATCAGAAATTACACCAGTGTCTTCAGGAGCCTTGAGGCTATGGACGTAGCAGATGGCGTCAGTTCTGTTAATGAGGTGGGGCTTGAGTTAAAAGAGTCATGGGCAAATACGAAGCCGTTCCTTGATGAATATAACCCTGAGTTAGCGGAATATTTAAATGGTCGAGCAGCCCTTCTCGTGGTTGCGACGTATATGATTCAGTATAATCCGGGATGGGATACCGTAGAGCCAGTGATTGATAAACATGGAAATGTGTTGATCGACCCATACGACGAGACATGGAAGGAAAAATACCACGCAGCAAGCGCCGCCACTCCACAATCTTACACAGATGAACTCACTCAGCAGTTATCACATAAATATCCAGACGCATCTTTCATTCGAAAGAACGGTCTGCTCTACGTTCCAGAGAAAGATATGTCATTTTTGGTAGATGCTATTTCGATTTCTTTAATTGAGTCGGCAAAGGCAATGCTCGAGCAAGAGGATTTGATTGAAATCAATGATCCGGAATCTCGGTCGCGTATTGTTAGTGCGTTGCAAGATGCGATCGATGATATACTGGTGATTCCGTAGCTTTCGAGAGCCGCCTCACCGGTTATCACTTTGCCCCCTCATTTGCGCAATGCGCAAATCTATCGGTCCAGCCGGAGGCTGGTTAGCCTTTGCCACCGGTGGTGGCGATGCCTTCGATGAAGTAGCGCTGGCAGAAGAAAAAGAGCACCAGCACCGGGAGGACGATGAGCGTGGAGGCGGCCATGAGGTAGTTCCAGCTCGTGCCGCCGCCTTGGGATTGGTAGGACTGTAGGCCGAGGGCGAGGGTCATGTCCTGCTGGTCGTTGAGGTAGATCAACGGGCCGAGGAAGTCGTTCCAGGTCGCCATGAATTGGAACAGGGCGACGACGATTAATGCCGGCTTTGCCAGGGGCAGGATGACGTGCCAGAAGATTTGAAACTCGTTGCAGCCGTCGATGCGGGCGGCTTCGGAGAGGTCTTTGGGCAGTGTCAGGAAAAACTGGCGCAGCAGAAACACGTTGAACGCGCCGGCGAAAAATGTCGGCACCCACAGTGGCTTGAAGGTGCCCGTCCAGCCGATCACTTTAAAGAGCGTGTAGATCGGCACCATGACGACGGGGAAGGGGATCATCATCGTCGCCAGGACAAGGAAAAACACCGTATCGCGGCCGCGCCATTCGATGCGGGAAAAGCCATACGCGGCCACTGCGCTGCTGAGCACCGTGCCGAGAACGGTCATTACGCAGAGGAAAACGGTGTTGGCCAAGTAGCGCCAGAAGAAGCGCATTTCCTCAATGGCCTCGGGGTAGTTCTCCCACAGGAACTCATTGGGAATCCAGCGCGGCGGGATCGACATCGTTTCATTGAGCGGCTTGAGCGAGGTCGACACCATCCAGGCAAACGGTGCCAGAAAGGCAATCGCGCCGAGAATGAGCAGCACGTAAAGGCAGAGGGTTTGCGTCTTTCTGGCGGCGTCGGAAGTCATTTTCCTTCGTAGTGGATGTGGCGTGCCGAGAGACGGGTTGCCGCCAAGGTGAGCGCGAGGATAATCAAAAACAGCACCAGCGAAATGGCGCACGCGTAGCCCATACTCAGGCTGCGGAAGGTCTTGTTGAAAATATAAGTCGCCGCAAATAGCATGGACCGGCCGGGTCCCTCGCCGCCCTGCGTCATCACGTAGGGCACGGCGAATACCTGAAACGAGCCGATCAGCGACATGATGCCGTTAAAATAAATGACCGGCGAGATGATGGGCAGCGTCACGTGGCGCGTCTTCTGCCAGAAGTTGGCCCCATCGAGGTCGGCGGCTTCGTAAAGTGAGCGCGGCACATCCTGCAGGCCAGCCAGGAAGATGACGACCATGTTGCCCACGCCCCAGGCCCCGGCGAGGATCAGCCCCAGCTTGGCGTAGGCGGGGTCGGCCAGCCAGTTAGGTGGCATAAAGCTGGTGCCGAACGCGCCGTTGAGAAAATCCGTCAGCGGGCGCAGGGCGTTGTTGATCAGACCGATGCGGCCATTGAGCATCCATTGCCACAGAACGGCCAGGCAGACCATCGGTACGAGCGAGGGCAGGAAGTAAATCGTGCGGAAAATCTTTTTCCCCGGCAGGTCGAAATTGAGCAGGATCGCCAATAGCAGCGCCATGAACAGGTTGAGCGGAATCGAGATTGCGGCGAAGTAGGCGGTGTTCCAAATGGACTGCCAGAAGAGCTTGTCGACCGCCATATCGGTGTAATTTTCCACGCCGATATAGACTGGCTTCGAGAGTGTCGAGTAATCGGTAAACGACAGCGCGAACGAGCTGACCAGCGGGTAGAGCGCCATCAGCACGAAGCCGATAATCCACGGGCTGATAAAGAGCAGGCCGAGGCGGAGGTTACGCTTTTCCGAGCCAGTCATCGCGCGGCCTCCTGGTCGAGCTGGTCCCACTCTCGCTGGCGGGAGTCGGCGACTTTGTTCCAGCGGCGCTGCATGCGGTCTAAGAGTTTTTGCTGGCGCGCCTGCACTTCGGCGAGCGCGTCCTCAGCGGTGGCGTCGGCGCGGCTGACGGCATCATTGGCGTTAACCATGTCGGCCTGATACTCGTGCATGGTCGTCAGCGGCGGGCGGCTGGTCGCCTTGGGGTGAGCGGCGAGGTCACGGTAAATTTTAATGAACTCATTGGGGTGCTCGGCGTAGAAGGTGTCGCTGACTTCCGACAGTGGCGAGAACTTGCGCTGCAGCAGGCAAAGGCGCTCGATGACCTCCGGGCGCTGCACCCAGGCCATGAATTCGAAGGCTTCGTTGGGGTGCTTGGCCCCGCGCGGTATGACAAGCAGATTCGTTTCGACCAGGTTCACGCCGTAGTCGGCGGGGTCCTCCGTGGGGAAGGGCGCAACGCCCCATTCGAAGTCTTCCGGGGCAAAGTTATTGATGAAATTATACATCCACGGCCCTTGGATTTGCATGGCGATCCGGCCTTGAAAAAAGGGGTTCTGCGGTGAGGCGAAGTTGCCACTCATGTCTTTAAAGGCGAGGATCTGACTCCGACCAAATCGCTCCGGGTAGGAGCGCATCCACTCCAGTGCGCGGACGTTGCCCGGGTGGTCGGCGGTGATCTGCTCACCGTCCCAATACTGTCCGCCAAACCAGTAGCACCACGAGTCTTGCCACCAGCCGGGGTCGGTCGGTAAGTGCCCGAGCACGGCGATTTCGCCGCGGTCGTTAAAGCGGGTCAGTTGCTCGTTAAACGCTTCCAGTTCGGCGATGGTTTTCGGCGGAACGTCGGGGTCTAGCCCGGCTTCGCGGAAGAGCGTCTTGTTCCAATGTAGTGCGGTGTTGCCCGGCGTGGTTGGCAGGCCCCAGAGGCGACCGTGCAGGGTGAGTAGCTCCCAAACGGCGGGCAGGTAGTCGGACTCTTCGATGCCGTATAGCGCCGCATGGCCATTAAGCGGGGTCAGTGCGCCGTTCTCGGCAAATACGGGCACATCGGCCGAGCGAATCCCCGCTAAATCTGGCGGATTGCCCCCGGCGGTCGCGAGCAGGAGTTTGCGCTCCATTTGGCTGACCGACAGGAAGTTCACGTAAATGCGGTCCTGCGAAGCATTGAAATCATCGACGATGGCCTGCATCGCGTCTCGCTCAAAGCCGCTCCAGACTTCCCAGTAGTCGATGACCACGCGGCCATCTTGCCGGGCTTCGTCCGCGCATCCGCCCAGCACGCACGCCGCCACGAATAAGACGGCGGCAATTAGGCGTTGGGGCAAGCTGGTGGGGGAGAAGCGCCCGGTCATGCCGCAAGATTCAAATAGGGCACTCTGCGAAACGCAAGCGAGGTTTACGACGATGTGAGGTGCGTTCAGAGAACGCGAAGCTTTGACTTCGCATATTTATCCATCTCAAGAAAATGCAATCCGCCTTAAGAAAGGTAGCGCAGGCGCGTCTCGCGCCACACCCCAGTGGAGTAAGACAAGTGGTCAAGTAGGGCCCGCGCTTGCGCAAAGACGTAACCGCTCAAGCTCGCAGGGTCTACTACGTATTGCGGCGTTGCGCAAGCGCGAGCCTTACTTGGCAGCGGCTTTAGCCATAAGCATGGGGTGCGGCGCGAGACGCGCCTGCGCTACCATGGAGACGCTCCGCGCTACCTGAAAAATGCTGCACTGGCCCGGGGCTCTACACTTTCGCCACCAACTGGTCGTTGCACCAGTCGTAGGTGCGCTGGATGCGGTCCCAGGTGGCCTCGCCCTCTTTGCAGAATTCGACGGCGATGCTGTGGCCGTAGCCGGTGGTGGCGAGGTGCTGGAGCAGGGTGGCATAGTCGACGCCGCAGTTGTGCAGATCGCCGTCGGGGCGGTTGCCGATGTGTGGGTTTAGGTGAACTTGCCGGACGTCGGCTTTGAGCACTTCGTAGTCACCGACGAGATCGCCATTGTCAAAGGCCTGGTAGATGAACTTCAGGTTTTCCGCGCCAACGAGCCGCTTGAGCTTGAGGCAGGACAAAGGGTTGTCCGCCAATGTCTTTTCGTGCGTTTCGACGGCAAAGGTGAGGTCGGGTGCCCACTCGGTGATGTCCTGCAGCGAGCGAACGGCGGTGATCCACTGCTCTTCGGTGGCGACATTGCTGCCGATACCGGTTGGGCCGGCGTCGGTGAATGTGCGGATCATGCGCGCGCCGAGGTGGCGGGCAATGTAGATGCTGCGGCGGGCGATGTCCATGGATTCGCGCCAGAGCTTTTCATCCTGCGTGAACCAGAAATATGGCGCGACACCGGAAATCGTCAGGCCGTGGTCTTCAGCGCAGTGGCGAATGGCGTCCAGCTCGGCGTCGGTCTTGCCCTCGACTTGCTTGTAGATGATCTCAATTTCGTCGAAGCCGACTTTTGCCGCGTGAGGGATGACTTCGCGAACGTCGGTATTGCGGTAGGCGATGGTGCACAGGCCGAGTTTCATGGATGGGGGATAGTTTGGGTTTGGGTTAAGCGCCGGCGGGCAGGGGAAGTCGGTCAAAGTCGTAGCGGGGTGTCCAGCGAAGGCGGTCGATGGTGTGCTGGCTGCCCCACATTTTCTGTGCTTCGCGGGTGCTCATAACGGGGAAAACGTCGAGTGAAGTATCGGTCCGCTCCAGGGCGAGGCGGGCGACTTCACCAACGTCGCGACGATCACAATCGAGCGGGGCACGCTCGGAAATGTCACGCCCATACTTATCCTGCATCGCCTCGGCGTCAACGATATAGCCCAGGCGCAGGATGGAAACGGTCATGCCGAACTCCTCTGCGTATTGGCGGCCCAGGGTTTCCTGGCAGGCCTTGGTCGCACCGTAGAGTGAGCGCGCACTCAGCGGCACGGTCTTTACCCACTGGCGGTAATCGGCAGGTGGCTTCATGCCGGTAGTGGATATGATGACAATTTTTCTTATGCCGAGCTCGGCTGCGGCGTGGAGGACGTTAGCCGTGCCGGTGACGTTGATCTGAAAGCACACCTGCGGTGTCTCGTAGGCATCGGGCTTGCGCGGTGCCATGTGGTTGATGATGACGGCGTCGACTCCGGTCAGCGCGCGGCGGACGTCGTCCAGGTCGGTCACATCGCCCTTGAGGCATTCGTGTGGGGGTAAGTCCAGGTCAAACACGTCCATCAGGCGCAGTTCATGTCCTGCGGCCACGATGGGCTCGATCATGCCACGGCTGAGAAAGCCGCCGCCGCCAGTGATTAGAATTTTCATAAGCACTCCTTCAGGCGCGCGATGACCTGGTCATAGTGGTTCATGTTGATGACGCCGTCGTCACCCATGCGGACGATAATCGCGTCGCACTCGGGGATAATCAGGCAGATTTGGTTGCGGTTGCCCTGGGCGGCAATGACCTGGCCGGAGCCGGAGGGCCACAGTCGCTGGCCATTTAGCTTGATGCCGTTAACCCAGAAATGCAGGCCGTAGGTGCCGGGCAGCCAGTCGCGATACCAGCCATCGAGCGCGTCCCATGGCGGGGCGGCTGAAAGCTTTTGCGAGGTCTGCGCCTCGGTTAGCCACTCTCGGCTGATGAGTTGTTCGCCGTTCCATTCTCCTCCTTGCAGCATCAGGCGGCCAAACAGCAGGAGATTGCGCGGGTTCAAGTGAACTCCCGCCCCGAAACCACCGCTGCCGCCGTTGTTTTTGCCGTCGGGCGTGTCGATTTCGCCCCAGCGAAAATAGTCGTAGTCGAAGCCGATTTTTTCCCCGATTTCTCGGCGAAAGAGCGCGCCCATGGGCTCACCGGCAGCTCGGCGGACAGCCAGCGCCAGCCACTCGGACTCGGGCGAGTAATGCAGGCAACGCCCGGGGGCGAAGCGTGGTTCGCGCACGTCAAAGGGATTCAGCGGCACGCTGGGGTCGGCTTCGTTGGCCTTGGTCTGCACGCCGGAGGTAAAGGTGAGCAAATGCCGGAGCGTGACGCCCGCGTAGTGCTGCTTCAGCTCAGGCAGCCACTCGGTGGCCGGGGCGTCGATGTCGAGCCTGCCCGCGTCGACCATCAGGCCCACGCAAGTAGCGGTAAAAGACTTCGTGGCGGACCAGGCGTTGTAAATACGGTCGGTGATCGGGCCTTCCCAGCGGACTTCGCCCGCCTGCCAGAGTAGGGAGGATTCGGCACCGTCATGCAGCGAAATATCGGCCAGCACGTCCATCACGGACTGGGCATCGGCTTCGCTGATCGCGGGGGCGCTTGTGGAGCTAATTTCTGAAAGTGACATGGTTTGGGTTTTCCTTATCGGGGTCTAACAGAATTGGCTTACGAGTATGGTTGGTCAAGGCCAATATCACGCGTTAGGTCACACCTTCGATTAAAAACTGCTGAGAACGGCATTGACTACGGATATCTTAGTCAAAAAGTGATTGCCGATGTTATTGGCCACGTTTCGCACCGTAGTTCTTCTTATCCTGGCTTTGTCGTGGAGCAGTTTACTGGACGCGCGTACCTGGACGCATCAGGACGGGCGGACATTTGAGGGGGACCTTATACGCGTTGATGACGACTCGGTGGTGATCGAACGCCTTTCCGATGGGGAGATTTTCCACGTTCGCGTAGCCGTTTTATCGACTAAGGATCAGAACTTCATTCGTATGCAGGAGGAGGGTATGTCTGAGGCGACAGCCAAATCGTTGCTCATTCGAACAGTCGCGATTTGGGTAGGATTTAGCTGGCTAGGCCTCATCGTAATCTTCCAAATTGGCCGTGGTTTTCATTTTCCCAATTGGGGAATTCTAAAATTCATCGCTTGGCTGTTCGTCAGTGAATTCATCAACTTTGTCCTGATTGGGTTGGTCTATCTGGCGGTTATTTACCAGAAAAAGGGTTACGAGTGGAACGCGTACAATACCGGTGTCTTTATCGGTGAATCGATTTTGCATCCGGCAACGTATCTCCTCGGGATATTTCTCTTGTTGATCGCCGGCTGGCCCAATAGCTGGTTTATCGGGACTACCTATTGGAGGGCCGTATTGTTCCTGGTCTGTAATTGGGTGATCATGTGGTTGACCTACCTGCTTTCCACCACCACGATCCTCTATACCATGCGGGCAATGCTGGATTTCTAAACGTGACTTTTTCGTAACTTACACGTGTGGGATAAGTTTTGCTTCCCATTGCTGGGGAAAACGGTAAAGCTCTTTCCTCACCATGTCACTGAACACAGAAGCTCTCGCCCGCGCCGCTACCGAAGCGCGCGGCCTTTCCATGGACGCTGTCGCTGCCGCGAATTCCGGCCACCTCGGCCTGCCGCTCGGCGCGACCGAACTGGGTGCCGTGCTTTACGGCTCGGCCCTGCAAATCAACCCGAAGGAACCGAAGTGGATTAACCGCGACCGCTTTATCCTCTCGGCCGGTCACGGTTCGATGTTCCTTTACTCCTGGCTGCACCTGTCGGGTTACGCCGTTTCCAAGGACGACGTCGCGAATTTCCGCCAGCTGCACAGCATCACCCCCGGTCACCCGGAGTTTGGCGAAACTGACGGCGTCGAGTGCACCACCGGCCCGCTCGGCCAGGGTGTCGGCAACGCAGTGGGCTACGCAGTATCGGCCAAGATGCTCGAAGCGAACTTTAACACGCCTACGAACCCGATCCTCGACTACCATGTGGTCTGCCTCGCGGGCGACGGCTGCCTCCAAGAAGGTGTCTCCTGCGAAGCCAGCGCTTATGCCGGCCGCTTTGGGCTCGATAACCTGATTCTTTTCTACGACAGCAACGACGTCACCCTCGACGCCATGGCTGACAAGACCCAGAACGAGGACACCGCCATGCGCTACGAGTCCTACGGCTGGGACGTCACCACGCTGACCGATGGCAACGACCTCGCTGCTATCTCCGCCGCCTACGAAAAGGCCAAGGCGGACAACAACGGCAAGCCGAAGCTGATCATCCTGAAGACCGAAATCGGTCGCGGTATCCCGGAAGTTGCGGGCACGCAGAAAGCCCACGGCGAAGCCGGCGTGAAGTTTATCGACGAAGCCCGCAAGGCACTTGGCCTGCCCGAGGAGAAGTTCTTCGTTTCCGAAGAAACCAAAGCATATTTTGCTGAGCTGACCAAGCAACGCGAAGCCGCCTACACCGAATGGCAGGAAAAGTTCAAGGCTTGGTCCACCAGCAATCCCGAGCAAGCCGCTCTCCTTGAGAAGGGCATCAACCACGAGCACCTGACCGTCGACGAGCTGCTCGCAAAGATCCCGGCCCTCGACGATTCCAAGGCTGCGGCCACCCGCGCTACTGGCGGCAAGATTCTCAACGAAATCGCCAAGCACAGCCCGCTCGTTATCTCCGGTTCCGCGGACCTCCATGGCTCGACCAAGAACTACATCGATGGCGTAGGTGACTTTGACACTGACAATTTTGCCGGCCGCAACTTCCACTTCGGTATCCGCGAGCACGGCATGGGCGCGATCATGAACGGCATCGCATACGACGGCATCTTCAAGGTCTCCGGTGCGACGTTCTTCACCTTCTCCGACTATATGCGCCCGAGCGTTCGTCTCGCCGCGCTGGCCAAGCTGCCCGTCGTCTACATCTGGACGCACGACAGCGTGGGCGTTGGCGAAGACGGCCCGACCCACGAGCCCGTGGAAACGCTCACCGCAGTCCGCGCCATCCCGAACCTCGACGTGCTTCGCCCCGCCGATGGTGAGGAAACCGCCGCTGCCTGGGCGCATGCTATTGAGCGTGCCGACGGTCCGACCGCGTTGATCCTTTCGCGCCAGAATCTGCCCTTCATGAGTGATATCTCCGTCGACGAGCGCCGCCAAGGCACGCTCAAGGGTGCCTACATCGCCAAGAAGGAAACCGGCGAGCTCGACACGATTCTCATCGGCACCGGCTCTGAAGTGCAGCACTGCATGGCGGCCGCCAAGGAGCTCGGCGACGGCGTCCGCGTCGTCTCCATGCCATCCATGGAGCTGTTCGACGCCCAAAGTGACGAGTATAAGGAATCGGTCCTGCCGTCCTCCTGCCAGAAGCGCGTATCGATCGAAGCCGGCATCACGATGGCCTGGCACAAATACGTCTGCTCCAGCAAGGGCAAGATCCTCGGCATCGACCGCTTCGGCATCTCCGCCCCGGGTGACACCGTGATGAAAGAACTCGGCATGACCCCCGAGGACGTCATCGCCGCAGCGAAGTCCTTATAAGCTCTGTCCCGGCCTGAGCCTGTCGAAGCCCGAGCAAAGTAACTTTGCAACACAAAGCCCCGTCAGTTCGCTGGCGGGGCTTTTGCTTCTGAGTTTCCTATTGATCTCCTTGAGGCTCTTTAAGTTTGAAGTCTATTGTAAACGATCTCGGAGGAAACTGCATTGCATGTATTTCATTTCGAAACTCGCCTAAGAGTAGAAAAATTTCTCGTAATTGGTCATTGTTAAAAGTGATTCTATCGCCTGGCTTGAACCACTTGATTAATTTACATTTAGCCATATCGCTATTCGCTAACCCAAGGGAGTGTACGATAGATGTTCTGAGATGCCGCATGTCACCCCAGAAGTCGCTTCTAACCTCTTTGTTTAAAATTTTCCTTGTTTCTTTGGAGTTTTCAGCATCAGCGTCCAATACTCCCATTGCTTTGCCAATTTCTATTCTTAAGAACTCTTCCCAATAAGCATAAGAAGATACAATAATCATACTTCCGAGCGTTTGATAGTTTTTCCCATTCGGTTGGATGCGTGATCGAAATGCTCCTTGCGTCATAAGTGGTTTTAGGGACATCGCTTGGTAGTCGGTACCGCCTAATGCTTTGTATGATATATGGAGCTTGTCTAGGGATTCTCTTTTAGCAAGAGGGTGATCCCCTAGAATTTCTTTTCTGAAATCTTGATGTTTTTCTAAGCGCTCATGAAGTAATTCGTACCCGACAATGCTGTCTAAGTAAAGAGCATGCAAGTCTTCTAAGAATTCACCAAAAAGGTAGTATAGCTCATTGAATCTAGGATAGTTCATTGAGTATGGTTGATGGAAATTATATGTGATAGCTCCGATCTTGAACTATGCGGCATAAATCGTTTCCCGAGAGCGCTCGACTTCCGCTTGGAACAATGGGTTACGAAACTGCTTCTGCGTCATCAGGTCCACGGGGCGTTTGAAAATTTCTTCAAGGCGCATCTTGAAGCCCATGAATTGCTCAAAGGCTCCGGCGAAACCCTCACGTTCAAACTCAACAATTAAGTCAATATCCTGCACTTGATCTAGCGGTTTGCTCAGCACGGATCCAAATGCATGCAGCTGCTTTACGCGAAACTGTTGGCAAGCTTCGATAAATGCAGGATCGCTGAATATGCCAGAAGACATAGTAAACATTGTTTGTCATTTGGGGCGTGAGTCAATTTCTCAGTTATTAGCCTTTGCGTCTCTGCGTCTTGAGCGAGCGAAGTGAGCGAGCGTGAAAATATTGGGTATCTGCTTATGCTGACTCTCTTACTCACGAATAACTTCCATTGCTTGTTGGATGACGGTTAATCCATCCGGCACTGCAGGCAACCCATTGTGCCCTGTCCCATACAACCAGCAGCGCACGCCGACTTCGTCGCAGCGCGCTTGGACGGCGCGGGCGTTGCGCGGATGGTGGATGAGGTCGAGGCGGCTCGCGCGGGTGTGGAGTAAGATCGGCGCGCCGCCTTTCTTGATATACGGTAGCACTTGGTGGACGCCGTAGGGTTGCTCCAGCGCGATGCAGAACGAGATGCTCAGCGGTTCGGCGTAGGTGGCCCATTCGGCGATGATCGCGCCTGCGGATGAGCCGCCTGAGATGAAGCGTGCGGGGTCCAGGTTGTATTTGGCGGTGCGTTCTTGCAAGAAGCGCACGGCGTTAGCGGCTTCGCGCATAATTTTGAGGTAGGGCTCGGGGCCGTCGGTGCGTTTCGCGCCCAGATCGCCCAACAGCGGGTAGCCGACACTGGCCACCGCCACGCCGTCTTGGACCAGCGCGAGCAAGTCGCGGCGGTAGGGCATGTCGCGAACCTTGTTACCACGCATGAATGCCCCGCCATGAAACATGAGCATCAGCGGCGCAGGCGTATCAGCTTCCGGGAGCCAGAGGTCCAGCGTGCAGCGCGCAAAGGCGTCACTGTAGCATAGGTCGGGGTGCGTTGGTGGCGGCTTTGCCGTCGTAGAAGCCTGCCGATTGCGTAGTGTGGACAGGATACGCTGGAGCATGCTCTACTAGTGGCTGCTCAGGGCGCTGCGGGCGACGAAAAATTGCGTCTATCAGGCTTCGATTTCTTCCGCCGCTTCGCCGACCTCGCCCGCGTCTTCGATGGCACCTTCTCCCGCCACGCGGTGAATACCCTCTAAGGCCGCAAGTCTAGCCAAGCCGGCAATTGCTCCGGACGCCGCTGTCCACATGATGATTTCTTTCCAGTCGCCTTGGTTGAGGCGTTTCTTGTTGGGGGCTTCCCTGCCGGAGCCTTTTTCCCAGGCGGCGTTCATGGTTTTGCGTGCGAGGATGCCAGCGCCGGCAACGCCGAGTGTCAGCAGGATCTTTTTAGAAAGTGAGGATGCCATGGTAGTGAGTGGTTATCGCTAGTTACATTAACGAAGCCACGGCCGGGAAAAAGTCAAATGGGGCGTCGGCTACTCCGCTTGCCCAGCCCACACGGCGCGAATGATTTCCATGGCGTGCGGGATCAGCGCCTGTCCTTCGGGAATGGCGGGCAGGCCGTTGCTGCCACTGCCATAGAGGTAGCAGGTGACGCCTACTTCGTCGCATCGTTCTTTGATCGCGCGCGCGAATTGTGGGTGGTGGACGCAGTCGTTCTCGCCGGAGTAAGTGCAAAGAATCATCGGTGCGCCGCCTTCGCGAATGAAACCCTGGATCATCTCGACGCCGTAGGGCTGCTCCATGGGCAGGCAGGCGGAAATACCTAGCGGCTCGGCGTAGGTCAGGTAGATGGTAATCACTGCGCCAGCGGAAGAGCCGCCCACGACAAAGCGCTCGGGGTCGAGGTTATACTTGTCGGCGTTGGCTTGCAGGAAGCGAATCGAGTTCGCGGTTTCCATTAGAATGGTTGCGTAGTCCAGATTGCCTATTTGCCCACCGGTCCCGCGGTCGCCGAGAAACGGATAACCAACGCTGGCCACCGCGATCCCGTCGTCGAGTAGCTGAAGCAGGGCCTTACGCTGAGGCATGTTTCGTTCCTTGCTGCCAGCTTTAAAGCCGCCGCCATGGAACACGAGAATTAGTGGGGTGGGCTCATCGCTTTGCGGAAGCCACAGGTCGAGAGTGGACCGGCCATAGGCTTCGCTGTAGCGCAGGTCGTCATAAGTCGGAACCGGGGCGGACTTTGCGTTGCAAAGTAAACCTGCGAAAAGCGCTGCGCTGGCGATGAGTCTTTTCATGTGAAGTGTATTTATCACTTCGCACAGAGTTTTTACGCTGTCGAGCTAGCTGAGATATGGAGTGCGCCAGCCCTCTGGCTTGCGTGAGCGGATGAAGCAACGATAAACAGAATCTGTTGCTGCACATTTCAATTCTCTTGTCGTTTGAAAATACGAAAGCGCCAGAGGGCTGGCGCACTCCAAACTTTGGCAAACGGTCCGGTTGCCTACTTCTTGTTGTCCGCGGCGAAGATGGTGATGTCGGCGGAGTCGATGCCGGTGATTTGCTGGGCTCGCTTCAGGGCGTCGCGGGTGGAGACGTTGGGATTGCCCGGACTGTAGCGGAAGAAGTTTTCCTCGCCCAAAAGTGTCATGAGTTCGGATTGCCGGAAGACGCGCTCGATGTCCTCATGCGCGCCGCTGACGAGAATTTCGCAGCCCTTGTCTCGCGCGAGGGTGATGAGCTGTTGCAGGCTCATGGCGACGGTGGCGTCGAGGTGGTAGGCATTGCGCAGGCGCAGGATGATCGCCTTTTGCGTGGGGTGTTCGGCGAGGCGTCGCACCTGCTCCAGGAAGAGATCGCTGGAGGCAAAAAAGAGGTCGCCCTCCACGTGGACAATGGCGATTTCCGGCCGGTCGTGCTGGCTGTCTTTTTCGATAAGCTCGCCGGATTCAGCAAAGGAAATTTCTTTCAGGTCGGGGCGGGCAGCCTTACGGATAAAGAACATCATCGAGGCGGCGGCACCGAGGTAAATAGCGGTATCCAGCGGTAGTATAAGGCCTCCGACGAAGGTCGCCAGGAAGACGGCGGCATCGCTCTTGGTCGTCTTGAGCATCAGCTTGATGTGGTCGCGGTTGATCAGCGAAATGCCCACCGTGATGACGAGCGCCGCCAGCGCCGGGCGCGGGATATACTGGATCATGCCACCCAGCAGAAATAGCCCGCCGATGAGCAGCGCGCCGCTGAAGATGCTGGACATCGCCGTCTTTGCGCCGGACTTGTAGTTGAGCACGGATCGGGTCAGCGAGCCCGACACCGTCATACCCGAACCAAAGGCGCACACCATGTTGGCCGCGCCCATACTGAGCATTTGCTGGTTGAGGTCGATGCGGTCACCGGCCTGCGCGGCGAGTGTCTTGGCGATGGACGAACTTTCCAGCAGCGACAGAAACGCGATCGCCATCGCGGCGTTGGCGAGGATGTTGAGCTCATTCCAGTTGAAGTGCGGCACCGATAGCGGCCAGTCCGAGGCGTTGACCGGAGCCAGCATTTCCACGCCGAGCCCTGCGGGCTTAAGCGCCGCCGTGAGCCCGCCCATGATGACGAGCGTCACCGCGACGGTCGGCAGGCCGGAAATTTTCTTTTTCACCGTTTTGGCGAGCGTGTAGTAGATGACAAGCGTGAGCACACCGACGCCGATGGCGTGCCAGTTAGTCGTGGACGCCCAGTCTGCCTCGACGAGGCCAATGGCAAAGTTCCACATCGATTCGGCGAACGTCCCCGCTCGCGGCACGTGGAGGCCGAACACCGTCTTGAGCTGGTTGACGATGATCAGGCAGGCCGCCGCCGAAATATAGCCAATGACCACCGCGCGCGAAATGTACTGCGTGATCGTGGCCACCTTGAAAAACGAGCCGATGATCATGAAGGCACCCACGAGTATCAGCAAAAACGGGAGGGCAATGACTGACTGCGCTGGAGTGTAGCCGAGTGTGAGAAATGTCGACAGCAGCATGACCGCGGTGGCGTTCGTCGGCCCAAGCATCACGAAGCGCGAGCTGGCGAGAAGCGGCCCGGTGATTGACGCGAGCGATGAGCAGAAGATGCCGATCTGCACCGGCAGGCCCGCGATCAGCGCATAGGCCATGCCCTGGGGGAAGTCCAGCAGCGCGACGTTCACAGCGGCACCGAGGTCGGCCTTGGCCTTCTTCAAGTTATACTCGCGCAGCGTTTTACGCAGCGGAAACAAATCTAACCCCCGGGAGCGCCACCATTGACGAATGTCGATCATTGGTTCAGATTGAGGACCTCTGCCGTAGTGGGCACAAGCGCGAAATTTATCCGATAAGCGAATCTATTAAACTATTCGCTTTGACATTAGTAACGCTGACGCCACGATGGCAGATGCTTGCCGCTTTCAACGAAACCACGACGATCATGCCCACACCGGAATTTCACTATCAGGACGTCCTGCCGCTTGGCGAGGACCCGACTCAATACCGCCTGCTGACCAAGGAAGGCGTTTCTGTTGCCGAATTTGACGGCAAGGAAGTGCTGAAGGTCACTCCCGAGGCCCTGACGTTCCTCGCGCGCGAGGCCTTTAAGGATATCTCGTTCAAGCTGCGCCCGGCGCACCTTCAGCAGGTGGCCGCGATTCTTGATGACGAGGAAGCCAGCGAAAACGACCGCATGGTGGCGCTCACCCTGCTGCGCAACGCCGAGGTGGCCGCGCACGGTATTTTGCCGTTCTGTCAGGACACCGGCACGGCGACCATCGTTGGCAAAAAAGGCCAGCAGGTCTGGACCGGCGGATGCGATGCCGAGGCGCTGAGCAAGGGCGTTTACGAAACCTACACGCAGGAGAATCTCCGCTACTCGCAGACGGCCCCGTTGGATATGTTTAAGGAGAAGAACACCGGCTGCAACCTGCCCGCGCAGATCGATCTCTATGCGACCGAAGGTGCCGCGTATAAGTTCCTTTTCGTCGCCAAGGGTGGTGGTTCGGCGAACAAGACCTACCTCTATCAAAAGACGAAGGCCGTGCTGAACCCGAAGGCGCTGGAGGCGTTTTGCATCGAGGCGATGAGCTCGCTCGGCACCGCAGCCTGCCCGCCGTATCACCTCACGTTCGTCATTGGCGGCACTTCGGCTGAAACCTGCCTGAAGACAGTCAAGATGGCGTCGACCAAGTTCCTCGACGAGCTACCGACGGAGGGCAATGACCACGGGCAGGGCTTCCGCGACCTGGAGTTTGAAGAGCTGCTTCTGCGCCGCGCGCGCGAGCTCGGCATTGGCGCCCAGTTTGGGGGTAAATATTTTGCGCTCGATGTGCGCGTGGTGCGTTTGCCGCGTCACGGTGCCTCGTGCCCGATCGGTATCGGCGTGTCTTGCTCGGCCGACCGCAATGCGAAGGCGAAGATCACTAAGGACGGCATTTTCCTGGAGCAGCTGGAGGAGAACCCCGGCCAATACATTCCGGACGCGATGCGCCAGATCAACGACGCTGACCAGGCGATCAAGATCGACCTCAACCAGCCGATGGCCGACATCCTGGCCGAGCTGACCAAGCATCCTGTCACGACGCGGTTGTCGCTCTCCGGCACGATCGTGGTTGCGCGCGACATTGCCCACGCCAAACTGCAGGAGCGGATCGACTCCGGCGAGGGCCTGCCCGATTACATTAAGAACCACCCGGTCTATTACGCCGGCCCGGCCAAAACGCCGAAGGGCTTTGCCTCGGGTTCGTTTGGTCCGACGACGGCTGGCCGCATGGATAGCTATGTGGGTCCGTTTCAGGCTGAAGGCGGCTCGATGGTGATGATCGCCAAGGGCAACCGCAGCAAGCAGGTGACGGATGCGTGTAACCAGTACGGCGGCTTTTATTTGGGCTCCATTGGTGGCCCGGCGGCGATCCTCGCGCAGAACAACATTAAGAAGGTCGAGGTGCTGGAGTATCCCGAGCTTGGTATGGAGGCGGTGTGGAAAATCGAAGTCGAGGACTTCCCCGCATTCATCCTCGTCGACGACAAGGGCAACGACTTCTTCCAGCAAATCAAAGGCTGCGCCGCCTGCTAAGGTGCAGTCTTAGGATCTCCGATGCTTTGCTCTGTCTATTAACTTTGCGATGCAGAGTTAATACTGGAAGAGGATGCCCATGGTGTTCTCTCGCTCGCGGTTCGCGAGGTCGTAGGCACTCTGGGCGTCTTGGAAATCGACGCGGTGCGTGATCATGTCGCTGGTGTTGAAACGCTGGTCTTGCAGATAATCGAAGAACAGCTCCACCGCCGGGCGCGTCTCGAAGAGGCCGTCGTGCGCGCCGACGATGCGAATGCCGTGCACGATGACGCGTGGTGACAGGTGCTGCGAGGCCGGTGAACCGGTGTCACCGAGCACGACCACCGTGCCCCGCGGGCGGCAGCATTCCAGTGCGCTTTCAAAGACGGCGGCGACGCCGGTGGTGTCGATCACGATGTCCGGTAACTCGCCGTCGAAGTGTGCGGGCATATCGTCGATCACGGCATCGATACGTTGGCCGATCACGGCGTGGGCACCACCGCGGGTAGCCATCTCTTGACGGAGCGGTAACGGGTCGACGAGCACTGTGCGCCGCGCGCCACACACGCGGGCCCAGCGCAACGCCATTTGGCCGATTGGCCCGCCGCCGATGACAAGCACTCGGCTGCCCAAGCGAATTTCGCCACTCACGGCACCGGTGTAAGCGATCTTGGCCAGTGCAAACCAAGCCGCCTCGTCCGTCGGCACATTGTCGGGAATCGGGATGATCCGGTCTATCCGGTTGGTCGTGTGCTCCTCCGCATGTGGAAGGCGGGCGGCGATTCTCTGGCCGGGCTTTAAGCCTGGCACATTGGCACCGGACTCAACGATCTCGCCAATCCACGAGTAGCCGGGCGTAAAGGGATACTTTGCCCACTCGTCCCAGTGGGTGCCGGGGTCGAACAGGCGGTTGTAAACGGTGTTTTCCGTGCCGGTGCTCATGAGGGAGCAAATGCCACGGGCGCGGATTTCATCGGGTGCCAGTGGCTTGGGGGCGATGGGGGCCAGGGCAAGCTGCTGCTTCCCGGTGAAGATGAGTTTCTGGGGCATGGCTAACTCTCTAGACCTGGCCATACTTGTTTGGCAAGTGTGTCTTGCCGGAAATGAAAAGCGCCGCCCAAATGGACGGCGCTTTGTGGTGCAAAGTGATTAGGTTTGCCGAGCGAGCTTAGTCCTTCTTTTGCTGATAGGAATAGTCGCGCAGGAGGAGCGTCAGGCTCTCAGCGGCTGCCGGCATGGATACGCGGCTACCGAGAATCCAGGCTGTGGTGATGTCTTCCTTGTCGTAAAGTTCGGCGTTGAACTTTTGGTTCGGCTTTACGATGCCACCGCTGAAGGCGACGCCAACGTCGAGGCCCTTGGTGGTTTCGTAGAGAAGGATGTCTGCCTTAGGCATGGTGCTGGCACCGAGAGAGGCACCGGTCGGGCCGGCAATGGCTTCGAGGCCTACGCCCCACTGGATCTCAGGGTCATCGAGGATGCCTTCGGCTTCGTGGTTCATCAGCACGGCGATGAGGTCCATCTGGCTGGCACCAATCTGCAGACCAAGGCTACCGGAGGCCACGGTGTAGAATGCGGGTGGGCTCCAGCTTTCGATGTTGTTCTTGAACGCCACACCGGCACCTTCGCTGGCACCGAGGATGATGCCGCCGCGGGTGATGCGGAAGATCATGATGGCGTCGGCTTCAGAAAGCACTTCATCGGGGATGCGCTTCTTGGGGTTTGCCTGATTCTTTTCGAAAATCTTGGTGGCCTCCGCGATGAAGGTCTCCAGTTGTTCGTCGGTCGCGCTGGCGGTATCGTCGGCCTGCGCGGCGCTCATCATCAAACCGGCTGCGAGGCCGGCAATCGTTAGCATTTTCTTCATAGCGTGTATCTGTTTGATTGGTGCGGAATCCTTATTGAGTAAGGTTCACACGATAGAGTGGTGAGTGGTCGGAAAATTCCCTCCCGTGTGCGATTAATCGGCGGTGGCGAGGTAAATTTCTTTGCCGAGAAACTTCGGCTCGGTGTTTAAAACGTGAATGTCCAGCACTGCCTTGACGCGGGCCAGCTGCTCGCGAACCTGTGTCTTGAAGCCAACGGCGTAGGACACGTCTTGCGCGGCGAAACCGGTCGCCTCCAGGCCGTGATGCTCGGCAATGTAAATGGCGCGCTCAATGTGGAAGGGCTGGGAAACAATGATGACCTCGTCGCAGCCGAAGATTTCCTTCGCGCGGACGACGGAGTCTAGCGTGCGGAAGCCGGCGTAGTCGCGGGCAATGTTGTCCTTGGGCACGCCACGCTTGATCAGGGCGAGCTTCATCGCCGTGCTTTCATCGTAGAAGTGATTTGGATTCGAGCCGCTAACGAGCAGCCGCTCGACTTTGCCAGCATGGTAAAGCTCGGCGGCGGCATCCATCCGGTGCTCGAAGTAGAGGTTGGGGCGGCCATCGGAGAGCTCAGGGCTGGTGCCCAAGACCAAGGCTACTTCGCTCGGCTGCACGGCGTCGACATTGCTGGCGATGCGTTCGGCCGCAGCGCCTTGCACGACGTAGCGCGCATAGAAGATGAGGCCGGTTGCCAAGGCTCCACCTAGCACGCCTGCGAGGAGCAGGCGGCGGGTCCAAAGCTTAATTCGTGCGCGGTCGATCATTCGGCACCAGCGGACATGATGGCGTTAATCTGGTCGTAAAGGTCGTCCATCAGGGGCGGGGCCGGAACTTCGCCGCTGATGATCTGGTTTACCTTTACGACGTTGCTGTAAACTTCGTTATTCAGGTCGATGTCGAGCTTCACGAAGGCACCACCCACGGTTGCGCCGGCAAAGGCGCCGTCGGACAGGGCGTAAACATAAATGTCGGACTTGGGCAGCTTGTCATTGGCGGCGGCGGCGTGGTCGGGGCCGGCGGTGGCGCTGGCCTTGGCGTCGAGCTCCACCTTGTCGCCCGTGAAGGCGAGGATGGCCTCATTGGTGTTGAGCACGTAAACGTAGTCCACGGTTTCCACGCCGAGCTGGAGGCCGATGGAGCCGCCACCGGTGTTAAATGCAGAGGGTGCCGACCAGCCGTCGCCGGTCTTGGCGATCACAATGCCGTCACCGCTTTGGCCGCCGATGCCGATGCCGCCGCGAGTGACGGAGGCGATGGCCAGACCCTTGCAGTTTTGCAGCACAATGGCGGGGATGGATTTATCCGTCTCCTGCATTTGGCTGACGGTGGCCTCGGCCTTGACGATGAGCTTGTTCATCGCGTCCGGCTTGGGGCCGGCGGGACCCTCTGCCTGAAGCGAGGGCATCAGTAAAGCGACTGTAGCGAGGAATGTGGTGGTGTATTTGTTTAGCATGGGTTAATACTAAAAGGATTTTTACGGGATGCGCAATGGGTGTTGTGGCTATTTTTTCTTCAGCAGCAGGGCTTATTCCGGGTCGCTTTTGCCCCAGCCCTCGGGCATGGAGGTGCCTTCCTTGGCCTGCCGCCAGAGGTAACGCCCAAAGGCCTGCATGACAAAGTAGTGCACCACGGCCTGTGTGCATTCGTAGATCCACCACGGCAGGCGCGGGGCAAAGCCGTGGATTGCCGCAATGAGGCAGAAGTTCTCCGGGAAGATGCGAAACTCGAACCGCCCCGGCGGGTCCACCTTGCGCGCCAGGAAGCCGCCCGAGATATAAAACGCGCGCCGCCGGCCACCCCCGCGGGTGTAGGGCGTGGGCGTCAGCTCCAGCAGCATCAGCTTAAAGCCGAGCAACTGCAGCATGAAGCGGATGGTGTTGTTCTCGTCGCGGGTGACGTTGATCAGGTGGATGGACTTATCGGTGAGCCATTGGCCGTAAACCTGCGCGATGTAAGGCGCGTCCCAACCCGAGGGCAGGGGCATGCGCTGGACGGAGCGCACGCGTCGCGCTTTTTTAATGAGCTTGTCGTCGGTTTTTTGCGTGAGGCTGCGTGGGTTGGGCAACGGTTCGCCGTTGGTGTCAACCGAGCTGTAGAGCGATTCCTCGAAGTCGATGGCGCCGGGCTTGATCTCGTCCATCAGCGGGTTGTCCTTGGCGCGCAGGCTGTGGCTGAGGCTTTCCAAGAGTGGGTTGACGAGTTGCGAGGACACGCCGCTGAGCGCTGCGACCCATTGCCGCGATATGGAAAACCAGTTGACCGGCACATCGAAGCTGATCGGCTTGCGGTCGAGTATCTTGGCCGTGCGCAAAATCATCTCCCGATACGTCATCGGCTCGTGCCCGCCCAGGTCGTAGGTGCCGTTCCAATACTCGCGCTTTTCCAGAGCGAGATCGAACGCGCGAATCGCGTCGCGAATGTCGATGGACTGCGTCTCTGAATACGTCCACTTCGGCATCAGCATGATGGGCAACCGGCGCACGAGATTGATTAAAATCCGCAGCGACGAACCGCCCGGCCCAATGATCAGGCCTGCGCGCAACACCGTTACCGGGACGCTGCGACTGCGCAGCACGTGCTCCACCTCCTGACGGCTGCGCAGGTGCGGCGAGAGGTAGTCGTCGTCCGGGATCAGCCCGCCGAGATAGATAATGTGCTTCACGCCGGTGGCTTCAGCGGCGCGGACAAAGTTATCGGCCAGCAGCAGGTCGAGGTCTTCGAATTTTGCTTGCACGAGACGACTCGATGGCAGCATCGAATGCACCAGATAAATGGCGTAGTCCGCGCCCTCCATGGCCTCCTCCACCCGGGGCAGCGAATACAGATCGCATAAGCGCCAGGTCGTGTTGTCCCGCGTGCTGTGCTGGTTAACGATCGCCTCTGACCGCGTCAACGCGCGCCAGCGATAGCGGTCGGAGAGGGCAATGCGCAGACTCGCGCCGACAAAGCCACTGGCCCCGGCGAGCACCACGGTCGGTTGATCATCCGGCTCGCGCGACGGCGGTGTCTCCACGTCCGGGGCGAAATCCTGCACAACGCGGCGCGCATAATCATGGTCAGTAGCCTCGCCCATAGCCAACGACCTTAGCCCCGCCGTGCGGTGTGGTCAATTCGCGAGTAGTGATTTCACTGTGTGCTCAAGTCGAGCCTCATTGGCTATCGGTGTTTCAAGAATTCTCCGATAGTCATGTCGATGTCAGCGGAAATTTTTCTCAGCAGCGAGGGCGAAATATCCTGACCTTTATGGAGTGGTACTGTGGTGCCGCGACCGTCGGCGTGGCGAAACTGTTTATGCGAGCCGCGTTGGCGAACTTCTACAAAGCCCAGAGCGATCAATATTTTTATCACTTCCTGGGGTTTGAGGACTGGAACGTTGCCCATTTAAACCGCTAGAGTTTGTGTTCCAATGAATTGTCCCTCAAGTATTGGTTCGCCATCCTCTAAAAGCATGGCGATGACTTCCTGCATGTTTTCGCGAAGTTCATCAAGGGTGGTGCCTTGTGAATGGGCACCTGGGAATCCTGGTACGTAGCCGACATAAAGCCCAGTTTCGGTGCACTTTTCTACGACTGCCGTGTATGAATTCATGTTGTTAATACTATTTATTCAGGGGGCAAAGTCAATACAGTCATACCTAATTAGCGGCTAATGCGTATTCGTTGGCAGCAAATATATTTATTTCCGCGTGGAGCATTATGTTTGGCCCCAAGGATACTGGGCCTAGCCTGAATCTCGATACTGGAATGAGAAAATGGCTAGATGGCACGGATTATTGGAGCGCAATGGCGTGTAACTACTTTGTCGCAAATACAGAAATCCGTTGACGCCGTGATTTTATTAGTTACGCCCTGATGGAATGCGGCTCATCGAACAAGCGACTCTCTACACCCGGTTGGGGGGCGCTGTTCAGTTGTATCAGGTGGACCTCTGCGATAACGGAGACGGCGAGTATGTCGTTAACTATCGATGGGGTAAGCTGGGCTCGGTTTACAAGGAGAGCTCGCGCACGGTATTTCCGGTCGCGTTGCCTGAGGCGCAGCGGATCTTTCAAGCGCTGGTCGAGGAGAAGCTGGCGGCGGGCTATGCCACGAGCCAGGAAGCATTGCAGGCACCTGTCGACGGTGAGGCAAGCCCTGCGGCAAACGAGCCCGTGGAAACGCCCAATGCCGAGCCGACGACGCAACCGCCACCGCCCGGGATAAATACTCATCCACGCGCGGACACGGTCTTGGCTCATTTGGCAGCTGCGGCAGATGGCCGCTCGCCGCGCACGTCTTGGAAGCTGTCGCGCATCATTTGGCGCGCAGGGGAGCTAGGCTTGGTTGAAGCGGTTTCGCATCTGTTACGCATCGGGCTTAAGGGCGAGCATTTCCACGACTACTCCCTGCTTTGGTCGCTCGCACGCTTGGGTTCGGCGGACGCCATTCCCCTGCTTCGCGAGACGTTTGACGAAGCAAAGTTCCCCACCGATGATTTGCAACGCGTCGCCGCCGAGGGTCTGATGCGCTGTCTGCCGGCTGCCGAACAGCGGGCCTTTGCCCAGCAGTTGGTCAAGCACCTGCCCGCGAAACTCAAGGACGAAGCGCTAACCGCCACGGCTGAGCAATTGGCCATGCGATTGGCTGAGGTTTGCCAGCGCAGTCAGGAGGCCTGCGATTTCCTTTATGTCGTTTCGCTGCTGAGCGAGGTCCATCCGCCGGTGAGCGCGGGCATGGCGCTCTTTTGTCAGCAGGTGCCTTTGCGGAGTAATCTGTTCCGTGCGATTCGCTGGCTGTTCAAGGCGGCGGAATTGCGCCGTGACGCCGAGCTGTTTGCGGTGCTCAGCTACCGTTTTGAGACGAGTTACCAGAACTACAATTCCCCGCTCTGGGGTGACACCGTATACAAGGACGGGCAGGTGATTCGCAAGGTCAGTAAGGAGCTTAAAAAGCCGAACAGCCGTCTGGCGTATTCGGACAAAACACGGACGGCCTTTCGCCGCCGCGCGGCGAGGAGCATTCACCGCCTGGGAGACGCTGGCAGCACAGACTATGTCGCCATGGCCACAGCGCTGCTGCTCCAGTTCGATGACGACGTCGATGCCAAGCAGCCCTACAACACGACGAACTATGATTACAGTGGCGGCTGGCGCAATGTGGTGACGATACATACGCACTACGATGCCTATTCTGAGTTCCTGGCATTCAACCAGATTTTACACGCCAACAGCCCGCGATTCGAGCTGGCCAAAAATCGCCTCAAATGGAAATGCCGCAGTGGTTATCGCCCCGGGCAGCCCCCGCCTGAGCAGCGCGAAGAAGCCTTCCCGGAGCTTTGGGACGACTCGCCGGATGCGGTGATCCGCCTGCTCGCGCAGTCCCGCTGCGAACGGGTGCACGAGTTTGCCGTGCGGGTTTTCCGCGCTAATTTGGAGGCCTTTGCGCCGCGTGTGAAAGTGGCCGATTTGATTAGCTGGTTGGCGCGCTCCAGCGAGCAAACGCAGACGCTCGCTCTGGACATCGCCATGGCGCAATTCAACCCCGAGAAGCCGTCCTACGAACTCGTGTTGGCCTTGCTGGATTGCGCGTTGGGCCGCGCCCGCGACACGGCGTTGGGCTGGGTGCGCGCGCAGCCGCAAAAGTTTTTGCCCGAGAGTTTGTTTACCGCTGCTTTGCTGACGTCCCCCTATGCGGACGTGCGTGCGACGGCATGCGAGCTCTTGCAACCTGATTCGCTCAGCGAATCAGCATGGGACATCGCCTTGGCGAGGGTGGTCTCGATCCTGATCGATTCCGCGGCTGACGATGGTTTCGCCGAGCGTATCGACGCCGTGCGTGAAGCACTGGACGCCGTCGCGGGCCCGGCCATCGGGCGAATGCCCTTCAGCGTGATTGAGGATCTGCTGCGCCAGCCGGACGCGGCCTACCATGGCCTGGCGGCATCGTTTTTACAGGCGCGTCCGAGCGGCCCCTCGGAGTATCCATCAGGCACGTTGACGCTTCTCATAGAGAGCGCATCGCCCGTTGCACGGCGCATTGGCACGGAGCTGTTTGCACGGTTTAGCGATGAAGAACTGGCCCAGCGCCAGGACGTCGTGGCCAGCCTTTGCCTTTCGTCGCATGCGGAAATTCGTGATGCGGTGCAGGCAGTCGTGGCGCGCTTGGCGGCGCGCTTCCCGGACTTCGGGGGCGACTTGCTGGAGCGGTATTACCCGCTGCTGTTGCGCCGCGAATCTACGCCCGGTCTGCACGACGATTTGCTGCGCCTGATTCGAGCGCACTTGACGCCATTCCTTGATCGCGTGCCGGGCGAGTATGCCTTGCGCATGCTGCGCTGTCCTTACCCGGCGGGCAAGGAGCTCGGCTGGGAAATCCTGCAGCGCCACGGCGGGCTCGACTCACTGACGATGCGCGAGCGCGTCGAGCTCGGGGGCAACGACATCCAGCGCGTCCGCGCGGCGGTCTGCGATTGGTATCGCGCCAATGCGGCGACGGTGTTCAACGAACTCGCCGAGGCCGTGCGCCTGGTCGATGTTTCCTGGGACGACACGCAGGAGTTTGCCATGGACTGGCTGCGCCAAAACGTGGCCGAGGCGCAGTGGACGCCGGAAATCCTCGTCAGTCTCTGCGACAGCAATACGCCCAAGGTGCAGGCTTACGGCAAAGAGCTGATCACGCGCACCTTTAAGAGTGAGGACGGCCCGCGCTACCTGCTGCGGCTCAGCCAGCACCCGGCGGCGAGCATGCAGATCTTTGCGGTCAATTATCTGGAGAAATACGCGGCTGGCAATGTGCAGCGCCTGGCCGAGCTGGAAGACTTTTTCGTGACCGTGCTCGCGCTCATTGATCAGGGGCGCATCGCCAAGACGCGGGTGTTCGCATTCCTGCAAAAAGAGGGCGAGCAGTCCAGAGAAGCCGCAGCGATCGTCATGCGCATTCTGGGCCGCCACTCGGCCACGGTTTCCGTGCTCGATAAGGCGGCCTGTATCGAGGCGATGGCAACGCTGCAAGCCGCGCATGCCGGGTTGGAGTCGCCGCTAACGCTCATGGAAACGGAGGCCGCCCGATGAATTTCGACTACCAATACCACGGCTCGTCATCGGTTTCCAACAGCGCTTCAGGCACGGGCATGAACTTTGTGCCGGATGCCACGCGCGAGCCGACGTTTTTCCGGGGCGAGCTCTCGCACAAGCTGCCGTTTCGCGAAGCGATTTCCGCGCTGCACGATGTGGTCGTGTCGGACCTGCGCTGGAAACCCAAAGACCGCGAGGACTACAAGGCGTGGGCCCAGGAACAGGAGGATATCTGGATCGCCGAAGCCGTCGCGGAGGGCCAGCAGGCGCAAGCGCGCATGGCCGAGGTCAACGACCGCTTGATCGAAATGCGCTCCCAGCGCGCTGCGGTGATGCAGCCGTTTTACGAAGCGCGGCAGAAGTATTTTAACCACCTCTACCAGGTGAACAAGGATTACTGGTTCGTGCTCGATCCGGTGATCACCGTGCACCCCGATTGCGTGTTCTTCGAGTGCTTCAGCCAGGACGAATCGACCTATGGCCGCTTGGCCTGCAAATACGACGTCTTCCAAAACGTGGGCGAGTTTGCCTGCGGCACGACGAACATCGATTACTCCGATTCGCTCTATCAGGAGTTTCAGAAAATTCGCGGCTATAAGACGACGCAGTTCGCGATTGATCCCAGCGGCTTCGAGGCGAAGACCGAGGGCGAGGACGCCTACAAGGAAGTCAAAATCGACCTGCCCGACAGCTGGGTCCGCGGCTTCCTGCAGGTGAGCTCCGCCATGACGCTGCCTGCGGCCACGGTGGAGCTCCACCCGATGGACGTCCACAATATCTGCTTCATGCTGCGGCGGCATAAGGAAAAACTCGGGCCGCGTTCGCTGCGTTTTATCCTGAAGCCCGGCCAGCCTGTCACCCTGCGCTTTGATCCGTGGAACTACGAGGTGCGCTGCCCGCGCTCGATCTACCATGGCAGCGAGGAGACCGAAGTGCGCATTTGGGGAAGGCGTCGTTTGCTGACCTTGCAGCGGCTCGTGCCGGTGGCCAAACGCTTCACCGTGCGCCTGCTCGGTTATGGCATGCCGTCGTTTTTCGAGGCTGACCTCGGCAACATGATCTACACGCTCGGCATCTCCGGGTGGACCGCCAACGACTGGTCGCGCATGGGCAACTTCGACCTCATGGCGCCGCGCCAGCAGGTTGATCAGCACACAGTCGATCAGGTTTACGCCGGGCTCAAGGCCACGTGGTTTGCCGAGCCCGATCAACTCGCGTCGCGTCTCGGGCTGGACCGCAGCATCGTGCTCGGTGCCTTGTCACTGCTCACGCAAGCCGGGCGGGTGATCTTCGACGCGCATGACGGTGTTTACCGCGTGCGCGAGCTGAGCCGCGAGCCCTTGTCGTTCGAGCAATACCGCTACGCCAACGAGCGCGAACAGAAGGCCTACGACCTCGTCGCCGCTGGCGCTGCTCAAGTCTGGGTGGAGGACCAGCAAGGCCGCAAGCAGATGAAGGGGCGCACAAACTTTAACGGCTACGTGCACGAAACGAAGCTCACCATCGACGCCGATGAGCGCATCGTGGCGGGGCAATGTAACTGTAACTTTTTTCAACAAAACGCATTGCGCCAGGGGCCATGCGAGCACATGCTCGCGCTCCGGATTGCGCATCAGCGAAAATCCTGATTCTTTGAAAACACTTTTAACAGAGGGAAGGTCCGCGAGACTTTGCAATCCGAGCGGTGGATCGCCGTTCATGCATACAGCCTTGCGACGCATCACTGGTCCAATCGCGACTGTGCCGCCCGCACCCACCTACCGCGTTTACCGTTCAGGCGCCTTGCGCCTAAACAGCGGTAGGTGGGTCGGGCGGCTTGAGTTGATCGGCCCAGTCCTGAGACTACGCGAAAGTCGCGGACCTTCCCCTGTTGCCTTTGTCGCATGATCTTTAACCGCCAGCCATCCAGCCGAGAGGAGCTCTACCAGCGCATCCGCGAGAGCTCGAAAGACGCGGTTATCCGCGAGGAAATGATCCGCCTTGGCTACTGGAAGCCCGACGCTGCCCAGCCGCAGCTCGCCAACGACTGGATGGAGGAGCATGCCGCGCTGACCAAGGAACTGCAGGAGCTCTACCGGCGCACCGCGCGCATGCAAAACCGCGAGCAGTTGCTGGCCGATATCCGCAAAAAGCGGATGGCGGAATCCCGCGAAAAGCAGAAGCAAAACAAGCTGCGCCGCGAGGCCGAGCGCAAGGCCCGCGCTGAGCGTTGGGCACAAACCCAGGCCAAGGACATTATCTACCTGGGCGAGGGCGTCTCGGGCGGCCTCAACGAACGCCAGACGCGGCCCGAGTTACTCGCGCAAAACCAGTTGCCGGTTTACATGGATGCCGAGTCGCTGGCGGTCGCCATGGGCATCAGCGTCGGCCAGCTGCGGTTCTTGTCCTTTCACCGCAAGGTCGCGAAGACGAGTCACTACCGCCGGTTTCTGTTGCCGAAAAAGTCCGGCGGCACACGCAAGATTTCCGCGCCGATGCCCCGCCTGAAGCGCCTGCAATATTGGATCCTGCACACGCTGCTTTACCAGCTCGACATCAGCGAGCAGGCGCATGGATTCGTGCCGGAGCGCTCGATTAAAAGCAACGCCCAGGCCCACGTCGGGCAGGACGTCGTCATCAACCTCGACTTCAAAGACTTCTTCCCGACGATCACCTATCCGCGGGTCAAAGGCCTGTTTGGCAAGCTCGGCTACTCCGAGCAGATCGCGACGATTTTCGCGCTGCTCTGCACCGAGCCGGAGATTCAGGAAGCGCAGATGGACGGCGAGTCGTGGTTCATCCAGCAGGGCGAGCGCAAGCTGCCGCAAGGCGCGCCCACGAGCCCCGCGATTACGAACATCATCTGCCGCCGCTTCGACCGACGCCTCCAGGGTGCCGCGCAAAAGCTCGGTTTTCAATTTACCCGCTACGCCGACGACTTGACGCTGTCCGCCTCGGGCGAGGCCGTGAAGGACCTCGGCCGCATGCTCTGGCAGACGCGTAAGATCATCGAGGAAGAGGGCTTCGTGCTCCACCCCGACAAGCTCCGCGTCATGCGCAAAGGCATGCGGCAGGAGGTGACGGGCATCGTGGTCAATGAAGGTCTCGGCGTCGAGCGGCACAAGCTGCGCGCGTTCAAGGCGCTCCTGTTTCAGATCGAAAAGGACGGCCCCGTAGGCAAGTCCTGGCAGGGCCAGAGCGACAACCTGCTCGAGCGCATCACGGGCTACGCGGACTTCATCGCCATGGTCGATCCGGCCAAGGGCAAGGCGTTCCAGACCCGCGTGGCCGCGATTTGTCAGAAGGAGCAATACCAGCGCCGCCCCAAGCCGGAGCCCAAGCCTAAGATTCCCCCGGCCCGGCGGCTCTCCAATCAGCCCCCGCCTTTGCCAACGACGCCGGGCAAGGCGTCACCGCCACCTTTGCCATCCAAGACCTCTGGCTCGCCAACTCCCAAGAAATCCTTCTGGGAAAAGCTGATGTTCTGGAAGAGCTGACCGCGACCATGGTGGCTTTCGCCAGTAGGGACGGTCTTTTACGGTCCCCAAAGCACGCCAGCCGAAGCAACTGAGCCAAAAGAACGTTTCCTACACTGGTGTTTCCAAAAAGCCTACTGCTTCTTTTTCAAAAAGCCCTATGCTGTGTTTTGGAAAAGACGCATGCTGTGTTTAGGAAACAACACTACTGTTGTTGAGGCAACACAGCCTGCTGTGTCGTCCTAACAACAGTAGTGGCTTTTTGAATTTGACCATGCGGCTTTTCAAACAACCACTCGCTGCTCCTCCGGCCAATACCCCAGGTTCGCTGAGCAAGGCTACGAGGTCCCCCCTTCCTTCCTGCATGATGCGCGCGCTGCTTTGGGGCTTCGCAATCCACTGCTTGAAGCCCCCTCTGCACACCCGGTGATGAACACGAACTTAGGGTGAAGTAATTTCATGTTTTCCCGGATGATTTGCGTACATAAAAATCACCCAATAGGAATACTAATTAACATAACCTCTTGACTCGCAGGCTCATCAAGTCAGCCTTAACTCAAAACAGACATGAGGTCGTACATGACAGATTTCATGTATGACTTACGTTTAGTGAAATGAAACCAAAGAATTTAAATATTATCGGATTAATCTTCGGAATCATTGGGGTTGTTATGATTTTTATCTGGGGTCCACCACAACCAAACTTAAGTCCAGAGGTATTTATTGAGGCAGATGGGTCTCCAGATCAAAACATAGAAAAAAGAAAGGAGTATGAACTCAAGTCCAGAGCAGGATTATTCTTTGTTCTCATTGGCTTCTTCTTTCAACTTGTTGCTACCTGGATATCTCCTTCATGCGGAGAAAAAACTAAGCCCGAAAAGATAGAATAACAAAAGGGGCTGAGCTGTCTTTTGAAGCAGAATCGAATAATTATCATTTGCTAACAAGCCGCCAGGAACGGGCAGAGCTATAACCAAGCTGGTAAGCAAATAAAGATTACCCCAAAAAGAAAGCCACTAAATCAGACGGCATAGGCAATGTCTTTCGGGCCCCTCGCTACGACCATTGCCAGCCTCCACGTTCTCTCAATAATGGAATTCTATGTTTACAGCTTAGATCTCGGAATCGGATACGGTTTGCATCCATTTGACATAGTCCATTTAGATGGGTGCGACGGTTTTTACGAAGAAACTCTAAGCCCAGAGATGAGCGGCACCGAACTTCACATTTTTTGCCAAATGAAGTCGCTGAAAAAGTGCCACAGCACTTCCGCCTTGATGAGCAAAGCAGATCTAAAGATCGTAAAGGTTGAATTAGAAGAGTGCAGCAGTACACATGGTATCAGCATGGTGACCGAGATTGTCTCATTGTCGGAGTATATCAAGATACCTGTTTTATTGAACGACTACCCTCAAGCGCCAATCATGGAATACATATTAAGAAGTCTTCAGGGCATCCCAGCCTTCAATAGGAAGGTAGAATTCTGCTGGCACGAATCCGTCGGTCTTTTCAATTCAGTGTTTGGATTTGAATTCGATAATCGATTTCGAGTTGTAGCTTTTAGAGGAAACGATAGTCCCTCGTACGTGTTGGATTTCTAGTTGAGAGTTGAGTTTGAGAACAAATCGTGTGATGCAATGTGTTATGCTTCGTTCTACGGCCATGGTAATCACTCACCGTTCTGCGGAATCAAAAGAAAGCAGAGTTGCCTGACCTTTCATTCCCCAAAAAAATCTTTCCGTGCCTGAACCTGACCCAGCGAAAATCTTAGCCTTTGCATCGCCAAAGGAACTCAGCCGGTGGTTGAAAAAGAATCATGCGACTGAGTGGGAGCTATGGGTGAAGATTTTCAAGAAGGGATCGGGATTACCCAGCGTGAATTGGGATCAAGTCGTGATCGAGTCGCTGTGCTGGGGGTGGATTGATGGCATTAAGAAGTCGCTGGACGACCAGGCCTACCTCCAACGCATTACCCCAAGGAGGCCTGGAAGCAATTGGTCCAAGCGCAACACGGAGCACGTGGAACGACTCATCGCCGAAGGGCGCATGGAAGAGTCAGGGCTGGCGCACGTTCGTGCCGCGAAGGAGGACGGCCGCTGGGAGCGTGCTTATGCGCCGGCCAGTGATATGGAGGTCCCAGCCGACTTCGTTGAAGCCCTGGAAAATCGACCCAAGGCCAAAGAGTTTTTCCAGACGCTAAACAAAGCCAACCGGTTTGCGATCGCCTACAGATTAACGACAGCCAAGAAACCTGAAACCAGGAAAAAGCGGTTTGAGCAATTCTTGGATATGCTTGAACGGGGGGAGAAGCTGCAATGAAGGCCTTAGCATGAAAATCAGCGATGTAGGTAGCTGACAGCCTGCATTGGCCGCGTTAGGTCCACGCGTTCGTTAGAGGCTATGGCTATTTTCAAGCTGTCGGCGGATAGTGCATCAAAGTCACCCTGGCAGCCTTTCGGATTCCCTGCTTGAGTTTCGGGAACAAATCGCCTTCATCGACAGACCACTTTTCCCATAACCATGAAAGCGATTTTCATCATTGGCGGCCTGTTGGTCGCGATTCTTAACGGTCTGACCTTTGTTCCGTCCCTCGCGGAGCAGGCCGTGGCCTTTAACGCATTGGCGATCATTGCTGGCGTCGGCCTGGCGCTGGCGGCGCTGGCCAAGTTCCCCGCGGCGACGCAACCGGCGGCGTCTGCCCCCGAGCCGGAACCCGCGCCCAAGCCGCTGGTCGAGTCCGCCCCGCCGCCCAAGGTGGAAAAGCCCGCCGAACCCGACCATGCCGAGCTGGTGCAGTTCCTCGCGCAGTTGCAGGAGAAGGGCCGCTTCATTGATTTCGTGATGGACGACGTCACCGCCTACACGGACGCCCAGGTCGGCGCCGCCGCGCGCGTGGTTCACCAAGGCTGCCAAAGCGTGGTTAAGGAAACGCTGGCCGTCGAGCCGGTCACGACCACCGCCGAAAACGCCAGCATCACACTGGAGTCCGGTTACGCCGTCGCGGATTACCGCCTCGTCGGCAAGGTCGCGGGCGAGCCGCCTTACACGGGCACTTTGCGCCACAAAGGTTGGCGCGCCACGTCGTTCAAGTTGCCCAAGGTCGTCGCCAAGGACGGCACCTTGCCGCCCATCGCCCCCGCGCAAGTGGAGCTGAAGTAAACGCGCCACCCCAGTCCGAAGCTACCCCGCCAACGACTAATTTGCCATGAGCACCACACATTGTTTGGGAATTGATTTGGGAACGAGTAACTCGGCGATGACGCTGACCTCGATTGACGCGCGCGAGCTGCGCGTGCTGCCCGTCACGCAGGCTTTCGGGCCCAACAGCGTCGGCGAGCAATCCGGTTTGCCCTCCGCGCTCTACCTGCCGAACGACGGCGAGTTCGAGCCCGACGCCTTCAACGTGCCGGGGCTGGATGCCGAGCAGCCGGGCATCGTCGGCCGTTTTGCCCGCGAGCATGGCGCGCAGGTCCCCGACCGTTTGGTGACGTCGGCCAAGAGCTGGCTTTGCCATAGCCAGATCGACCACCGTCAGCCGATCTTGCCGTGGGGATCGACTGTCGTGCCGACCGAGCAAAAGCTCTCTCCGATTACCGCCTCGCAGCGTTACCTCGAGGTACTCAAGGCAAGCTTTGCATCGCAAAGTGAATCGCTGGGCGCTTCGCTGGAGTCGACGCAAGTCGTGTTGACCGTGCCCGCCTCGTTTGACGAAGTCGCGCGCCAACTCACGCAGGAGGCCGCGCAAGCCGCGGGCCTCGGCGAAGTGATTTTAATGGAAGAGCCGCAGGCGGCGTTTTACGCGTGGCTCGAAAAGATGGGCGGCGATTGGCGCAACCACGTCACCCCGGGTGATCTCGTGTTGGTGTGCGATGTCGGCGGCGGCACGTCGGACTTCAGCCTGATCGCCGTGTCCGACGAAGGCGGCGACTTGCAACTGGAGCGCGTCAGCGTGGGTGAGCACATCCTGCTCGGCGGCGACAACCTGGACCTCGCGCTGGCCTACGCGCTGCGTGCGCAGATCGAAGGAGAGGGCGCCTCGATTGACGACTGGCAATTCCTCGCGCTAATTCACGCCGCGCGCGTTGGCAAGGAACAGCTCTTTGAAGACTTATCGCTGGCCGAAGTGCAGGTGGCCGTGCCGTCGCGCGGTTCGTCGTTGTTTGCCGGGACCGTGAGCACGGCGCTGCGTCGCGAGCTGCTGGAGCAGATCGCGCTCGAAGGCTTTCTGCCGCTGACTGCGCCCACCGACATGCCCGCTGCGCAAACCGGTGGCGGCTTGAAGGAATTTGGCCTGTCCTACGCGTCAGACCCGGTCCTGAGTAAGCATCTCGCGCGCTTCCTCAAGCGGAGCCTCGACAGCGTGCGCTCCAGCGAAACGCTGTCTGCGCTGTTGCCGGACGAGGCCTTGCAAGGTGAGCTGATCGTGCCGTCGGCCGTGCTCTTTAACGGCGGTTTCTTTAACGCCGATCCGGCTCGCGCCCGCGTGCTGGAGCTGTTGCGCTCCTGGGCAGGCGCGCGCGAAGTCCGCGAGCTGGCGGGTAGCGACTACGCCTTGGCGGTGTCTTATGGTGCCTGTTATTACGGGCTGAATAAACTGTCCGGCCAAGGGGTTCGCATCAAGGCGGGTGCGTCGCACAGCTACTACCTCGGCCTGGAAACGACGATGATGGCGATCCCGGGATTCAAGCCGCCGGTCAAGGGCGTGTGCGTGGTGCCGCAGGGTATGGAAGAGGGGACCGAAGCCGTGCTCGACGGGCAGGAGTTTGGCCTCGTGCTCGGGCAGGAGGTGAACTTCCGCTTCTTCAGCTCGACCGCCCGCGCCGGTGACGCCGTGGGCGCGGTCGTCGCGAACGCCGAGAAAGATTTGGAAGAAACTGCCTCGGTGCAAACGCAGTTGGAACCGGTCGACGGCATGTCGGTCGGCGAGGCTATCCCGGTCAAGCTCCACTCCCGTGTGACCGAGCTTGGTGCGCTGGAACTGTGGATGCAGCACACGCGGAGCGAGGCCAAGTGGAAGCTGGAGTTCTCGGTGAGGACCGCGTGAATTTTTTCTCCCGCAGAGGCGCTGAGTCGCAGAGATATGGTAAATACACTCCGCGCTTCTGCGCCTCTGCGGGATTTTCTTGTGATACATTATTTTAATGCCTGCTCGTTACACCATAGGAATTGATCTCGGCACGTCGAATTGTGCCTTGGCCTACATTGATACCGAGGCACCGACGCCGCGGACGCAGCTGCTCGAAGCGCCGCAGTATGAGTCGCTGGGTAAGTGGCGTGAGGATGCCGTGTTGCCGTCGTTCTGTTATTTCTTAACGGACGATGAGGCGCGTGAGCTGCATGGCGAAGAGCAGGCGGCGGATCAGATTTCGGACTGGTCGCGCTCGAGGGTCGTGGGGCTTTGGGCGCGGGAAATGGCGTCACTGGCGCCGGAGCGCGTCGCGTATTCCGCGAAGTCTTGGCTTTGCCATCGCGGGGTGGATCGCGAGAGCAAACTGCTGCCTTGGCAGTCGACCGTGTTGCCCGCTGAGCGCAAGCTGTCGCCGGTGGATGTATCGGCTGCCTACCTGAGCTACCTGCGCACCGTGTGGGATCAGCAGATGGCGGGCAAGGATAAGACGGCGCGCTTTGACCGGCAGGACATCGTGATCACGGTGCCGGCTTCGTTCGACAGTGATGCGCAGCGACTGACTCAGGAGGCGGCTGAGCGCGCGGGCTACCCGGCCTCGACGCGTTTGCTGGAAGAGCCACAGGCGGCGTTTTACGCCTGGCTGGAGCGTCATCCGGGTGCGGAAGAGCTGGCAGCAGCGTTCCCTAAGTTGGACGAGCGACCGGAGCTGGTGCTGGTGTGCGATATCGGCGGCGGAACGTCGGACTTTAGCTTGTTTGAAGTCACGGCGCCGGAGCAGGCAGGCGCGCTCCCCGCGATTCGACGGCTTGCCGTGAGTGAGCACATTTTGCTGGGGGGGGACAATCTGGACCTCGCACTAGCCAAGACGATGGAGGCACGGCTGACTGATGGCGGCGAACTTTCAACGAGCGCCTGGGCGCAACTGCTTTCGCAATGCCGCAGCTTGAAGGAACGGGTGCTGGCCGAGGCCTCCCCCGATCGCGATAAGAAGCTGCCGGTCTCGGTGACCGAAGGGGGATCTAGTTTGTTCGCCTCGGCGCGCAGTGCGGATATCACGCAAGGTGAGTTGCTGGACCTGTTGCTCGATGGCTTTTTCCCGGATTGCCCGGCGGACGCCAAGCCTACGCGCGAGCAGGGTGGTATTCGGGAGATGGGGCTGCCCTATGCACAAGACTCGGCGATCACGCGTCACTTGGCGGGCTTTTTGAACGGCCGGCGCGTCGATGCCTTGCTCTTTAATGGCGGCACGGTGGCGTCCTCGATTTTACGCGAGCGCCTTTGCTCGCAAGCGGCAAAGTGGCAGGATGAAGCGCAACCTAGCGTGCTGGCCAACGACGAGCCCCACCTGGCCGTGGCCCGTGGCGCGGCGCACTACCGCTACTGCGAGCGCGAGGCGGCCGGGGTGACGATTTCCGGCGGCAGCGGCCATGCGATTTATTTGGAAATCGAAGGCGTGGCCCCCAAGAAACTGCGCGGTAAGAAAAAGAAGAAGCAAGCCGCCGCGATGCGGACCGGCGTTTGCATCCTGCCGCAAGGCGCGGAGATCGAATCGCCGCAGCGACTTGTTGAGCACGACATCCAACTGTTGGTTGACCGGCCGGTGCGCTTTCAGGCGTGGACTTCGCCTTCGCGGCCGGATGACGCGGTGGGCGAGGTTGTTGATTTGAACGACGACGCCTTTCACCGATTGCCTGCGTTGTCGACGCTGGCTCAGTTGCCGCCTACGGTGGAGAAGCCCGCTGACGGCAAGCTCGCGGTTCACCTGATTGCCGAACTGAACAACCTTGGTCTGCTGCAAGTGGTTTGCGAGAGCGTGCGCCGCATAGGGGAGCGCCAGCGTCGCTGGGCGCTGGAGTTCAATCTTCGAGAAAAGCTGACTGGCGACGGCGCGCCGCAGAAGTCAACTGGTGGCGAAGACACCGGCGTATCGACCGAAGATCTGCAACGCGCACAGGCGATGGTAGTTGCTTGCTTTGGGATGCAAAGTAACTCTGCCGTGCAAAGTGAACCGGCGCGCTTACTTAAAAATTTAGAGGAAGCGCTGCGGCTGAAACGCAAGGAGTGGAACACTGCGCTGCTGCGAAAGCTATGGGAGCCCTTGGGCGAGGCGCTGACCAAGCGCGACATTTCGCTGGAGCACGAGCTGTCCTGGCTGATGGCGGCGGGCTTTGCGCTGCGGCCGGGCTACGGACACGCCTTTGATCAATACCGCATGCAGCGCCTGTGGTTTGTGCATGAGCTGGGGCTCGCGCACGACCGCGACAAGGCGATCCGCGAGCAGTTGTTTATCCTGTGGCGACGCACGGCAGGTGGGCTTGACCGCGAACAGCAGCTCACGCTTTACCGATACTGGCAGGAGAAAATTTACGAAGACACCAAACAGGGCTACGAACCGCTGCGCATGGCGGGTGCCCTGGAGCTGTTGCCCATTGAGGAACGCACCAAGCTTGCGCAGCATTGCCTGGCGCTGATCTCGGAGCGCGCGGAGAAATACTGTGATCACGCGATCTGGGCTCTGGGCCGTTTGCTCAGCCGCACGCCGCTTTATGGCGGCGAGGGCGCGATTCTGCCGGATGAATTAGTGGACGAGACATTTGGCCAATTGGAACCTTTGGCGTGGACCGGTTCGCTGGCTGGGCTGACCACCACCTTCGCGCAAGCCGCGCGCCGCCTCGATAGCCGGGACCACGATTTGCCGCCTGGGTTGCGTGAGCGTATTCTGACCAAGCTGCGCAGCTCGGGCGCGAGTGCGGAGCAAATCGAGCGCATTGAGACCTTTGTTCCCCTGGAGGAGAAAGATCGCCAGCAGCTCTTTGGCGAGTCACTGCCCGTTGGGCTACAGTGGTAGCATGGGGAGTGTCTGGGACTTTTAAAAAAAGACTGATACTCCCCTAGACCAAGTTTTTCGCGTAGCTGGCGATGGAGGCGATTTCGGCCAGGTCTACGTCGTCGATGGAGAACAAGGCCAGCAGTGCGATCATCGTTCCGGTGGCGAGAATCATGCCCGCCATAAACAGCCAGAACAGCAGCTGTTTATCGTAGATCAGGTGCATGAACCACAGGATGACGGCAAAGAATTTTACAATCGAAAGCACGACGAGAACCGTCATGACCAGCCATGAGGCCCAAGGCAGAAAGATGATCACGATCTCAATGCCGGTCAGCACCGCCAGCGCCATGGCGAGATTGAAGAAGGTGTGGTAGCGCGCGTTTTCGATGATCGCGGCTTCTTTCCAGGTGGTGGCTTGGGACATGGCTAGAAGATTAAAGTGAGCAAATTAAAAATTAAAGAGCGTGATAACTCGAAACTGGAAACTCGTAGCTATAATTCGATGTATTCGACGAGGTAAACGACGGTGAAAATGACGATCCAGACGATGTCGACGAAGTGCCAGTAAAGGCCGGCGATTTCGACGTCCATGGCGTTGCGTGCAGTCAGGCGGCCAGTGTAGCTGTAGATTAACATCGAGAACAGCCAGAGCACGCCGATGGCAACGTGGGTGCCGTGGGTGCCGGTCATCACGTAGAAAGTGGAGCCAAAGACGCTGTTCGACAGGCTGAGGCCGGGGACGACTTTCACCTGCTTGAACTCGTCGAGCTGGAAGCCGTAGTTGTTGTGTTTAAAGAAGTCTTTGGCGGCGGCCTTCATGCCTTCCATGCTGGTCGGTGCTGCGGCTAGGGTTGGCGCAGACTCATGGTGACCATGGGCTTCTTCAGCTTTGGCCTCATCCTGTTTCTCTTCGCTCTGGGCAACGTCTTCGGAGCCGGACTCGCCCGCATTCTCTTGGGCGTCTTCCTCGGCAGAAGCATTCTCCTGCTGGCCATTTTCGGCGACTTTTTCTTCTGCGGACTGTTTTGATCCTTCTGAGGACTCCTTTGATTCTTCCGCGGACTCTTCGTTGGCTGCGGTTGCTTCGTCCTTGGATTCGTCGGATGCGGTTTCGGTGTTTGCCGCTTCCTTGGAGTCGTCTTTGCCTTCCTCGGATTTCGCCTCTTCCTTCTTGGCGTCTTTCTTGGCAGGAAGTTCGGGCAGCTTGGACAAGATGGTGGTCTTGGAGCTGTCCGGTGAGAGCGGGTTGAAAAGATAGGTGCCGTCAATGATCATCGGGTCCCCGCTGTCCTTGGGGACTTCGAGCTGATAATTGAAGGGGACTGCGCTGCCGTTGATATCGGCGTTTTCAGCGGGCTCGAAGGAGAGCAGCTTGAGCGCGAGGTGCTCGTGGGCGAAGTTTTCCTTGGCGTGTCCGGCGTCGGCGACGTCGTGGAACAGGCCCTTGTTCTGCTCGTTGCCGAACAGCACCTGCCCGTCGTTGGCTTTAGCGGTCCATTGATACCAGCCCTGGCCGTGGTAGAAATGCTGGAACTCATACACTTGGCCGCCGAGGAAGATCAGACCGAAGACGATCACGCCGAAGGTGTAGCGGCGGAAACTCTCGATCGCGCCCTTGTGCATGGCCGAGACCGCGAGCGCCATGAGGAACGAGCTCATCAGCAGGATAAACGTCGAGAAGGAGGTCAGCTCGATGTCGAAGGTGCCGGTGATGTCCACGGCACCCTCCTGCGGGTGGCCAAACTTATAGAGCTTGCGGTAAATCAGGTGCGTGGAAATCAGCGTGCCGAAGAACATGCAGTCCGACGCGAGGAAGAGCCACATGATGAGCTTCTTGTTCTCGATGCCGGTATTGGTGTGAGCGTCGGCGTGGATTTCTTCCAGCAGCTTGTCGTCGAGGGGCGGATTGGCGGGTTGAGAGGCCATCAGTCAGGTAAAGAGAGGTGTGAAATTAATGAGCGGCGTGGGCGACGGGGGCGTCCTTGGGATTGCCCGACTTGTTTTCGTCGTGCGGTGGCTCGAGGTGATAACCGCCGGGGCCTTCGAGTGCCCAGAGGTAAACGCCGAGGAATACCATGCCGAGACCGGCGATGACGCTATAGCCGGCAAACGGTACGCCGCCGCCAAACATCGCCATGGATATGCCGAACCAGCTGAAGCCGATGCCGCAGAGCAAGGGCCACCAGGATTGGCTGGGCATGTGGATGCCGTGGCCGTCGCCGGGCATGTATTCCATTTTCTTGTCGCCGTGCTTGTGGACCCAGTAGCAGTCGCGGGCCTGGACAATCGGCGTTGCGGCAAAATTGTAGGCGGGTACCGGGGTGGGGGTCGACCACTCCAGCGTGCGGCCGTCCCAAGGGTCAGCCGGGGACTTCGGGCCCTTAACGGCGGTCCAGGCCAGGTTGACGAAGCAGAGGAAAACGCCGATGCCGAGGATGAACGCGCCGATGGTGGCAACGAGGTTCCACAGGTCCCAGCCCATGTCACCCAGGTAGGTGTGGGTGCGGCGGGGCATACCGGTGAGGCCCAGGTAGTGCATCGGGAAGAAGGTGATGTTGAAGCCGGCGATGACGAGCACGGCAGTCAGATAACCGAGCTTTTGGTTGGGCATGCGGCCGAAGATTTTCGGCACCCAGAAGTAGAGGCCGGCCAGCAGGCCGAGGAGCACGCCGCCGAGGAGCACGTAGTGGAAGTGCGCGACGACGAAGTAGCTGTCTTGCTGCTGCGCATCGGCGGGGGCGGAGGAGTGCATGATGCCGGTGAAGCCACCCATCATGAACATCCAGATGAAGCCCAGCGCAAACACCATCGGCACGGTGAACTTGATGCGGCCGCCCCAGAGCGAGCCCATCCAGTTAAAAATCTTCACGCCGGTCGGGACCGCGATAGCCATCGTCAGCAAAGAGAAGGCGGCGGTGGCGATCTTACCCAGGCCAGTGGTAAACATGTGGTGCGACCAAACGGCGAAGCCGAGGAAGCCAATCACCGCGCCCGAGAACACAATAATCGGGTAGCCGAAGAGCGGCTTGCGCGAGAAGGTGGGCAGGATTTCCGATACGATGCCCATGGCCGGAAGCACGAGGATGTAAACCTCCGGGTGGCCAAAGACCCAGAACAAGTGCTGCCAGAGGATCGGTTGGCCGCCGTTTTCGATGCGGAAGAAATTCGTGTTAAAGAGGCGGTCGAACATCAGCTCGGCCAGCGCAATGGTGATGGCCGGGAACGCGAAGATGATCAGGAAGCTCGTGATGAGGGTCATCCAGGTGAAGACCGGCAGGCGCATCATGGTCATGCCCGGCGCGCGCATATTGAGAATCGTCACGATGAAGTTAAATGACGCCGCGAGCGAGGCGACACCGAGGATTTGCAGGCCGACGATCCAGAAATCCGTGCCGATGCCGGTGTAGTCACGGCCGGTCAGCGGGGCGTAGCCAAACCAGCCGCCTGCGGGCGCAATTTGCGACAGGTCCTGGTTCTTGCCCATGATGGTCAGCGTGTCGCCGAGCCAGCCCACGGTGTGCGCAAACTGGAAGAACCAGCTGACGTTCAGCACCAGGGCACCGGCGATAAAGGTCCACAGTGAAAAGGTGTTGAGCCGGGGGAAGGCGACGTCTCGCGCGCCAATTTGCAGGGGAACGAGGAAATTAAAGAACGCGGCCGAGAGCGGCATGACGCCGAGGAAGATCATCGTCGTGCCGTGCATCGTGAAGAGCTGGTTGTAGAGCTCGGCCGTGATCAGATGATTCTCCGAGGTGGCCAGCTGCGCGCGAATGAGCAGCGCTTCAATCCCGCCCACGAGGAAGAAGAACATCGCCGCCGCGCCATACATGATGCCGATCTTTTTGTGGTCGACGGTGGTCAGCCAATCAATGATGCCACTGTGGCGATCAGGGCGGGTGAGGCCAAGGTGGGATTTCTCCGGCGCGAGTTGCGTCTTATCCGCAACGGCGTGGTGGTGATGGGGGTCTGCGACGTGGGTGGCGCTCATGATAAAATGGGTCGTTTAAAAATTACTTCAAGGTCTGCAGGTAGGCGGTGATCTTCCGGAACTGGTCTTCGGTCAACCAGCCACTGACCTCAGCCAGCTTGTCCATCATCTCGGGATTTTCTTCGATTTTCTCGACGATGTGGCGCAGGACCAGTTGGTCGCTGACTACCGCGGTGATGGCGGCGTCGGGGTCTTCCTTCAGCAGTGCCAGCTGCTCCTTGGAAACGCCAGCGGTGGTTAGATTCTTATCGGTCAGGCCGACTTTGCTCATCGCGCCGTAGGTCAGGCCGGAGTATTTGTAATCGATCAGGCCGGCGTCCATGCGCTCATACATGAGGTTGCCCGGCTTGTAGAAGTGAGACTTGGAAATCCACTCAAAGATATTCTCCTGCTGCTTGGCCGCATCAATACCGCCATTTTCGGTGTAGTGGTTGAGAATACCGGCGGCGACGGACTTGCGTTCGCCGAGCTTGGTGAGGTTTGGTGCACTGGGGCCGGCGGCGGGGGAGCCATCAATGGCGTGGCAGACGATGCACTTGCCTTCGCCGAAGAAGAGCTGCGCGCCTTGCGTGATGTCATCCTTTTGCTGGTCACCGGTTAAGAGGGACTGCGGGTCCTTGGCGTTTTGCGCGGACCAGGCCATCCAGTGATCCTGGTTGGTGGGCTCGGGCTTGTCGGCGGTGGGCTGCATTTGGAAGCCAGCGGGAGCAGGAGCGCCGTCCTTGTAGCTGGCGATCCATTCGTTAAATTTCTGGTCGCTAACGACTTCCGCGCGGAAAAGCATGTAGGCGTGGGCTTCGCCACAGTACTCGGCGCATTGGCCAAAGTAGTAGCCTTCCTCTTCGGCCATGAGCCACATCCAGTTCTTGCGGCCGGGGACGATGTCCACCTTACCGCCGAGCTTGGGCAGCCAGAAGGAGTGGATGACGTCGTAGCCCCGCAGGTTGAACTTCACCACCTTGTCCTTGGGCATGACGAATTCGTTGGCCGTGGTGATGCCGAGCTGCGGGTATTCAAAAGCGAACCACCATTGCCAGCCGTAAACGTTGATCTCCAGCACTTCGTCTTTGTTTTCGGGGGAGATCAGGCCGCGCTCCATGTAGGCACCGAGCTTGGAGCCCTCGTAGTAGGGCTGGTCCTCGGGCAGATCGTGGGTAAACCAGATCGCGCGCAGGGTCGGGATGGCGATGATGACGAGCAGGAAAATGGAAGCGCCGATCAGGCCGATTTCGATCAGCGGGTTGCCGTGGCCCTGGGAGGGCATGGGCTTGGCGTCGTCACCCGGCTTTTCGCGGAAGCGCCACACGACCCACACCAGTGCGCCGCCGACGAGGACAAAGATGCCGGTGCAGACGTAAACCGTCAGCAGGAACAGGTCGAGCTGCGTCTGGGCCACGGGGCCCTTGGGGTCCAGGCTGGATTGCGGCGTGGTAATGCTGCAGCCAGCAAGCCATAGGCTGAGCAATAGCAGCCCAGCGCCCAAAATCAGACGAGAAAGTCGGGGGTAAAGTGTCATGTGATTCAGTACTGAAGTCAAAGCGAGCAGGTGCGTCGGGAAGCGACAGGGCTAAGGTGCCGTTTCTTATAACGCTGAATACTTTGTTTAATGTGCTTAGCGGGCGCTTAAATTCAAGCGGAATATTGCATCGCGGGGATTTACCGCTTTTACTGCTCGAAATGCGTATCTGTATCAGTTTCTGCACGTTGGCTGTTTTAGCCGCGTTTACTGCCTGTGGTCCCCAGCCGCCCAAGCCGGAGGCCAAGCCCGCCACGGCCAAGGTGTCCAACGCCGCTGGCAAGGCCGAGACGAAGTTTGTCATCGAGGCCAACGACCGTATGCGCTTCAGCGAATCCCTGATTGAAGTGCCTGCCGGAAAGAAGATCACCATCGTCTTTAATAACGTTGGCCACATGCCCAAGGAGCAAATGGGGCACAACCTCGTCATCCTCAAGGACGACAAGGATGCGCAAAAGTTCGCCATGGAGGCCACCTACAGCAAAGACAACGGCTACATCCCCAAGGAGATGGAAGACTGGATCGTCGCCCACACGGAGCTGCTGGGGCCCGGCCAGTCGGAGACACTCGTCTTCAACGCGCCCAAAAAACCCGGTGAATACCCGTTTATCTGCACCTTCCCCGCCCACTACGCCATCGGGATGAAGGGCATCATGCGCGTCGTCGTCGAGGTGGATCAGTAGGCCGTTCGCCTATTGCTCTGTCGGCTGACCGGTGGGAGTCGAACGTTTTTCGATGTTGCGCGCGTGCCGCAAACACCTTGGATTTAAGGCATGATTGCTCGCATTCCCCTGTTCCTGATTTTGTCGCTCGCCGCGCTGGCCCTGCATGCCGGAGAGCTGCCTCAAAAGATCGCCCCTGGCGACGACCATATCGCCCTACAGGGCAGCTGGTCCGAGGAGTTTGTCGGCGAGTGGACGGGGATCGGTTTTAAGGTCCGCACCGACGCGCCTGCGATGAACATCCTCATGGAGGATTATGCGCCCGGCGGCGAGCATCCCAATGGCGGTTTTAAAAACAACTACCTCAACGTGCGCATTGACGACCAGGAGCCGGTGGTCATCCCGCTGCAAAAGGGGCAAACCCGCTACGCCGTTCCAGGCCTCGATGGGAAGCCCCACACGGTTACCGTATTTCGACGCACGGAGCCGCTTTTTAAACCGATTAAATTCCTGGGGCTGGAGCTCCCGGAGGGCGCTCAACTGCTGACTCCACCTGCGCCCGCCGACATCCGCCTGCAAGTGATCGGCGACTCCATCAGCTGCGGCTACGGCAATGAAACCGACAACCACGAATCGCCCTTCACCCAACACACCGAAAACGGCGAAATGACCTACTGGGCCATCGCTGGTCGCGAGCTGGGTGCCGACGTGCGTTGCTCGGCCTGGTCGGGCCGTGGCGTGCTGCGCGATCGCGGGGGCAGGCTCAACGGGCAGCTCCCGGAGATCTGGCGTCAAGCCGTCCCGTCTGAAGGCACGCCCGAGCGCAGCGGCGTCGAGTGGACCCCGACCATCGTGGTGGTCAACCTCGGCACGAACGACATCGCCAAGGGCATCCCGCCGAAGGACGACTTTATCAAGGCCTATCAGGGCCTCATCGACGACATCCGCTCCACCGCTCCAGATGCCGACATCTACACCTGCTTTGGCCCGATGATTGGCGAGAAAAAGCACGGCGACATCCTCACCTATCTCAACGAAATCTCCGCCGCCAACGAGCGCGTTTACGTCGTTAAGCTGACCAACCCGGACGGCGTCAACGGCGTCGGTGCCCACTGGCACCCCAACGTGAAGACCAACCAAAAGATGGCCAGAGAGCTATTGTCCGAAATCCGCGAGCACTCGCTGTAGAGCTATTTTCGATTTCCAGAAGGTAGCGCGGAGCGTCCCCGCTCCGCAAGGATTGAAGCAATGGATGGAAGGTTCGCCCAATGCGATTTGCGCTAAACCGTCGCCATCGCGAACTCATATGGCGCATCCTGTTGGCTTGCGGATCGAGACGATCCGCGCTACCTTTTGTGCTTCAGGATTACTCACCGGGAAACAACCGCTCGCGCTGTTCATCCGTGAGCGGGGAACCATGCTCGGCGATTTCAAAGCCTTCGGCATAGCGAATCTCTTCCGCCGTCTCCGCGCCGTATAGTGGCATCATGTCGGGGCGCAGGCGGTCGGCGCGTTCGCGCCAGCGGCCTTCGATGTGATGTTTATATAGCCACTCACGGCGCGCGGCGGCCTCGCTCGGGGGCGGGTCGAACTGGTGGTTGTAGACGAGCCACTCGAAGACCTGCGATTCGTGCTGGGCAACCATGTCCGTGATGGTCGGCAGGGCGCTTTCGGCGTCGATCACCACATCGGCGCGGAAGGGCGCGGGGCGGGTAAAGCGGTCGGCCATAAACGCGATGACCGGGTCCCGCCGCAAGTGGGGAACCTCGGGCAGGACTGCGGGCACGGTGACGAGGTACGCGGCGTCCTGCACGGCCAGGGCGACGGCGCGGTGGTCCGGATGGTAATCAATCGTGCGGTGCGTTAAGACCAGATCGGGCTGGTATTCGCGGATGGCACGGATGATCTGCAGGCGCACGTCGAGGCTGGGGGTGAGGTAGCCGTCGCGGTTTTCCCACGACTCCGCCTCGGCCCCAATGATGGCCATCGACGCGGCGAACTCCTTGGCGCGCCGCGCGGCCATGCCGGGGCCAAAATCGGTGTGGTGGCCGGACTCGCCGTTGGTCACGCTGACGGCTTTGACCGGCCAGCCGCGCTCGCGATAGCGTATCATTAGCGCGCCCGCGTAGAACTCGGCATCGTCCTGATGCGCGCCAAGAATGAGGAGCTTGGGTGGCGTCATGGCAGTAGGTCCACGTGGGGATAATCAATGCGCCGCAGGCGATAAAAACGGCGAGTGGGTTGGGGGATTAGTTTCTCCCGCGTGATCACGCGGCCCTGATCATCGGAGAAGAGAATCGCGCCGGGCGTCCAGTGAACCAGGTCCGCGCTGGACTCAATCTGATAGCGGCCATTGGCGGAGTCGACCAGCGTGGCGTGGATGTCCGATGCGTCGCCGTTGGGCGTGACTTGAACGCTAATGTGCTCCGCTAAGGGCTTTTTTTTTTCGCCCGTGTTGGCCTTGGCAAACACGCCGCGGTTGGGTGACTCGGGATCGTAGGGAACACCGTTCACGTCCGCCGGCACGCCGGGTGGCAGGCTGCCCGTGCCGTAGGCGGGCGAGGTGGGCAGCAGGCGGTAGTTGTCGTTGTCGTAGTCGACAAACTGCGGATCACCAAGCGTGGCGTTCTCACCCAAGGTCTCGGTTTGGTTCCAGTTAAGCGCCTTGGTGTGGGCGTGGGTGATGTTGAAGGCCGGATTGTCCTGGTTGTCCGCGATGAACGTGGAGAAGACGCAGTTTTGCACGTAAATGTCTTCCATGTCGGCGGAGTTGCGGAAGTTGAAGGTCTGGTCGGCTTCGGTGATGTTCCAGAACAGGATATGCTTCCACAGGCCGGACATCTGCGACATGAGCGCGCTGTTGGGCGGGTCCTTTTCCAGAATGATGTTTACCAAGGCGACATCCTGCGCCGTGCCCGCGCCGCCAAAGAAGCCTTGTGCGAGCATGTCGTAGCACTCGATGTTGTAGAGGATGACGTTCTCCGAAATGTCGTTGGGATTGTAGAGTTGGATGAAGTCCGGGTGCGCGGCGGTGTCGCCCTTGTCCATGGTGCGGATTTTCACATTGATCGCCACGAGGCCCGAGCCGACGCGATAAATGTCCGACCCGATGCGCTCGATGGACATATTGCGGTGGAAGCTGCCGCCGGAGTTGTTAACGTCGGTGATCTTGCTGTTGGTCAGGTAGGTGACGCCACCCTGATTGTTAAAGGCGGTGGTGCCGTTCCAGCGACCGTTTTTGTCGTAGAGCCAGCAGCCGTCGAACCACACGCGCTGGCCGTTATTGATGTAAAAGATATTGCTGTAGCCGGGGCCGGGGTCGCAATACATGGCCACGTTTTTCCACCGGATGCCGCTCTTACTAAAGCGGCCGGTGCTGTCGCTGGCTCCGTAGGTGAGGATTTTTACGTCGTCGGCATCAAGGCCGGGTGCCGCGCTAACGGTGGTCCAGTAGGTAAACGCGCCGCCGCTGATATTGGTGAGTTTGTAATTCTCACTCGCCTTCAAATAAACCGTGCCGCCATCGCCCGCGGCTTGCACGCCGGCGTTGATGGACTTCTTGGGCGAGGCTTCGGTGCCGGGGTTGCCGTCGTCGCCGTTTTCCCAATCGAGCCAAACCACTGTGCTATTCGTCAGCGAGCCGTTGCTGTTGGCGTAAAGGGTGAGGTCGGTCAGTGTGCGGCTTTCGCCCGCGCCGTCGGTATTGGCAGTGGCGGCTACGGTCAGCGGGCCGTCTGCGTAGTCGGCGGGGTCGAGCTCGAACCAGTATTCCCAGACGCCGGTGCGGTCGTTCCACGTGGGGTCGTCGACCGAGGCGACTGCCGCGCCGTTGACTTTGAAGTCCACATTCGCACCGGTCTCGTGGAAGGCCACCACGCCGACCTTGAACGGCGCATCGATCATCTGGCCGGGAACGACGTCCCAATTGGCAATGACCTGCGTCGCGAAGACGCTAGGCGTGGAGAGCGCCAGCGCGGCAAATGCACTGGCCAAACAAGCAAATAAACGGTGTGGGGGCATGGGAACCTAACTAATTAGGGTGGCCCTCAGAAATTATCAAGAGTAAACCAGCCTCCGGTCCTTGGCTGAGCATGTCGAAGCCTGGACCGATAGATTTGCGCATTGCGCAAATGGCCAAACCATCTGCCTGAGGTAGGGCGCGTAGGTCGGTCTCTTTAGAGGCCGACATGTCGTGAAGGCCGAAGGTGTGAAGACTGGCCAATGCGTGATGAAGAGTCGGCATCGTTGGCCAAATTAACATGCGGATGGCTAAAGCCAACCGCCAACGTCAAAAAAGCCCCGCCGGAAAACCGACGGGGCTCGAAAATTTTCACTCTTCAATCAAGAGCTCGCCTTGCTGGGTTCGAGGCGCTGGGGCTCGACGTCGGGGCTGGTGATCAGGAAGTAGTCCATGTTGACGCCCTTGCCGTTGACGTTGGTCATCTTGATCGTGTTCTTGCCCTTCTTGAGCTTGTAGAGGAGCGGCTTCTCGTTGGTCGGGTTCATTACGGTGAACAAGCGCCAGTCGTCCGAGCCGTTGGCCCAACCACCGGTAGCGGGGAGGCTGGGCAGCACGAAGGGCTCCTGGTCTTCGCCATTAATCAGGATGGCGCGTTCGCCGCCATCGAGCTGCGAGCAGTAAACGAGCGACACATTGTAATAACCGTCTGCGGGCGCATCGACCTCGTATTCCAGCCAGTGGCCGTCAGCATTCCAGCCGGAGAAGGCCTTGCCAACAATGGCTTTCTTGTTCGAGCTGACGCCCACTTCGCCGCCGCCTTGGCCAGTCATGTCCTCGGCCTGGATGGCGATCGTTGTGCCAGCAGGCACGTTGTCTTGCTCCGAGGCGGCAACGCGTTCAGCGGTGCGCGCGGCGCATTCGTTGAAGGCCTTCATCATGATGGCTTCCTGCTCGGCGCGGACTTTTTCCAAGAGGTCCTGGCGGAAGGCGTAGAGGCTTTGCGCGCCGGGCTTGGCGAACTCCACGCTTTCGTTAGCGGAGAGTTTGAGCACGAGGCTGGAGCCATCTTTTTCCACCTTGGCTTGGCCGTCGCGCTTGCCCTTGCTGTCGAGGTGGTAAGCGCTGAGGCTGTTGAGTGCAGCCATGTCGATCTTGAGCGTCGCATCGCCGGGCGAGGGGTTGCTGACCACGTAAGCGCCGTTCTCGGCATGCTCAATGATGGCCAGGCCGGTGGTGTCGCGCTGGAGGGTCGCACCGTGGCTGGAGAGGAATTTACCGCCGCCGAGAATCATGGCCGTGGGCTGTTTGCCGTCGGTCATCACGTAGGCCTGCATGGCGTCGGTCTTGAGCGACTTCACGTCGTGCATGCCGGGCTGGAACGCGGCGAAACCGTAGTCCACACCGTCGACGGTTTTAATGGTCAACAGCCCGTAGCCGTCGTCGAGCGAGCCGGCGATATCGACGCTTTTAACGAAGTCTTTGCCGTCGTAGTCGAACTCCACGACGTTGCCGTAGAGCGTGGACGGAACTTCGCGGCGCTGGATAATCGTCTTGGGCGTTTCGCGGCCGAGGATGCCGTCGCCAATAATGACCTGTGTATCGGCACCGCCTGCGGCGATGAAGCGTGCGCGCTCGCCTTCGACGGCGAAGTCCATCGTGTAGGACTCGTCGGTGTCGGCGGACTGGACGTCTTGCAGCATTTTGTAGCCGGCGTTGACGGGCTCAGGGAAGGCAAAGGAGCTCACCGCGAGATCACTCGAGTAGTCGCCGCGGATGTGCCAGCACAGGTCCATTTTGCGCGAGAGCTTGGAGAACGCGCCAAAGAGGTCGGCCATGTAGTTGGGCGTGACGAACATTGCGCGGTCCATGGTGACGCCGGAGAAGGCTTTGTCCGCGTTGGCGCGCTGCATGCTGATCTCGTTGCCGGTCACGTAAACGAGCTGGTTACCGTCGCTAAGCATCTGGCTGAGCTCGTCTACCGCGAGGGTGTTGTGCGCCATGGTGGTCTTGTACCAGTCCTTGTAGAGCGGGTTTTCATACCAGACAATGCCCGGGTCGGGGATCAGCCAGTTGTTAAAGGCATACACGTCGACATTGAGCTTGTCGGGGTGGCCGTGTGAGCGGTTGGGGCCGTAGTCGAGGAGCACGCTGATGGTGCCGTTCTCGGTCGTGTTGCGCAGGATGCCGTAGCCGACGTCGAACATGTTGACGCTCTTCCACTCGACGGCTTCAGCCTCGGCGTCGACCTCGGTGTAGTTAACCGAAACCGGGAACTGCTGGAACTGCGCGTCGAGGTGGCGACCGCTCTGGTTGAGAATGGTCAGATACTTCGGGTCGCGGTAGCGGCGGTAGCCATACTCCCAAAGATAAGATTCGCGGCCCACGATGTCGGCGCGGCCGGAGTCATTCATCGCGGGCGCGGTGAGGTCCGGGTAGGCCACTTGCAGCGGCGAGTCGAAAAGGCCCTTCATGGCCGAGTCGCGGTAGGAATACATATCTATGCCGTGGTGGCGGAGAATTTCCGCATACATGACCAGGGCCTGCATCGCCATGCCCTGGTAGCCCATGGCGCCCTCGGACCACAGGCCGTCGGGGGAGATGGACTTTTCGCTAAAGTGGAGCATCACCCCTTGCACCTGCTTGCCATCCTTGCCAGCGGGGCCATACATGGCGAGCTCGACGAGTTCGTCGTCGTCCGTGGCGTAGCCGGTGATGAGGACCGCCAGCGTGCAAATGGCGGACCAGTTAGTGGGCGCGCGCAGGACGGAGCTGTTTTTGGCAATGAACTTGGCCGAGGCCTTGAGCAGGTCGTTCTCGATCATTTCGCGCTCGGCGGGGGTGATCGACGGCAGGTTGTAAATGAGGTCATAGCCGCGCGCGACCTGGATCAGCCAAGTGGCGTCGCCGAGGCGCTGGTCGAAAAGTTTGCCCTCGTCATGATTGAATCCCGGGCGATTTCCGGGGGCGTAGTTAGGGAAGGCCTTGGCGTATTCGAGCAGAAGTTTTTTCGCGAGTTCGCCATATTTTTCTTCGCCGGTGAGCACGTAAACGGTGCCTGCGTTGGCGATATCGAGTGCATTTTGGTTATGCTGCGGGCGCTCATTTTGCGCGAGGTGACGCCAGTTGCCCTGGTCGTCCTTTTGCGGTGGCGGGACGTTATGGGGCATCTCCATGCGCTCGTCCATGGCTTTCTTTAGGCCGGCGAGCTGCATCTGGAGCTCTTCGCTGGTCTTGAGCATTTCCTTGTAGGCGTCGATGTCCTTCTGGTCCCAGAACGTGTTGGGATGGCCCTCGGTTTGGCGGACTTCCACGAAGACATCCACCTCGCCCTTGGGCGGTATGGTGGACTGCACGGCGGCGGGCTCGTTGCTGACCTGGTATTCCTTGGGGGCGATCATTTCCGCCTCCAGATTGGTCGGCGAGAGGACGCTGATCTTGCCCACGCCGCCCCAGTCCGGGCCGACTTTGCCGTTTTTGTCCTTAAAAGGCGGCCACTTGCTGGTGAACTGCAGCTTCACGTGCTGGCCGAAGCCCTTGGCGGGGATGGTGACGGTCTGTTTGTGGTCGTCGGACACTGCGCCGGAGCCGACTTTTTTGCCGTCGATGTAGATATCCACATCCTTGGGCAGGCCGATGTTACCCCGGGCGAGACCCTGGATCGAGACGGCCTCGATTTCCACCGGGATCACCAGGCGGATGTCGATCGTGCCCTCGTTGAGCGGGCTGAAGATGGTGCCTGGCTGTCGGCCGTTCTCCAGTGCTTTTTGCGGGAGCCAGTCCTTGTTGAAATTGGCGTTCGTGCCCTTGGCGGTGGCACCGAGCGTGGCCTCGGCGACGTTGTAAAGTTCGGGCTGCGTGGATTGCGCCTGGGCAGTGGCCATCAGGCTGATGATGAGGCCGCATGCGGCGGCCATTCGGGGGATCATCTGGCGGTAGTTCATGTGGGTGTATTAGGTTGGGAAAAGTCTATCAGGTTAGACCAAACGTGTATTGTAAGTCTATAACTAAATGGTCATCAGTGCGCGGTAACCCGCTCTACGAAAAGCATTCGCGGCAAATACGGCTTTTCTTCCCGAATGGAGATTGCTTGTTAGGTTTGCCAAAATGACGCCCATTTATGCCGCCTCGTAGCTACGCTTTTAAATTCCATAAATGGCAGTTGTCTGCCAAAAGCGCATTGACTTGCGGTATCGGTGGTCTTTGTTGGCAGTTCTATGCCAAATAAGAAATACGCAACGTTTGCCTTCCTCGGGCTATTGCCAACGATCGGCCTGGTGGCCGGGCCCTACTCGGGCTCCAGTGACACCGCCGGCTTTGCGGACGCCGGGATCCCGAGCAACTCCGGCCATATCGCCGGTTGGGCCAGCAGCGTGGTCGATGCCTACATCACCGCGTCGGGCAGCGGTGATCCCGCCAATGCACTGGGCGAATACAACACGAGCCTGGTCTCGCTGGGCGACCTCGACGCCGCGCAAATCGCCAACGGCGACGCCCCGGGCAGCATCACGCTGGGCTTTGATGGCTTCCGTGACGGCGATGGCTGGGACTTCGCTATTTTCGAAAATGGCTTCTCCTTCTCGGGGGGGCTCTTTGCCGAGCTGGCCTATGTGGAGGTGTCCAGCAACGGCACGGATTTCGCCCGCTTTGACAGCATTTCGCTCAACACAGATGCGCTCCCGGGTGGCTTCGGTGCCGGTTTCGAGGGCTTCGACATGACGAATGTTTACAACTTGGCCGGAAAGCACGCCGGTGGATTGGGCACGCCGTTTGACCTCGCCGAGCTGAGCGATCACCCGCTGGCAATCGCGGGCACGCTGGATTTGCAGAATATTCAGTTTGTGCGCCTGGTGGACATCCCGGGGGACGGCTCGTATCTCGACAGCGAGGGCAATGGCATCCTCGACAACTGGCCCACGAGCGGCACCGGTGGTCTGGACCTGCGCGCCGTGGGTTACGCATACGCTGTGCCTGAGCCGCAGGCCTACGCACTGCTGGCGGGCTTGATGACTTTGGGGCTGGTGCTTCGCCGGAGAGTGGGCCGGTAAACACTGGCAGTCGAAAATGGTGCCGCCTCCTGTTGGGGGTGGCGCTTTTTCGTCGTCAAAAAAGCCCGTCACGCGGACGGGCTGGAGGGGCGGTTGCTGCGGTAAATTACCGGAGGCGGCGCAGACGCAAAACAACGACAGCCAACTTGAATCGTTGCGCCTTGTCTGAACGTTACTGGCTCATGACGGCAAGTGAGAAGTTCTCGATGCCGTTGCCGTGGAGGCAGCTGATCACGGTGATGATGTCCTGGTAGCGGGCATCCTTGTCGGCCTTGACGACGACGGCGCTGAGCTCGCGGGAATCCTTTTCCGCCTGAATGCGCTTAAAGAGATCGGCGTGGGAGACTTCCTCGTTGTCGATGCGGAAGAGCACGCGCTCGTCGGCGGGCTTGTCCTGCTCGAATTCAAACACGGAAATTGAGAGCACGTCCTCGAGCTTGGCGACTTCGGCCTCGTCGGCCTTGGGCAGCTCCACGGGGAATTGCTGGGTCTCTTCCACAAAGTTCGTCGCAACCATGAAGAAGACCAACAGCAGGAAGACCACGTCGATCATCGGGGTGAGATCGGCGCCCTGGACTTCGCGTCGCTGGCGGCGTCTAATCTTGGCCATCGGTTTTCTTCTTTGCGGGTTGCTCAGCGGCCGATTCCTTGCCGGCCAGGTGGTAGGCGCGCATGATCTGCAAGATGCCTTCCTCGACGATAGTGTAGAAATAATCGACCCGCGCGCGGAAGTAATTGAACGCCACGATGGCCGGAATCGCGATGACCAGGCCGGCACCGGTGGTGATCAGCGCCACCGAAATGCCCTGCGCCATCAGCTCCTTGTCGACGCTTTCCTTGGCGATCTCGTCGAAGCTGAGGATCATCCCGTAAACGGTGCCAAACAGGCCGAGCAGCGGTGCGATGCTACCGATCAGCGAGAGCACGTTGAGAAATTTTTCCAACCGCGGCATCTCGCGGGCGGAGGTCTCCAGGAGCGCCTCTTCGAGCTCGGTGCCCTCGATCTGGTGGACTTCGATGCCCTTGCTCAAAACTCGCCCGAAGACGATGTCGCTCTGGGCCCCGATCTCGCGCGCGCCGTCGAGGTCGTTGGCGCGGATTTTCTTACAGGCCGCGTCCACGATTTCGTCGTTGATGACGTTCTTTTTGCGCAGGTGGACAAAGCGCTCAATGATCACGGCAATGCTCACAATGGAGCAAATCGCCAGCGGGATCATGCTGCCGCCGGCTTCGATGATTTTGTCGATGAATATGGACATGGTCGGTTAGGTTAAATTTAAAGTTCGGGTGTAGTTTCCAGACAAGCCGCCGCATCTATTTGGCTGTGCTCGCCACTCCACTGTAGCGGCTTGTCTGGAGACAGCGCCCTACCTTTTTAATGATGAAAAATTTCATCATCGCATCAATTCGCCTGACCGAAACGCAGGCTGGGCCAGGCGACGGGGAGGGTGATTTCCATGGTTTTGTTGGACTCGCCGTAGTCGCGGCGCTGGTCGATGTAGATGACTGTTAACGTCTGCCCGGGCTCGACCGGGACGCTGTCGTCGACGAGGCCGGCGTAGGCGCTGTTGGTGTTAATGCCGCCAATGAAGACGCCGCTGTTGGGCTCGGTTTCGCCGAGGACGATTAGCTGCTCGTAGCCGCCGCTGCCAATGGCATTGGCGACGATTTGGTCTTTGTAGCGGGCGTCGAGATTCATGTCCGGATCGTGGACTTTGATCACGACCGGCTCGCCGGGGGAAAGGATGGTCAGCTCGGTCTCGGCGGCCTCGTCTTCGTAAAAGCCGATCTCGGCATCGGAGCCCAGCAGCAGGAGGTCGCCCCAGGTGTCGGGCCGCTCCCAGGTGTGGTGGCCGCGCATGACCCACGAGATCGAGCGCGACGTCTCAATGTAGTTAAACGACGTTTGAAAGCCGATGTATTTACCGGCCTTGAACTTCGGGCCTTTGAGCACCTTACCATTGTGCGGGATGAAGATTTCCACATCGTAGCCGGCGGGCGTTTTCTGCATGGCCAGCTGCATGCCGTCCGGACCGCCGCCCTGGTGGAAAACGCCGCGGCTGTTGGGCATGCCGCGCATCTCGTGGCCGTGGCCAAACTCAGCGACGACGCTGGGATCTTCCACGGTGCCAAAGGGCGCAAAAAACATCTGTATCGCCTCGTAGTACTTCATCAGCGGGCCGCGCGCGGTGGAGGTGTCGATCCAGATTTCGACGCTGTCTCCCTGCCAAATGCGGCCCGGGCCGGGCGGGGTCTGGCGGGTGGAGTCGGTGACTTTCGCGGCAAAATAAAGCCCGCTGGGGTCCCACTGAATCCACATGGGAATCGCCTGCTCCACGGGCAGCTCCTGCACCTTCGCGCCATCGAGCGTGTTCTGGTTGTATTGCGGGCGGTCGAGCGGCCATTCGTCCTCGCCGATTTGGCCATCGAGCACGGGCTTTTCGCGGACCATGGTGGCGAAGCCAAACTTAATCGGCTGAAAGTCGGGCTCTTGCAGTTCGCGGGGTTCCTCGGGCTCGGGCTGCTCCTCGGCATCGGCTTTGGCGCGCGGGTCGATCAGCAGAGCGTCGCGCTTTTCGGGGAAACTATTCGCTTTGGAAACGAGCCGCTCGGCCTGCGCCTCGATGTCCTCATACGCGGCGTCGGGCTCGTTGCGGGCGCGGCTCATTTCGAGGAGCTTCTGGAAAACCTCCGCGTTAAAGCCGCGGCTGCGTCCTCCGGGCAGAGGGCGGCTAAAGGGCAGGTTGAGCCCCGGCGCGCCCATCATGTTGCCCTGGCCTTCGGGGCCTTCCTGCTGGCCGGACTGGCTCATCATCGTCATGAGCGCGGTCATGTCGCCGGCTTCGGTGCGACCGCTTTCGTGAAAGTCGGCCATCAGCTGGGCCTTCTCCATCATCTTCAGCTTGGCCTCGATCTTGTCCATTTTCTCGCTCATGTCGCCGAGCTCGGCGGCGTGGGAGGCAGCGGCGACCTCGCGCTCGACTTGCGCCTCACGCGCTTCGCGGGGGCGGTCGCGGATTTCTGCTACCAGCGGATCGGGGGAAATCGTGGGCTCCGGCTCGGGCTGCTCCTCGGCGGATTCTTTCTCGGCTTCCGCTTCGGCGGTCGTGGCTCGCGGCGGCGGAGGTGGTGGCGCGGCGGCTTGCTTGGCGTCCGACTTATCGGCGTTGTCGGCCGCTTCTGGGGGGCTTGGTTGCTGGGCAACGGGCGTCGGGGCGGGCGTGGGCTGTTCCTTTTCGGGGATGTCGATTTCGCGCTCCTTGGCCTCGACTTCGTCGAGCTTTAGCTGCTCCTCGGCGCTTTTCAGGGCGAGCTGGCTGGCCTGATCCTTCATGCGCTCGGGGACCTGCTCCTGGACGGTTTTGGCGATGTCGGCGAGCAGCTCTTCGCGCAGTTGCTCGTCCTCATCCATGCCGAATTTTTGGAAATAACGGTTGGCCTGCATGAGGATGCGTTCGGCGCTTTCGGGGGCCAGGCGCTCTTCGAGGGTTTGGTCGAACTCCTCCTGGATTTCCTGCTTAATATTTTCCTCGACGACAAATTTCACCGCCTCGCGGGCATCCTGGTCGGCGTTGGCAACTTTGTCCGCTTCGTTAAACTCGGGCTTGGGCTCCTTGTTTTTGCGGGCTTCCTGGATTTGCTGGCGCTCGCGGTTACGGGTGTCGACCTGGGCGGCCTTGGTCAGGCGGCGCTCCTCGGTCTTGCCGACATTGTTTTCCATGCGCTTGTCGAGGTTTTGCGCGAGCTTGTCGATCGTGTGCTCCTGGACTTGCTCCAGCGTGGCTTGCTTGAGCTCCTGGCGGACCATGTCTTTGAGCGCGTCGGCGGTCGTCTGAAACATGTCAGCGGAAATGTCGCTGTATTGCTCGGCGAATTGCTCCATGTCGTAGTCCTGCTGCTGCATTAGGTCCTCCAGCTCGGCAAGGTCGATGTCGATGTCCATCTCGACCTGTTCCCAGAGCTCGTCGAGCTGGATTTCCTCCATGTCGGCGGCGATGCTCTCGAAGGACACCTGCAGTTCGTGGCGCAGCATGTTGCGCGTTTCCTGGATGAGCGCCTGTTGAGCGGCCTGCTCCTCGGCAAGGGCCTCCGCGGCTAGCTCTTCCGGGGTGGGCTGGGGCTCCTGCTTCTCGGGGATGATTTCCTCGAGGATACGCGGCACGAATCCGCTAAAGTGGATCACGAGCGACAGGGCGATGAAAAACCAAAGGCTGTGCCGCCAAAGGTGCTTTCGGCGGGCAGGATCGTTGCTGGGGGGCGTTGTTTCCATGATCTCGGGCCGGAGTCAACGCCGCCCGCCGCGCCGGTTTTGCGCGGTATGGGAGCTGGGGGATGGCCCGAATTCGTCTGGTGGTTAGCGTGCGTTTAGGTGTCCGCTGAGCGGATTGCTTTATCTTATCACCTTAAGTAGCCTAACGCGTGTTTTAAATCAAGTCTATGTTCAGCGTTTGATTTGAGGAGGCTCGAGCCTCTTGGATGGCTTGCTGGCGGGAGGTGGTGGTTTTTTTAAGTGTAAAGTCGTGGGACTGGAGTGGGGAGTTCGAGCAGTGGAGTCAGCTATGGAGTGCGCCAGCCCTCTGGCGCTTTAGTATTTTCAATCAGCGAAAGCTATGAGAGAATGCATATTATGATGGAACTGATTTTGCCCGTATCAGTGATCGGCATTGCCACCGTGCTGGCGTTGTTTCTCCGTAGAGTGGTTGGCGGCGTGTGCCCAAATTGCAGCAAGACGAAATCCATTTCCGACAAGCACTGCAGCGAATGCGGCTATGAATTTCGCTAAGTTGGCTTGAGTTAGACTTGGAAAGTTGAGCGCGTCTGAGCCTTCTCGGTGCGCGCACAATGCTAAAGCGCCAGAGGGCTGGCGCACTCCAAATGCTGACTCCAGCGATTCTTGACAGCCCTTCAGGTTGTTTTGGGGCTGCGCGTTGATGTGGTACCGTCCTGCAATTCCCGAGTCTCGGTTGTTGTTGGTGGTCTTGGGCGCGAACGAGCCTTCTCGATGCGCGCACAATGCTAAAGCGCCAGAGGGCTGGTGCACTCCAAAGCTGACTCCAGCGATTCTTGGTGGAAATTGGTGCGGGCGGCCTCTTGCGAAGGCCTCAGCCTAGTCCTTCCACTCGCCGAGGAAGCGGTTGACGTCGCCGAGGCTGGGGCTCTTGGCAGAGCGGACATACAGGCCGGAGAAGCTGACGGCGGTCGTTAGGCAGGCTTCGGGGGAGAGTCCGATCAGGCGGCCGCACATGTAGCCGGCGTTAAAGTGGTCGCCCGCGCCGGTGGTGATCTTCGGCTTGTCGCAGTAGGGGCCCTTCACCCACCAGGAGCCGTCGCGGGTGGCGCAGGCGGCGGAGTGGGTCGGGTGGACGACGATGCTGGAAATATCCAACGCCTGGCGAATGCGTGTGGCCAGGGCCTTGAGGTCGTCGGGCTCTTCGGTGGGGGCGGGCAGGCCGAGCACCTTGGCTACCTGGCGGCCTTCGCTGTAGTTGAGGCCGAGTGTTACGGCACCAAACTGCTGGAAGCGGGTAATGGTCTTGAGCACGCTGCGGAGGTCGCCCTCGGAGCGCTTGGCCGGGTCGGCCAGGTCGAAGAAGAACTGACGGTTGTCGCCGGGTCCGATATTGGGCAGGACCTTGTCGACCATGTCATTGAAGAAGTCGCTCAGGCGCGGCAGCATGGTCCAGTTGACGAGGGCGATCAGGTGAGCCTTGGCGCAGGCGTCGAGGAAGGCACCTTCACCCATGGCGGCGACGATGTGCGCGTAGTCGACTTCTTCCAGGGAAGCCATGTCGCCAAACATCAGCTTGCCGTCGGTGAACTCCGCGGCGGTGGTGATGCCGGGGTTGGTGACGGAAACCGCGTTCGTCTTGGCGGCAAATTCTTCGAAGACCGCGTGGATGTTGGGGTTGCCCAGGGCACCGATGTAGCGGACGTCGACATTGGCGGCGAGCATGGCGTTGGCCATGATGGGGCCGTTGCCGCCGAGCTTTTCGAGCATCTGATACATCTCGATGTTCGCGCTCTGGCCAGCGGCGGCGGAGATGCGGGCACCGAACTCGGCGATGGTTTCGATACGGTCAAAGTCTTCACCCATGCCATTGCGCTGCTTCACGGGGTGGACAATCTTATCCACGAAGCCATCGAAGCCGATGAGCGCTTTGCGCGAGCTGATGCGGGCGGCCTTTTCACTAAGTTCTTCCAGGGTACGTTCGCGAGGTGTCATGGGGCCGCATTGTGAGACAGTTTGCGCCAAGGTGAAGCCAGAAGTTTAACTTCGTGATAAACCATTAGCGCGGGTAATTCATGCTGATAGTGCGCCCAAGGGCAGAAAGTCACCCCAGTTCATAAATTAATTTTGCCAGTGTGCTCGTTAGGCGTTTGCGTTGTGGCCATGCCGTTTGAGTGGTCTTCTATCACGCTTGTCCTGGCGCAATCGGACGCCGGACCCAATGTATTCACCTACTTTGGGCAGTCGAATATTGCGGGCAAATTCATCATACTGGCGCTGGCGATCTTTTCCATCCTGGCCTGGTCGGTGATGATTGGCAAATACCTGGACCTGTCGCGCCTGCGTTCGCTGAACCTGAATTTCGAGCGCAAGCTGGCGGATGTAAACTCCGTGCTGTCGCTCAACCTGAAGGCGCAGGCGCAGGGGCTCGGCCCCTACGCGATGCTCGCCCATGGCGCGGTGACGGCCTATCGCCGCTACTCGGGTGGCTCGGGCGAGGGCGCGGTTCGCATCCGCATGGGGCACGTGGAAAACTCCCTGCAACGCGGCGTGGCGCACCAAACGATGAAGTATGAGTCGAAGATGGTGCTGCTGGGCTCGATCGTCACGGGGGCACCGTTCCTGGGCCTGCTCGGCACGGTGTGGGGCGTGATGGACGCCTTTGGCTCGATGGCCTTGCAGGACTCGGCCTCGCTGCAAAACCTGGCCCCCGGCGTGTCCGGCGCGCTCTTGACGACGGTCGCGGGCCTGTTGGTCGCGATCCCGTCCGTGTTCGGCTATAATTTTCTTTTGACGCAAACGAAGCTCCTCGTGACCGAGTTGGAGAACTTCGCCAGCGCATTGGCAGACCGCATTGAGCTGGAGATGCAAACCGAACTCGACGAGGCGGAAAGCGAGGAAGGCTACTAGCGATGGCCCGGACGTTTCGCCGCAAGCAGAGTATGGAGGCGGTCTCGGAGATCAATGTGACTCCGCTGATCGACCTCGCCTTTGCCTTGCTGATCATCTTTATGATCACGACGCCGCTGCTGGAGCAGACCATCCCGCTAAACCTGCCCAAGGAGGATCAGCGCGATCAGGCGGCGCGACCGGACATGGAGGTGCAGGTGATCTCCATCGACGAAGAGGGGCAAGTCTGGTGGGGCAAGGAACCGGTCAGCCTGGCCAAGCTCGACGACATGCTTAACGGCCTTTCCACCCGCGCGGAGCCGCCCGTGCTCAGCATTCGTGGCGACGCGTCGATCCATTATCAGCGCATCATCGACGTGCTGAACCTCGTCAAGAAGCACAAGCTCACCCGCATATCACTCGATACCGCAGTGCGTTAAATCATGGCGGAAGAAACTCAGGAAACGACCGGCGAGCCCAAGCGCTCGGTGCGTGAATTGACCGGCTGGCATTTGATCGCGGTTGAATTGCTGGCGTTCATCACGCGCATGTGGTGCCGTAGCCTGCGCATGCAGACCGACGAAGAAACGCGCCGGGTAATGCTCAACCCCGGGCCCGCGCTATTCGTGCTCTGGCACAACCGCTTGTTCGCCATTGGCGAGGCGCACTACCGCTTCCGCAAACGCCACCTGAAGAAGCCCATTTATGGCCTGATCAGCGCGAGTAAAGACGGTGCCTGGCTGACGGGATTCTTCGAGCGCATTGGCATCCAGGCGGTGCGCGGTTCCAGCAGCTGGCGGGGCACGCAGGCCCTCCGCGAATCCATCAAGGTGCTCAAAGACTGCGAGCTCGGCATCACGCCCGATGGCCCGCGTGGCCCGTGTTATGATTTTAAGAGCGGCGCGGCACTTCTGGCACGTAAGGCGGACTGCCAGGTCATCCTGATGAGCCTTAACTACGGGGCCTCCAAGCAGCTAAAGAGCTGGGACCGCTTTTACATCCCGCTGCCGTTCTCGAAGGTGGAGTTTGTCGCGCGTCGTGCGCAAATAGAAACGAGCGGCCCCTTGGAACCGCTCGCTGATGAATTAAAGCGTCAATTGACTGCCATTACCCGCGACCGCTAGCCCGGAATCGGTGCGGTCGCATGTGGTAATGAAGCGCGTCAGGTCAGCCGCTTAGAATACCGGGCGCAGCACGGCGGTGGAGCCGGCGGCGACGGTGGTGTTCTCACCCTTGGCCCAAGTCTTATCGTTGAGCACGAACTTGAACTCGAGGCCATCCGGTGCGTCGGTGGTCGACCATGTCCACTTGCCATCGGCGCAATCCATTTGGATGCCCTTGGTCCAGGACAGGGGTCCGCCTTCGCCGCGGAGGTAAAGTGCGTTGCCCCAACCGACGTCGAGATCGGCGACGATCGTGGTCAGCGGTGGTGTGCTGGAGGAAGACTTGGCCGGAGCCTCGCTAGCCTTCTTTTTTACGGTCTTCTTGACGACCTTCTTCACTGCCTTCTTGGCCGGAGCTGTCGTAGCCGGCGCCTTCTTGGCGGCAGTCTTTTTTACGGCGGTCTTCTTGGCAGCCGTTTTCTTGGTGGTCGTCTTTTTTGCAGTCTTCTTGGTAGCCATACTATTGGTTCAGTATTGAGTTTTGATAGGCGTTAGACGGGAACAACGATGTAGCAGATACAACGCCAACTTCAAGTGCAATCCATGCATCGGTCATAAATAATCATGATGCGTGGGAAATGCGGATCAGATTATTCATATCGGCTTGGATTGCAGCCCCGTCGGGGCAGATTTCGCATGGGCGTGTGTTTGGATCAAGCTTCGGGCGATTGAATATTTCCCTTTGCAAAACGGGCGTAAATGCGTAGGCTAATCATTGGAATCTTCTTCTGTGCACGATACCTCGTCATGCTCTTCTCCTTTCTAATCCTTCGGGAGCTTGAAGCCGGGTGATGATGGTCAAGCCGTAAACCGGAAGACTTTAGTCGCCAGGAAAGCACCCACCTTGATAACATGAGGTACAAGAGCACTTCGCATATTCGGCATAAGCAGAAGATTCCAACTTTTCTTTTTCACACCCAAATCTACGCGCCATGCTAACCGACAAGGAACGCCGCCCACTCATCCTTCGCAGTAATCGATTCCTCGGGTCCGCCCTGCTGGAACGCAACCTGATCAAGACGGAGGACCTCGAGGCTGCCAATGAAAAGCTCCTTGAGGCCGTGCAGAGCGGTAACATGCGCGGCGCGAACTTGCTCAACATTCTGCTGTTCGATCTTAAGTCGGTCGACGAAGCGCGGCTGGTCGACGAAATCACCGAAGACGAATCCGTCGGCCTCATCGATCTTTCTAATTACGACATGGCTAAGTTCCGCGAAATCAATGCGGACATCGACCTTTGCTACGCGACTTACACCGTGCCCTTCGATAAGGTGGAGGACTTCACCATGGTCGCCACGGGCTACTACCTGAGCAAGCCCACCATCCAGTATTGGGAGGAGACGCTCGGTGGAAACATCATCTGGTATGTCTGCTCGGTTGCTTCCATCGCCGAGGCCATTGAGCGCGCCTCGCAACTCGCCAGCAGTGAGGAAGTCGCGGTCAAAGAAGGTGCTTAGCGCGCCTTGGCAGCGTTGCGGCAATGGTTCTTTTGCCCGCAAAGAGGCGCTTTGATGCTCGGTTTAATTCATCATCGGCCATGGGGATTGAGCACCAAAGATGCGGAGCCATCATGGTCTAGGGGCAGCGAACATTCATTTTGTATCTTGATTGCTGCACACACTGCCCCAACGGGGCTACGCATCAATAGCCCAGGGTAGGCTTGAGGTCTCACCTTTGGCGCTCTAGATGAGCCTCATCGCGCTTTGGGCAAATCTGCGCCCACGGCCCTTGCTGGTCTGTTTACGCCATGCCCTGGGCTCATTGTGTCCATTCTTTGCCAAGTTCACGCCTGCATCGGCAATCATGGGCAAAATAAAACCCGCAAACATGAATTTGCGGGTTTTATAAATGGCGGGATGGACGGGACTCGAACCCGCGACCTCCGGCGTGACAGGCCGGCGTTCTAACCAACTGAACTACCACCCCTAAAAGTGGGAAAGATCGAAAAAGTATGGGAACACACTGTTTCGTCAAGACGTATTTCGGATATTTTTTAAAATAAATTTTGGGCCGCTAAAATGTTACGTTTCGTCAACGTCGGACGGCCTTACTCGTATCACGCTTGCGGATAGGCGCGGCAACTGCTTAATGGCGGCTAAATCTCATGTCGGAAGCCCAAGCAAATCAGGATGCGCTCAGCCGCCTGGAGGAACTGAAGAGCCAGCGCTATGGCAAACGCAGCAAGAAAGGCGCGTTTGTCGCCGCGATCTTTATTCAGGTCCTGCTGGTGGCCGTCACGGTTGGCATCGTGGTGATTGCGCCCAAGCTCGCCGAAGATCCTGCCTTCGTCGCGAAAAAAACCATTTATCTGCCACAGCGCGAGCTGGAGCACCAGGCCGCCATTGCCGAGTTCCAGCAGTCCGCCAGTGCGCCGCTGACCGTGGACAAGCTTTCGACCGAGTCTCTGCTGGCCGACCCCTTGCCGGAGATGCCCGCACTGCCCACGACGGAGTTTGCGCCCATTGAGAACGATAACCCCGTGCCCGATGCGCAGGGCCTGCTCGCTGGCTCGGGCCTGGGCAACGCCTTGGGTGGCCTCAGCGCCGGCACGACGGAGGTGAATTACTTTGGCATTCGCGAGGAGGCCCGCCGCTACCTGATCCTCATTGACACCTCCAACTCGATGTTTGAACGGCAGCGTAACAACGAGATGTATCGCTTTGACTTCGGCACGATCAAGGACGAGTCGATCAAGCTCATCAACCGCCTCAACGCCAACACGCTCTTCAATGTGGCCATCTATGAGGGCGGATCAATGGCGTGGAATCAATTTCTCGTGCCCGCCACAGTCGCGAACAAGGCCGAGGCGGAGCAGTGGGTGCGCGACATCGACGAAAATCCCAACGTGAGCATCGGCTCTCGCCGTGGGGGCGGCCCCAAGCTGATGGAGGGCGGTGGCACGCGGCTGGATACGGGCCTCAAGCAGGCCTTCAGTTTTCAGCCGGAGGTGATCTTCATCGTGACCGATGGCGAGATCAACCGCAGTGGCGACGACATCACGGAGGACGAAATTTTGGACATCATTGATGGCCTGCAGGAGACCATGCCGGAGAAGACCCGTATTCACGTGATCCACTACGAAACCGCGGTCGCGCGGCCGGAAGAGATCGACACCATGCGCGCCATCGCCTCCAAGAACAAAGGCCGCTTCCGCAAAGTGAAGGCAAATGAGTTGTAATTTCCGACGATGAGTTTTAACTTATCGTTTATTATGTCCCCAGTAGAACTCACCCATAGCTGGTTCCGGCGCGTCTGGAATGAACAAGAAGAGGCCGCTATTCATGAGCTGTTACACCCCGAAACGGTTATCGAAGGGTTGAATCTCCCTGCGGCCGGTCCGGAGGGATTTTTGCCGTTTTACCGCACGATTTTGGAGAACTTTCAGGACCACCATGTCGAGGTTCTTCAAGTCGTGGAGCAGGATGGCCTCGTGGCCGGGCACGCGGTGTTTACCGGTATTCACCGGGCCACGAAGACGCCGGTCGCCATCGAGTTCAGCCTCTCCTTGCGCTGGCAGAACGGGCAAATCATCGAGTGCAAAAACGTCATCGACTACCTGCCCATGCTCAGCCAGCTTAAGCTTTTTAGCCAAGAAACTCTGGGGGAGGCGCTCGGCCTGCTCCCGCCCAAATCGAAATAAAACACTCACTGCATGAAAAAGATTTTTCTCATCCTGTTGACTTCCCTGATCGCCGCGGCACCCACCTTTGCTGATGACGCCTCCAAGAAGGCCGTCGCCACTGAGCTCTACGACCTGATGAGCCCGAAGGACACCGTGATCGATTCCTTCATGGCGTCCTTTGAGCCCTACATGCAGCAGATCGCGCAGATGGGCGTGCCGAAGGAAGCCGTCGACCAAATTCGCGCCGAGGGCAAGGCCTTGGCCGGCAAGATCGCCGAGGACCCCGAGCTCGTCACCAAGATGATCGCGATTTATATGGACACCTTCAGCGAAGCCGAGCTCAAGGACCTGATTGCGTTCTATAAGACGCCCACCGGCAAGAAGGCTCTCCAGGAGCTGCCAACCCTTTTCCAGAAAGGTGCCGTCGCCGGTGAGGAAATCGCCCAAAAGTACCTACCGGAGTTCCAAACCAAGGTGCAGCAGATCATGGAAAAAGCGATGATGGAGCAAATGGAAGCCGCCCCGGCCCAGCCCGCCGTCCCATCCGAAGCCGCCGGCGCCACCGGCATGTAATCAGCTGGAGGGCGGTGCTTCGTCACCGCCGTTCGCTTCCTTTGCATAACTTCCGCTCGCGCAAACGCCGCTCGCATGGCCTTTTGCCATCGCCGCTCGCATGGCATTTCGTAGCACAGGCGTCCCGCCTGTGCCCGATGCCATCACTTCTTAAAGTCGTCGAGTAAGGCACAGGCGAGACGCCTATGCTACTTTGGTTCGTTGCGTAAAGCACAGGCGAGACGCCTAGGCTACTTCGGGTTCGTCGAATAAAAGCACCGCGGCGCAACCGCCGTCTAGCGCGCCATCGCCGCCTCGATCTCGTCGGCTTCCAAGGGCACGCCGGCGCATAGATCCGTGTTGCCGTCTTTACCGACCAGAAAGTTGTTTTCCAGGCGAATGCCGATGCCTTCTTCGCCGATATAAATGCCGGGCTCGATGGTAAACACCATGCCCTCGGCCACGGGCGCATCGGCCACGGAGACGTCGTGCACGTCGAGCCCCAGGTGGTGCGATACACCGTGCATGAAATACTGGCGCACCGGATCGGCGGTGATCGGCATGTCCGCCGTGCGGGCCTTTAGCTGGTCGGCGGTTAGCAGGCCCAGCCCAGCGAGCTCCTCCGCCATGCAGTCGTAAACCGAGCGCGTGTAGGCCTTGAGCGATACGCCGGGACGCAGCGCGCCATCGGCATGCTTAAACACGCGCAGCACCGCGTCGTAAACCGCGCGTTGGCGCTCGGTGAACTTACCGTTGACGGGCACGGTGCGGGTCAGGTCGGCATTCCAGTTGCCCCACTCGGCACCGATATCCATCAGTAGCAAATCGCCGTCCTGACAGCGCTGGTTGTTCTCGATGTAGTGCAGGCATAGCGCGTTGGCACCGCTGGCCACGATAGGCGTGTAGGCAAAGCCGCGCGAACGCTGGCGCAGGAACTCGTGGTTAAACTCCGCCTCGATCTCCCACTCGCCGACGCCGGGCGCGATAAACTTCAGCGCGCGCTCAAAGCCGCCATGGGTGATCGCGATGGCCTGGCGAATCATGTCGATTTCTTCCGGCTGCTTGGTCGAGCGCAGCTCTGCCATCAGCGGGGCGAGGCGCCCGTATTGATGCAGGGGGAATTTGTCTTTGCTCGCGGCGATAAAGCGGTCGTTCCGCGTAGGGGCCGAGGCCTCGGCGCGCGGGTGTTCGTTGGTTTCGAGAAAGAGTGTTTGGGCCTGGAACGCCAGCCGCTGCAGCTCGGCATCGAAGGCCGTGGTGAGCTTGACCGATCCGATGCCGGACAACGCCTTGGCCTGCTCGATGGTCAGCTTTTCGCCCTCCCAAATGCGCAGGTGCTCGGTCGTCTCGCGGACAAATAACACGGCGCGGTCCTTCTCGTCGGCCGCGTCGGGGTAGAGGATCAGCACGGTGTCCTCCTGGTCGATCCCGGACAGGTAATACAGGTTCGCGTTCTGCTTAAAAGGCATCACGCCGTCGGCGTTGGTCGGGTAAATGTCGTTGGCGTGGATGACGGCCATTGCGCCTGCGGGCAGCAGCGCCGCCAGGCGTTCGCGGTTGCGGACAAAGAGTTCTGCCGGAGCGGGATCGTATCGCATGCGCCCAGTTAAACTCACGTATTGCCCATTAGCCAAGTGCGAAACGCGACAGACATCATCGCTTGAACGGTGCGTTCTTTAGCTGGAGGGCGGTGCTTCGTCACCGCCGCCAGCATCCTGCTGGACCGATCGATTTGCCCATTGGGCAAATGCTGACTCCCGCGCTGGCGGCGATGACGAAGCAGCGCCCTCCAATTGGAAATGCGCGGGCCGGATCGGACGGCCCGCGCTGCTTCCTTAACCAATAACCATCAAATACACTCCATCATTGTTTATTTAGGCAGCGCTCACGGTCAGCTTGCGCACACCGAGGCCGCTTGTGGCGATCACAGAGCTGTAGTGCTCCACGGTGATGTCGGTGAACTTCGCATGGTCTTCGCGATACACGCGGAAGTCGCCACCATCCGTCGGGGTGACGAAGCGCTTCAGGTTTGAGGGCTCGTCCTTGCTCAGCGCCTGCTGACCGAAGAACGCGTAAACCGCGTTGCCGACAATGGCGCTCTTGGCCGACGCGCTGCTCTGATAGCGCGACGAGAACACGCGGGCATCTTCCAGGAACAGCTTCTTGGCCAGTTGGTCGAGCGTGTAGCTCGCGCCCGCATTGGCCCCGGCATTGTCCTGGCCTTCGTAAGCGCTGGCACGGAGGTCCCACGCGCCTTCACCGAGGATCAGGCGGTTCGGGCGCACGCCGGACTCATCGGCTGCGGCGATCAGCATTGCGCGCAAATCGCCGTCCGGGTTGCTGGAGCCGTCCCAGACTTTGTTGGCGTTGGTGGCGGCGGTATCCAGCGCGGTGATGGCGCGGCGCAGCTCATTGCGCCACAGGCGCTGGAGCAGGATTTGCACGGTGCGCTCCTCCCAGTCGTCCGTGGTGATCTCGTCGTGGTCAACGCGGACCGTCAGGCCCTTGTTGAGCGTTTTGGCCTGCACGGTTTCGCCGCTGTATTCGACGCGTTTGAAGGCGCTACCAATGGCGCGGACGTCGTCCGTTTCGGAGAAAAACGCCTCGGCATTGTCGGCCTTTTTGAACTCGAAGCGTCGGCCCACGGGCACACTCGGCGCGACGAAGTCGAGCAATGCGGCCAGGTTTTCCGGGTCCTTCCAGCCCGTGGTAAACGCGGTCAGGGCTTCGCTGAAGTGCGCGGCGTTAAAGCGGCTTTCGTTGGCTGCGAGGATTTCATTGGGTGTGGTCGTTGTCATAATATAATACAGTTGGTGTTGCGGTTTGGGTTGGATTGGTTGGCGGGTTAGGGGAGGACGATTACTTTGTCGGGCGCTTCGCTGAGTGCCACGCCCAGGGCGTCGATGTCGGTCGCTGCCGTCCCGCTGAACGGATCGAGAACGATGGTGAAGCGCGGCGTGACGGGCATCACTTCCAGGCGGTCGCCATCGCTGGCGGCGGCGGTCACCGCAAAGCCGACCTGGAAGTAATTGCCGCTGATCTCCGGCTGCTCTTGCACCTTGCCATCGGCGGCGGTATAGACTGCGCTGCCTGCGGTGATCGGGCCGTTGGCGACCATCAGCAGCGTGGATGAAGCGCCGCCGAGCATGGCAACGTTGACCGGGTCGCCGGCCGCGCCCTCGTCGGTAATCACGCCCAGCGGGGCATCGCTATCTCCGCAGATATCGACCTCGCCAGGGGCGCTGCCGGGAGTGCCGAGCAGGTAGCGAGTCGCCGCGGCGGACTCGAGCGTTTTCGTGATGTTGCCTTCGTGGACCCCGGTTGCGACATTCGCAAAGATCGGCTGGTTGCCCAGAATGGCGTGGATGATGATGTTTTTCAGTGTGGTCATGTTTCTTTATTTTGTAGGTTGGTGGTGTTAACACTTTGCAGCGCAAAGCTACTCTGCGTTAGAAAGTATTTAGCTCGTCCAGGAGGTCGGGGCGCTCTTGCTTAACGGCCTTCCAGGCCTCGGCGAAGGGCTCGCCGGTGCGGGCGATGCGGTCTTGCACTTGGCTTAGAAATCCGCCGCGGGCGGCATTGCTGGCTTGGCGCAGGGCAAGGCCCTCTGTGCTCGCTATCGTCTTCAGGGCGGGCCGCAGCTCCTTGAGCTCGCTCAAGCCAAGCTCCAGATCGGCGGACAGGCCTGCCCGCCAGCGCTCGCGCTCATTGGGCGCGATGACGCCGGTTAACACTGCGTTGTCGAGGATGACGGCAATGCGCTCCTGCCGCTCGTTGGCGAGGACGTTGGTCCAGTCCGCGTCCTCGACCGCGGCGGGCATTGCCTCGCGTTGCGCCTCGTTGGCAATGGCATCGCCGGGGATGTTCGGCTGATTGGTCAGGCCAACGGAAATGAGGCGGACGGGCTCGAACACGCCGTCGCCGAGGGGCTTCATTGCCCAGCGTGGTGACAGGAATTTGTAGAACGCATTGCGGAGCAAGTTCTGCCCGGCGTCTGACCAGCGCGGCAGCACATACAAGCCATCCGGGCGAGCGTCGAGGGCGTCGATCCAGGCGTAGGCGCGGGTGTCGGCGTGTCCACTTTGTCCTGCAAAGTGATCATCGTCCGGGTGCCCGATATAGACGGGCAAGCCGCCAAACTTGCGTGCCAGTCGCCCGCGGAGGGATTTGAAGTTCTTAACGAGTTGCTCGGCAGACTGCCGGGTGAAGCGTTGCAGGCCCTGGCTATGTGGCCAGTCGCCATACTCGGCGAGACGTAGCCAGGCGCTGCTGCGCTGCGTGACGGAGGGGATCTCGTTGGCGAGACCGGTGATAATGTTTTGGTTCATGATTTGTAAGGTTTGGAATGTTCGTAGATTTAAAATGTTCGTAGGTTCGAAGAGTTCGTGAGGTTCGAAAGGTTTGCGGCAGAGGTAGGTCGCAGTCTCCATTCGGCTTTGCTCATGGCTGGCCAGACAAGCCGCCCGTTAGCGTGGTCGGTGAGTTCGCTGGAGGGCGATGCTTCGTCATCGCCGCTCGTCGGCGTGGCGTTTAAGCTTTGTCTTGCAAAGTTTGTGGTTGCAGGAAGCGCTGGAAGAGACTGCTGATTGCCTTGGGCAATGCGGCTGCGATGGCGTCGCGCGTTGCGTCGACGTCGCCCATTGCGGGTCCGGCTTCCTTGTGGCGGATCTGGATGCGTGCGCGTGGTGTCTCGCCAAACAGATGCTGGATGACCCAGGCGTCGACCTGCTGATGCAGCGTCTCGGAAAGGTGGTTGACGTCTTCGCGCTCAATGAGCGCCGTCTCCTTGCCTTGCAAGCTGATGCCCGCGCCGCTGTCCTGGATAGTGCCCATGGGCGACCCGCGCCAAAGCGTGGCGATGGCTTTATCCATGCGCTCGATGAGCTCCGGGTAGGGCAGGCTGCTGCCGTGGGTTAAGTCGATGACTTCGATCTCCGTGCCGCTGCTCATGAGGGCGCGGAAGTCGGTGCCAAACTGCTGCACGGCTTCCAGAGCGTCGTCCCAGGTGGCGCTGCCGGGCTCGGCATCGGTCACGCCGCGAAGGCCGGGCATGCCATTGCGTTCGCAATAGACGAGCCAGTCGCGGAGCGGGAGGTGCTTGAACAGGTAGGCGACGCTGGTGGCCTCCATGATGCCATCTCCCGTGGTGATGAGCCACTCGCCCGGGCGCAGGCTTTGGCCTTCGCTGGCGGCATCGTTGGGCAGGAAGCGCAGGCTGCCAGTGCGGTTTTCAAAGAACCACAGCGGGACAAAACGGAATGTGGCGTGCAGGCTGGGCGTGGCACCGGGCTGCGGTCGCCAGACGATTTCGTGGACGGCGTATCGCTTGCCGACGGCGTCCATCATTTGGCGGATCAGCAGGCCCATGCCGCCGCGTTCATTTTGGTCAACGGCATGTGTGGCCTCGATGTTGCGGTAAAAGTCTTCCAGTGAAGCTTTGTGACGCAAAGCTTCCGGTGAATTGTCTTCGGCGATGACGTCCCAGCCAAAGCGGGCGGCGGCTTTCTTGCGCTTGGCGGCGACGGATTTTACCAAGCCATCGCGCTGTTCGATGACTTCCCACAGGCGGGCGGCATCGGCAATCGAGCCCGCGTGAAAGGTGTCAAGTTGGCGGGTAAGGCTTTCCGGCGTTAGGTTGCGCACTGGGTTGAACGCGGCGCGACGCGAGCGACGGAGGCGGTTTGGGTGAATGGTGGTGGATGTTTTCATGATTGTAGGTGTGGATGTGTTGAAGTGTGGATGTGCTGAAGTTAAGGAAAGGTGGGCGCTGTCTCTTGATCAGCTACACGTCGGCGTTTACTTTGTGATGCAGAGTTAGTAGGGGCGTACTATGCGAATGGGCTGCAAGTGGGGCCGTGGCTTCGCTGCGCTGGCGGCGTGTAGTGCTAGCGCGAGCGCCCAGAAACGGTCGGCATGGCCGGCGGTGCTGCGAGCAGCGCTGAAGCGGATGTGGCCGGAGGTGGTGGTTTCCTTTTTGATGGCGCGCAGGTCGGCGCGGATGTGTTTGTCTGCCGGGATTTTGAGGCGCTGGGCTTCCATGCGGCTGCGCACCGGGTAGGCGAGGGACTCCTTGACGGCGGGCGTGAAATGAACCCCCTCCACGCGATAGCGACCATAGCGCTCGCGGGCGCGTTCGGCGAACTGGCGGCCCAGGCCGGTCTGGTCGATGCATACGCGGCGCAGGGTTGGCAGGCGCATAAACTCATCGAGGATTTCTTCCTGGCGCGCGAATGAGGTGTTGTGGAGGCAGGTAACTTTGCGAGACAAAGTTAAATCGCCAAGCACCTCGATCAGCCAAAGAACGGTAAGGTCGTGGTCGCGCCCGATATCCACGCCCAGGTAGAGCCGCGCGTCTGGTGAAAGCGTTGTCTGTGGGTGGTTGCTTGCGGTACTGGCGATGCGGTGGGTGCGCAGATCGAGCTCCCAGGGTTCGGAGTCGTGGTACTCGGCAGCGGCGATCAAATCCCACGGCAGGAACGCGCTGACATCGTCGGCCGGCTGGCAGCAATACTCCTGGAGAAAGGACTCCTCATCGACGCAACTCTGCCGCACAAAGTTAAAGTAGTCCGCCTCGTCCATTTGCTGGCGCGGATCGCAGGCCGGGAGCTTTGTCTTGAGTTTGGCCAGGAAGCCTTGAGCCAATGCGTCCTCCAGCGTTACGCGGTGGAGCGAGATGCCTTTGGGATTGTCTCCGTGGCGGGCTTCGTTGACGAGTTCGTTAAAGAAATTATCCGAGCCGCGATGCGTTGAAATGATCTCCAATTGGCCGCCCCAGGTGAGGCCCGGCGAGGTGATCGCATAGAGGTGGCGCGGGTTGCGGTGCAGGGCAAACTCGTCGAGCACACGCGTTCCGCGCTTGCCGGCTTGCGCATCAGGGCTGCTACTGAGCGAGTGAATGCGCGAGCCCGAGGCGAAGCGAAGTGATTGTGTGCTGACAGGAAATTTCTCCGGCAAGAGCGAGGTTTGGAAATCTTTGGCCGCCAGATTGAGCGCGGATGAAAAGGCGCGGCAGTCCTCAAGAAACAGCTGTGCCTGAGCGGCGTCGCGCGAGCTGACCCAGGTGTCCTGCCGTGCACCGCTAACTGACGCGCGGCGCACGCAGGCATAGGCCGTGGACCAGGAGATGCCAATCTGGCGCGACTTCTCCATCAGTTTGAACGGCGATGGGTCTTCGATCCAGCGTTGCTGATATGGCAGGAAAAAGGACATGGCTAGTGGGATTTGTGGCGTGGATGTGACGGTAGGTTTGGTTGACAGTGGGGCATGCCGGTGGCATCGTGTGGGCATGAACACACACCTATTTTCTTGGCGGACGGGGATCGCGATGATCGCCCTTTTCATTGGTTTAGTGACTCCGGCGCAGGCGCAGCAAAAGCCGGTTAAGACGACGGGCTCGACGAGCATTGAGTCGCTCAACGCCAAGCTGGACCGCATTATCCAACAGCAGGGCGGGCGCTACGTGTTCTTGGTTTCCGAGGAGGGCGACCTGTGGCGGCTCGATACTTACACGGGCAAGGTGGCGATCCTGAACCTCGTCAGCGGCGCGGAGTGGGATACCCTGGACGTGCCCGAGAAAACGCTGCGCACGGGCAATGCCTTCTATGAGCAATTCGTGCAAAAGTTGAACCGGATTAATTTTAATACGAATTAGTGGCATGGTTCGAAGGTTGGGATGTTCGAATGTTCGAATGTTCGAAGGTTCGAAGGTTTGGAGGTTTGGAGGTTTGAAAGTTGGAAGGTTGGGATGTTTAGGAGATTGGGGAGGCTTGGTTAGAGGAGCTTGAGTTGGCGTTCGATTTCGCGGAGGGTTTCGGGGGTGAGGCCGTCGGGGCGGGTCGCGGCTTCGAGTAGTTGCTCGCGGCGCTCTTCGATCTCGGCTTGTTTGATGTCGGCCTCGCGGACTTTGAGCTCCAGCGATTTGAGCTGAGTGTAGGCGCTGACGAGCTTTTGCACGGCGGCGGAGAGCGTGTTCATCTCGGAGAGTTCGGGGTGGGCGTTGCTCTTGATCAGCGCCTGGAGTGAGTCGAGTGCGGCGTTGAGCGATGAGGCGGGCTGTGCGGGTGTGTTGGTTTTGTCGGGCATGGCTAAGGTCGTTAGTGGTTGGCAAGGGGCGCCCCGCCCGGCGGCATTTGGGCCCGCCGCCGGGCTAATCGGCGTGTGGTTTAGCAGTGGTGGTAATTAACTTTGCATCGCAAAGTTAGTGGCGGTGAAGGTGGTCGAACTTGGCGTCGAACTCAGTGATGCGCTGGCTGTGGTTTTTAGACTGGGCAATGAGCGCGGCGATGTGTTCGGCGTTGTGCCGGATGAGGCGATGGATGTCGGCGTGGTCCGCTTTGAGATCGCGCTGATGCCAGGCGAAGTCGTCGCGTAGCTGCTGGAGCTGCGCCTGGGTGGCGTAGGTGAGCTTGGGGTCCGGCGTTTCGGACAAGTGCTCGCGGAGGCGCAGCAGAAGCAGTAGCCCGCCGAGGAGGGTGATGCCAGCGAGCGTGAGCGCGCCGATGAATTCAGGATTGGTGGTCATGTAGGTTCGAAGGTTGGAATGTTTGGAGGTTCGAAGGTTTGAAGGTTGAGTGTGAGTGGTTTGAAGGTTTGGGGGGTTGGATGTTCGAAGGTTGGGGGCTGGGATGTTCGAAGGTTGTTGGTTTAACTTTCGAACTTCCGAACGTTCCAACCTTCGAACTTATTTCAAAAACGGTTGTGGCCGGCGAGGGAGCCGCCGAAATAGAGGCCGACGATTGCGCTGAGCAGGTGGGTGTCGAGCGGAGTGATGGTGAGGCCGCGGACTTCTTTCCAGTGGATTTTCTCCACGTCGTTGGTGAAGAACCAGAAGCCCTCTTCGAGCTCGGGGTAGCCGACCTGCATCAGGATGTCGGGCCGCCAGATGGCAATGATCTTGGGCAGCGCGATGACCGAGAATACGCAGGTGAGCGCGATGACGCGGCGAGTCCATTGGAAGCCGCTGTTGGAGTAGCGACGGGCGCTGTCGATGTGGCCTGCCTGTTGGTTGAGCGCTTGCATGGCGAGCAGTCGCTCTTCGCGGCGGGCGGCCTGGGACATGGCCCACATTTTCATGACGCCTCCCATCAGCGATGCGCCGACGAGGGTGATGAGTTCAGCTGGGAAAACAGGATTCATTTTTTTAAGGTTTGAAGGTTCGAAAAGTTCGTAGGTTTGGAGGTTGGGAAGTGTGGAGGTGTGGGATTGTGGTGGTGTGGGAGTGTGGAGGTTGGTTGTGGTTACTTTGTGTTGCAGAGTTGTTGGGAGGCCTTTGGTTGGAGTTCGCTCCTGACGATGACGCAATAATATCAAAAAAGCTGAGAATCGTAAATTGCTCGGTTGCTTCGGTTGCTTCAGTTTGCTCGGTTGCTTCGGTTGGCCTGCTTTTGGCCGGTTTTGCCGAAAAACGGTATTATTGAACAGCTCTGGACAGCACTGAGTGCTGCTGAATAATATTGAATGCTGTTAAGCAGCTTCGAATTTCCTCAAAACGCGGCTTGGAATAAAAAATTTTTCCGTTTTTTTAGAAGAAATGCGCATCGTCACCCGGGAAACGGTTTTTCATCACGGCATTGGTTTGCCGCCGGGCGAAGTGGTGCCGCTGGAGAGCGAGATCTGCCCGGACACGACCGTGCATCTGATGTCCTACAGCGAAGAGGAATTTTTCGAGCGCGACTGTTGCAACGTGGGTGAATTAAGCGCGGCACTCGGCAAGCATCCGGTTAACTGGATTCACATCCGCGGCGTCGGCGACCAAAAGCTCATCACCGACATTGCGACTCAGCTGGGCGTGCACCCGCTCGCGCTGGAGGACATCCTGAACACCGAGGGCCGCCCGAAGGTAGACGAGTTTGACGATGATTTATTTATCCTGACCAAGGCCGGGCTTTTTAAAAAAGAAGAGCACGCGATCTATATGGAACAGGTGGCGATTTACCTGGGGCGGAATTATGTGCTCAGTGTGCAAGAGAGTAATGAGGAGCTTTTCGAGCCGGTGGCCCGACGCATTCGCAAGACCGGGGCGCGTATTCGCAGCCGCGGGCATAGCTATCTGACCTTTGCGCTCATGGACGTGAAGAACGACTTCCTGCTGACGATCGTGGATGAGGTCGAGGACGACATCGTCGCCATGGAGCAGGACATGATCGACAAAGGCGACGAAGAGGCCCCGCGCCGCGCGAAACGCAATCCGCACGAGACGGGCTTTAACATCGAGACGATCTACCGCAAAAAGCGCGCGGTGCTGGCGCTGATGCGCATCCTGCTGCCGATTCGCGATAATGCTAACCGCCTGGAGCTGCTCGACCATCCGCTGCTGGCCGACAGTGATCGCTTTTACTTCCGCGACTTGGCGGACTCCGCGCGCCGCGCCGTGGACCGCATGGACCATAGCCGCATCATCCTGCAAACGATGCAGGAATTTTACCACCTGGAGCAGGAGCACCGCACGAATGAAGTCATGAAGGTGCTGACGATCATTGCCACGCTGTTCCTGCCGCTGACGTTTATTGCCGGCGTTTACGGGATGAACTTCGACCACGAGGTAAGCCGCTGGAACATGCCGGAGCTTTATTGGAAATACGGCTACCCGCTTTGTTTGGCGTTCATGTTTGGCATCTTCGTGGCGTTCCTGGTTTACTTCCGCCGGAAGCGTTGGATTTAGCGGGGAAATTAACCACTTGCCGTTCGGGGCTGTGTCGCGAAAATGGCGTGCATGGTTCGCCGCTATCTCAGCCTTGTTTTTGTCGCCGTTTTCTTCTGCTGTTCGCCGCTATTTGGGCAACTGGCACCTGACCGGCCTGCGCCGAAATTTCTGCCGACCGGAGAGTTGCGCGTTGGTATCAACCCAGAGCAGCCGCCCCTTATCTTTGTGCATGAGGAGCGAATCGTGGGGCTGGAGGCCGACCTCGCGCGCGCGTTCGCGGTCGACCTCGGTGTGCCGCTGAATTTTGTGGTGATGGAATGGGACGAGCTGATTCCGGCGCTCGTGGCGGGCAAGATCGATATCATCATGTCGGGCATGTCGGCAACGGAGATTCGCTCTGTGCGCATTAACTTTGCCACGCCCTATCTCGTGACCGGGCAGATGCCGATGGTCCGCGCGAGTGATCTTTCCCGCTACCAAACAACGATGGCGCTAAAAAATACGCAGGCGCGCATTGGCGTGGAGGGTGGCACTACGGGAGATTTTCTGGTGCGCGAGTCTTTCGTGTATGCCGAGCGGGTTCCGTATAAAGATATCCAGGACGCCGCCGATGGGCTGGCCAATGGCGAGATCGATATGGTCATTGCCGATGCGCCGACGATCTGGTGGCTCGCCGCGATTGATGAAACTTCTGGCCTGAGTCCGGTCTCGGCAGTGCTCACCAACGAGATGATCGGCTGGGGGATCAGCAAGGCCAACCCGGACCTGCGCAACGCGGCGGATTCGTTTCTCGTGAAGTTGCAGGGCAATGGCGAGCTGGACCCCATGATCGAGCGGTGGATGCCCTTTGCCACCAAGCAGAATCGCCAGGCCTCGCCACAACCGAAGCCGGCACCCGAACCAGCGGACCAAAATTTGAAGCACATGGAGCGCTAGGAAAATCTTTACAGGCGCACCCCAATGCGCCATGTTACTTACTTTGGATTACAGAGTGCGAGGCGGGCGTAGTACAACGGCTAGTATGTGAGCTTCCCAAGCTTGAGATGAGGGTTCGATTCCCTCCGCCCGCACCATGTGTAATTGTTCATTGTGGAGACCGGCGCATCAAGTTCCGTGGAAAGGTCGCCAAGAGGAAGTTTGATGGCGAGTCCCTTGTCCATTGCTAGAATGTCTGGCTGATACGCTTTGAAGCTGACTGGATGCAGTGGATTTTGATGGGGGCGGTCAATTCGATTAACGATGCTCTCCGTCTTAAGCGTTTGTATTGGTGTTGGCATCGATCGCGTCGACAAAGCCTGGAGCGTGTAGAATGCCTATCTGGAGGTGTTTAAGGGGTGGCTGGGTTTATTTGCCTGAGCAGGCTATACTTGGTCGGTTTCCGGGCTATGAGGCTGGTCTGAGCGGAGAGTGTCGTCTATGGGTGTCTGTGGGGCAGGGGTAAGATGTGTGAAGAGTTTGTTCAGAAGTGGGCTCTTGTCTGGTCGAGTGGCTTGTATTCGCGTAAGAAGAATTTTACTACCCATTTATGCACAAAATGATTTCAGGATGTTCAGCAAATATTATTCGCGGTGATAGATTCTGATTGATGGATTGGTTTTTCTAATTTTGTGGGTTGTTGTATTAGCTTAGGTTCTATTAGGTCGTCTTTTCATGTAAAGATTGCTAGACATGGAAAATAGGTGATAGCCATATTCACAATTACTCCCTGATAATAGTGCTGCATTTAGTGGGCTATTTTGTATTTAAAACGTTAAGCTGTTGCTCTAGCCCCGATTATGACACAACAAAACCGTTGGCTTACCCTCTTTACACCCGCATTATTTGTGGTGCAAGTCTCTGGGCAAACAGCGCTGGAGAATTTTGATTCTCTGACGCTAGCATCCAGCATTGGAAATCAATCCGAATGGTCACTGGTTGAAGGCAGTGCAGTGATTTCAGGAACTGAGTTCTACAGTGGCAGCCAGTCTGTTGCGGTTGGTGCTTCGAATCCTCTTAGTGAGGTTGCTCGAGTCGTGCAAGGGTCTGAGTGGGGAAGCGGTACCGTGGCCTGGTGGGATTTTTGGATATTGCCCATGGCGCATGTGGAAGGCGCTGAATTATATTCGATCACTGCAGATGGTAGTCAAATCGAGTTTCGGGCCGCGCAGATCGAGTTTAGGTCCGGCGATCTGCTGTCATACTCTTCTGTGCAAGATGGTCAGTTTGGGCATCCGACTTTAGCAACCATTAGTGGTGGAGGTTCAACGATTCAGCTTCAGGGAAACTCTTGGAAGGCAATGCCTCACGCCTATACGATTACTCCCAGCACTGTTCTTTCGTTTGAGCTAAAAGTCGAGAATGCAGGTGAGCTCATCATGATTGCCATGGATGATAATTTGGCTTACACTGATGCGACGTTGTTCAAATTGGCTGGTAGTCAAAGTGGACCTTATATTAGCGATTACCCTTATAGTGACTCTGACTTTCAGTCCTTCACAATTCCTATTGGTCAGTATTATACAGGTGAGAAGAGTTATCTGGCTTTGTTGGCGGACGATGATGCCAATGGTTTGGCTGACGCGACATTTCGCAATGTTAAGCTACACGAGGGTGGTATGCCCGCTAATGAACATGGGATGGTCATTGTGAATGATGGTGGCTCAAACCGGGTAGCATTACCGACTTATTTCGCAACCACCAGTAATGCCTCTGATAGTTGGATGCGGGTAACTATGCGTCAGGACTTTTCCAGTGGTATATGGGATTTATACGTCAATGGCGAAGCTGTGCCAGTGGCTGCAGATATAATGCTTTCCGGTAGCCATAGTGAGCCCACCCAGATTAGCTTACTGGGGGATCAAGTAGGCGCTGTTTATCTGGATGATGTGCAGCTTAAAGCGATTAGCCCGATATTCACCGACAATGATAATGACGGGATGGATGATGCTTGGGAGGTTCTGTTTGCAGGGCTGAGCACTAGTTTGAATGACCGAGATGGTGATGCGGACCTAGATACGCTCTCAAACCTTGAAGAATACATGGGTAATACGTCGCCGGATGACTATTATAATGACTCTGCTCCTACTTTAACGAAACTATCAGGAAACCAGCAGGTAGCCTACCCTGGAATCTGGCTTGAGGAGCCATTGATCGTAAATGTGCAAGATGGCATGGCTCAGGACTTGGAGAATGCTCCAATCGACTGGGCATTTGGCGGTGGTCTAAATCTCTTAGGGTATGAGAAATTTGACGCCTCTCCCGTTGCATTGATGGAGCTGATCACGAACGATGATGGGGAATCTGCCGTTTATGCAAAGGCACCAAATTCACTGGGTAATTTCAGTATTACTGCTACTGCACCATACGGAGATGCGAGCCAAGTGCAGCAAACATACACTATGCAGGTGACGCCACTTCGGTTTGTGTATGATGCGGAAGATGCCGATCCGAGTGATGATTTGCTCAATGATGAAATGCCGACTGTCGAGGAGGGGAACAATGTTTATCTGCGTTCAGGGCAAATGACGTTGTTGTCCAGTGATTACATCCCCATTGATCCGAGCAAAGAGTACCGGTTATCCGGTCTCTTCCGATCTGTTGGTGCTCAAGACTCAAAGATTTTTTATGGTTATGCATGCTATTATAAGAATGAGCAGGGCGCATATGTGAGGATCGCTCCGGAGTATGTGAATCGAACTGGTGATGCTGCGAATATCGAAAGCTATGATTCGAATACGGGCACATTGGATTTAGACATAGCTCCAACTGGATGGAATACTACGGGTGGTCATAATCGCTGGTTAGCATATTACATTGGTGGTGATACGTCAAAGCTGCCGGATATCGTTCAGAAAGGTGTTAGCAATGGCGAAACTTTTGATAATGTTACCAACGATGTGCTGACCTACGCTTCAGGGGTTACGCCACCGAATGCTGTATTGAATGCCTTATCCGCTTCGCAGACGGTTACGGTTATGAATCAGTTTTCGGGTTCAGGCTATAGCTACGCTGCGGCTTCGAATACTCTTACACCTAATATCTGGACTGAACATAAAGCCGAAAGCATTACTGGTATGAGCTGGGGCACGCACCCCTATACGGAGTTCCGGCAAGGCGCGGAATACGTGAAAGTCATGATTTTAGCTAACTATGGCCAATCGTCTTCTGAGGTTTTGCATGTGGACGATCTGATTTTTGAAGAGATTACTGACTTTGATGGCGATAGCATTCCAGATTGGTGGGAGTGGCGTATCATTCATCATAATGATGCCGACAGTTTCGTTGGGCTCGGCGACATAGGAATAGCATCAGACTTTGATGGTGATGGCCTTAATGACGCCCAAGAGCATGTCAGTGGTAACGATCCGTTGGTTGCTGATTATGTTGCTGGAGCAACGGGCGTGTTTTACATCAATAATATGATTGGAAGTGACACAGCCTGTAATGGTCTCTCTGCAACGCGCGGGTTGCCTTCGGCTGGCGATGGGCCTTATCGGAGCTTGGGCAAGGCCGTGGAATCAGCATCTACAGGTGACTCTTTGGTGATTTATGAAACCCGCAATGACTACGAAGAATCAATATTATCTCTGTCTGGTAAGGACATGGTTCTTCGACCGGTGGGGACTGTCGTAATCCGCTAGGCTAACAAGAAAATGAAATATTTATCTGCAACTATACTTTCTTTGTTCATAGTTTTACCGCTTATGGGTGAACCTGAAACTTCTCAGCTTCAAGTGAATGAGGCACACTCAGTTTTGAGGAAAGATGAATCAGTAGCATTGCATGATGAGTTGCGGGAATCCCGGCTCGTATTACTTAAGCGGCTTCAGGATGTTAGTAGTGAAAAAGAGAAAAGAGTTTTGATTGAGCAGTGGCGTGAGCAGCATCGTGACTTGGCTGAGCAAGAGCGTAAGGAGAGGATGGTTATAGGTGTTCATCAGCCCGCATTCGACGTCGAATTGTCGCCAGTAGAAGAAGAACTGAAAGGGTTGCCCGCTAATCAAATAGAAGAAGTGAAGTTAAACCTCGAAATGCGAAATGAGCGTATTGAACTTATGTCCGACTTAAGTGGCAACTGCGCTGTTGATCGTCGTGCGGCAATAGATTCTTTCCGCGAGAAACAGGTAGAGAGATTAACAAGGCTGGAAGCGCTAAGATTGTCCCGTCATGACAATCAGCGGAGTCAAGCGGCTTCGCGAGTATTGCCAACTTCAACTGCCGAGACGTCGGAACAAAGTGGACCTGCTCAAGCCCTGGAAGAGCGGCTAGCGGCCATTCATCGACTTGAGGCGTCACTTGTGAATGCAACTCCTACTGAACGCCGTCAGGAGATCGGACGTTATCGAGCCCAAGTGGGTATTCAGCGCACGGATCAATATTCTTCGGGCGACGGAAAGGCGAGAAATAATTGAGCTCTGTCAGCAAGAGAATAAGCCATTTTTAATTAATCCATACAGAATGTTTTTATGAAAAAAACTAGCATCAATACCCGCCTGATCCTTACTGCTGTTGTCGCATTTGGGCTCCTTCCGCTTAGCGCTGATACAATCGTGATTGAAGGTGATTTGGAGGTGAAGGCTACAGGTAACGCAGATGGAAACCTCTCCGTCGATAACGAGCTGACCGTGAATCCTTCTAGCTCGGGGGCAACATTTAAGGTTGAGGAAAATGGATCAGTCTGGGCGGGTGAAGATGTGGAGTATGACGAAACATTAAAAATTGCTAATGGAGGAACGTTCTTCGCTTGGGAGTCGGAGAGCGGCAATTTAAGGGCCATGTATAGTGTTCCGAGTTCGGATGTTTCTTACGGTAATGTAGCATCAGTTGCATTCGGTATCGCAGAAGTTTATGGTAGTTATTCATTCGGAGCAGGGAAAGCGCAAGTTTATGGAAATTATTCTGCTGGATGGGGTGATTATGCTGATCCAGTCGGTGATTATTCTACCGCGTGGGGGTCAGCTACTACTGCAATGGGGCGATATTCAACCGTTTGGGGAGATGGCACATTCGCGTTCGCTGATAATTCCACGGCATTTGGAGAATATACACTTGCATACGGAAATGCTTCTGTGGTTTGGGGATTAATGACACATGCCAATTCGAAAGGCAGTACTGTGTTTGGTGGTTATAATTCTGGCATTGAAACTGAGAGCGATAGCTCGAGCGTCTGGTATGACTTGGATTCTCTACTAGAAATAGGTTATGGCACAAGCGAAGCGGATCGTGGTAATGCTATTACTGTTCTCAAGAATGGTCTAACGACATTAAATAATAAATTTTGGGATTCAGAGTCTCCTTTGACTGTTCCGCAGGATACGGATCTTGTTTTGGATGGAGATCAGACTTCGGCTGGAGGCGCGCTTGTTGTCGAAGGGCATGCGCAGTTCCAAGGGCGTGTAGTACTTGCACAACCCCAGGGAGATATTTCTATGGGTGCTTTCGCTAATTAGTCATCATTTTTGCCCGCTGTTTGGCTGAATATTTTACTGTTTCATTATGAAGAGACGCCTTTCTTCTACGATTATTTCTAGTGCAATTGCTTTGATTGGGGGCTTCGGTAGTCATATCCACGGTCAAATGCTCGGGCCGGACTGGTGGTATGAGCCAGCAGACTTGGGTGAAGTAGTAGCCTCGACACCAGCAGCCAGTGTCGAGGAAAATCAAAGCGTAGCCCTCAATGGACAGGCAAAGTGGATGGCCATTCGTGCTATTGAGCAAATGGAGGCATTGGCTCCGGGTAGTGCGCTGGGCTATCAGGGTGAGAACGAGTCAGAACCAGGCTATCAATCACTCAGTGAATTATACGCTGCGCTCACTGTTGCGAGTAGCTTTGGTAACGAGGGCAATCAGTCTATCATTCTACAAGGACAAGCTAAAGCGTTGGCCCAACCATTTTATGATCGATTTGCGGATCTGGGCATCATGCCGCTGCGTCCCGATGGTGTCACCTTTACCTTGGAGAGTTCGGAATATCCCTATCCCTGGACGAGCGACGGCCAAGACGATGCTCACTTTTCACCCATGCAATTGGGCCAACTCAAGCATTTGTTTAGCTTTCAGTTGGATGAAGCGAGCTGGGTGAACTCAAGTGATGCAGATGGAGACGGAATACCGGATTGGTGGGAGAATCTGGTGCCATTGAATTACTACTCAATAACGCACCTTTCAGGAGGAGAGGAGCCGATAGTAGGACAAGCAGAAACGATAACTTTAGTGCTCATTGATCAAGATGAAGCTCCAGTCGAAGCAGCGGAACTAAATATAAGCTTGCTCAGTGGAAATGCCACACTGTCTGGCACCACAACTACAACGGACGCTAATGGATTGTCTAGTTTCACTGTCACACCAAGCGATGGAGCGATTGTTCGAATTCTGATAGTGTCCGCTGGATATAGGCCAACTGCCTTAGTGGTCACTTTTCAAGGAGCTATTGCTGGAGGAAGTGACCCCACTGTTGTGGGAATGAGCAGTAGCTATTTGATTGATCCAGCATTTTTGGTAGAAGGAGATGAGGAGCCTTCAGCGGTTGTGCTGCCTTTCATGTCTTATGTAGAGGCCTTGGCTAATAAATTAGGCTACTTGACCTATGAGCGAGCGTTTGGAGAAGACTGCGACGTTGTATTTGAAGATTATACACTGACAGAGTTTGAGGATATAGATAGCACGGAAATTTACACTTGGCCAACACAGCTCTCAAATGGAACTTCGAGAGTCGAATACCGTCGTGATTCATGCCTTTATCGTTATATGTTGTGGGGACTAGTCTATAATATGCCAGATGGAAATTTTCGCCATGAAGAACGGTTAGAAGAAGTAAACATTGAATTCCTGACTGTATTTAAGCAGATTAGACCAACCATCCCAATACACTATGTGGAACGAGCTACTAGTGCTCTAGACTTCTATTTGCAATCGATTTATGGAGTAGATGATGTTCAGGAGATAAAGTATACAGTCGAGCAAATACAATCAATCGACAATGAAACTTCATCTTTAACTCCAAGTCACACCCTACAGTTCAATGAAGCATATTGCAATGAAGGCATTTCTTGGAGTCCCAAACTAAGATTTCCAACCTACGAAGAAATGACCGATGATGGAGATCCTAATGATTTCGAGGACGATATGGCGGACAGTGACTTTGTCGAAGAGTATTATGGCCATATATATCAGTATGGTTATTCGATGTACCCGGGCGCTTGGATATATGGTTACTTGGCAGAAGGATATTTGGCTGGCAAAGATAATGAAGGCGAGCCGATAAGCCAGATGTCATTAGGTGAGACTGCATCGCTAAGCTTTGAGATGCCTGCAGGCTTCCCTGAAGAATCAAAATCTATCGAGTATATCGATAGTTTAACGTATCCAGACCTTATCGGCGGCAGCGGCTGGAGCTCCAACTGGGTGATGCACCTGTTAGGTAGTGAAAATACAATTGAGAATTTTGAGGAGTATTCAACATCACAATGGATGATATCAGCTGAAATCGATTCAGGATCAAGCGCTTTAAGCCTAACTGAGATGGGTGTAACCGTGAAATTGCAGTATTATGAAAATGGTGTAGCTGATGAATCTGATGCATTCGATCCATCATTAGTTGATAAGGTGGTCGATACCGAGGCAAGCATTGCCACAGCTTTTGGAGTCGATGAAGATGGAAATCCTAAGCGCTATTATTTCGGCCTGAAGTTTGAATATAATAATACGATAGGCGATCTGGGGCCATTTATTGTAAGCATCACTCCTCGGGTCTTTGGAGTCCAGCATGAAGGCAACACAAACGTCTATGATCTAGAAGCAGCCAGAATCAAGGTGATGCCGAATGGGCCAGGGTCACCTCCATCCTACTCACTGCCAGTAGACGAATCTGCTGGCCCTAGGTATCGTAAGATTGCGTTAAATGGGCGCCCTTTGCCTGACGAAAAGCCACAGTCTGAAGCGGAAACCGACGAGGAGCCGGAAGAAACCTATGTCGATGCCATGTCTCTCGGCCTTCGACACAGCGTAACGGATGTTTATGTGCCAGTCCCTAATAGTGACCTAGCGCTTTCAGTCCGCCGTAACAATAGCCCAGCTATTTGGAGTTTAAAAGGAGGCCTGCGTCCACATGAGCGCCCTGATTTGCCCTTTGGCCTAGGTTGGTCAACCAACATCAATCCACACATTCATTTCACGCTGACTAATATCAGCGGGAGTTCATCTTTCCCGACCGAACCTGATACGGCCACCGTCTATGACGAAAATGGTGAGCCAGGCCAGTATGCGATAAAATATCCCCCTATTCCTAATGACTTCGATCCAACACCTTCAAGTATTACTGGCTTAATCCCCATGCCCAACGGACGCCATGAACAAGCAGCATATTTAAATTCATTGGTCAAAACCGGGTTGAATGTGGATGGCAACCTAGAGTTTGAATTGCGTAAACGATTTGGAACAGTCGTTACCTACGAAGTGGTAACCGACGCTACGTGGACAAATATCGACGCTGATCGAATCAATGGCAGTAAAACAAAAATTAAGCACTATTTCGCACGTGCAACTAAAGTCGTTGATCGCTATGGAAATACCCTGGTTTATGAATACTCAAACACCACCGAGCTAAACCCGAGAATCATCGCCTACGATAGCAATGCAAACAGTGATGCAGACGACGAAGCCATGCGCATACTTATTGGTTACAACGGTCTGCGAATTAATAAAGTAGTCGATCCGCGCAACAATGTGATCAATTACGCCTATAACACTAATATAGGCTATGTAGTCCCTTACTTTGCCGCAACCACCACCCCGGTATATAACGGCAACTATGACGTGCTCAACGTAGTAACGCACGCCGACAATACAACCACGACCTACACATATTCTCCCATACAGATTGAAAAAGACGGCGTCTATCAGAAGCATGAACAGCTAGCAGTAGCAAACCCGAGCTACGCATTTGACGACCCCGGCTACTACAACCTGCACTTGTATCTATCTACCATAACAGATGCCAATGATAGCACCTACACTTTCCACTATGACGATCAGGGCACGTAGGAAAACTACCGAACTGATATCGGCTACTACCCTCAAACTGGCCGACCGTATCAGATCAGCCAAATTGATCTGCCTGCAGTGGGTGGGGCAGCGCCGCACACATATTTCAACGATAGCTCAAATGTCCGTCTAGGCTATTCGTCTGAGGCAGGCTTTTTAGCGCCAAGCGTCGATGTCAATCGAGAGGTCGTCGTGACCGATACCCTTGGCAACCAAACTCAGTATACTTGGACGGATATCGAGGTGTCAGAAATTCAGGATTTGGCGAACAGCTATGGAACAGATGATGAAGATTTCAGCAGTCCCTTGCTGATCTATTATAAGGAAATGGCCATTGCTTACGACATGACTGACGGCGGCAACGAACTCTTTGACGATCCTGAAGATTTGAAAGAAACTTTCAAATTTGATCCTAATGCCGGTATGGCCCTCATAGAGGCCACTGATATAAGTGGTAACGTTACCACCTATACCCACACAGACTCATTACCAATCACCGAAGGACGGTATGCTGCGAAATTTCCTGAACCAAATTCTGAAACCCGCACCTTAAAGACTCCCACGAATGAGACTGTAGTCAAGGAATTCACATACGATTACAATACCGAAACCGGCGTCCGCATCATGGACAGTGTCAGGCAAGACGTGTCTTCTACTGAAGAACGCTATACGCTCAATCTGATAGACGAAGTAGGTTTGGTCACCGCAAGTAATCTTAGCCTTCGCACCAGCGAATTGATCTACGATGAAGAGGGTGGCAACTTGATCCAGCATACACAGTTTGAATACGGCTCAAGTGAGTTCCCAGCATTTATGACGAAGAAAACGGTACGCAGTAATGCTTCTGCTGGTCCGACAATCGCCGTCACTGACCCAACTTGGACAGTTGGCGAAATGACATCCTTGGTGACCCTTTATGAGCCTTACACAGCAGCAGAGGACGCAGCCAACGCGGGCCGTCTCAAACGTGAAGCCATTGACATGAATGGAAATGGCATGATTGACATCGGAATAGACCTTATCACCGCCTACACCTACGACGCCAACGGTAATCGCACTTCGGTCAAGGATGCGCGAAGCTTTACGACGATCTTCACTTACGATGCGCGCAACCGCTTGGACAAAGTTTACCATCCGGACGGAAGCTACACGGACCGCGACTATGATCCACGCGGTAACTTGGTCCTGTTGACTGACGAAAACAGCAATCAATCGGAGCACGAATATGATTCACTCAATCGCAGGATCAAGACGACCCGTTATCTCAATGGCAGCGACGACATCGTATCCCAGTTTGAATACAACAACGTCAACTCGCTGATTACGACGATCGATCCACGCGGCATCGGGACCACCAACGAATACGATGCCCTCCAGCGCCTAACGAAGACCATCGCACCCAAAAAGGACGCAACGGGTAGCGTTGCCTCTCCCTATTATCCCACCGAAGCTGCCGGGGACTACGTGACTGAGTTTCAATACGAACCCACTAAAAATCCTGGCTCCAGCGCCTTCGACAGCAGCGGGTTTAAGCCCACTACGATCATCGATCCACGCGGCTACGTGACCACCGCCGAATATGACGAACTTTACCGTATGGTTGAAAGCAGTGTGCAATACGCGATGGACGACGAATCGGCCTATGCAGTCACGACAAATACCTACGACTTGGTGGGCAATGTCCTCACGGTAACCGATCCATTGCTTTCGGTCACCAAGACCGAATACGACGCACTAAACCGCCCAATATCGACCACCGTTGCCTATGGGACGCCTGATGCAGCCACCGTCAGCACTTTATACACCAGCACTGGCTTGGCCTATCAGGCCACTCAGGAGGCCACCTTGGGTTCCGACAGCGACCGCGTCACGAACACCGAGTATGACGCCGCCGGTCGTCCGGTCTTGGTTCTACAGCCGACGGTTTACGATGCCTTATCTCAAACCTACCAGCGCCCGCAGACCCAGACTGTCTACGACGCCAACAGTAATGCGATCCAGTTGATCAATCCGCGTGGTTACACTTGGGATACTTACTACGACAGTCGCAATCGCCCAGTCGTTACGCTGGCGCCCGGAGTTTTCGACGCCGAGACGCATCAGTGGATCCGCCCTCAAACGGATACTTTTTACGATGGTGTGGGCAATGTGGTCGCAATGACCAACACGCGCGGCTACACTTCATATACGAAGTATGACAACGCCAATCGCCCGACGTTGGCCTGTAGCCCACAGGTCATCCTCGCCAATGACACTACGGTCTATCCAGCAGTTAAAACTAGCTACGACAACGCGGGTAACATCCTCACGATTGAAACCGGCAGTGTAAACGACCCTACCAGCGAAACGCCTGTCTTCACTGCTGGCCGCTCCAATCCCGATGCCACCAACACCTACGACGCTCTCGGAAGACTCGAAACTACCACCGATGCGGGAGGCATTCTCGTCGCAAACGAATACGATGAGGTCGGCAATCGCACAGCCGTCATTGATGGCGAACAGCAGCGCACTGAGTTTGAGTACGATGGCCTGAACCGCAATACGATGATTCGCTACGGCGTCTCAGGCGGCACGTATGTCAACGGCACTCGCTACGCGTTCAATGCGATCAATCAGACCGATCGCTATATGGGCGTCACCCCTTCCAGCGCAGGAGAACATACGGAATACCACTACGATCACCAGCACCGCTTGGACACCGTGGATTACGGCGCCGACAGCACCATCGACCGCGATTACGGCTACGACAGTTTCGGCAATATTCTCACCGTCGATGAGGCAGGCACGATGGCCGATGTCGCTTACACCTACGACGCCCTCAACCGCATCGATACGGAGACCTCCAACGGCGTTACCCACGAGTATCACTACGACCTCGCGGGGAATCGGTTATTGGCGAAGTTCGGCGATGGCCAGGGTGGGGTCCTCTTCGAGATTGCCTCCACCTACGACACGCTCAACCGCACCATGACGATGACCGAGGATGGGCGCGAGTCCGGCTACCAGTATGACGCCGCGGGCAACATCGTCGTCAAACAGCAGGCCAACGGCCACAAGATTCGCAAGACCTACGACGCGCTGGGGCGGACCAAGACCATTTCGGGCCCGGGCTACGACGGACAGCAGCTATATTTCTACCAGAATCACTACGATCTGTTCGGCAATCTAGCGCGCATCGAGGAAACCTATCCCCAAGGCAACCTCTCTGACCGCACGATTACCAATTCCTACGACGATGCCAACCGCTTAACGGATGAGCTGATCGAGGGCAATGAGGACGTATTGACGGTCTACAGCTATGACAACGCCAACAACCGCACGTCCAAAGTGGTCACGGTGGACAGCGTCACCACCGTCAACGAAACCTACGCCTTCAATAATGAGCTGAACCAGATTGACAGCTTCACTGATAGCGTTAGCTCGCGCACAGTGAGTTTTGTATACGATGACAAAGGCAATCGCTACAGCCGAACCGAAGGTCAGGATGTCGTTTACTATGATTACGACGAGGAAAATCGCCTGATACGGGTGGAAGATGATGGTCAGCAAAAAACCTACGATTATGCCTATGACTACCGCACCCGGCGCGTAGGGCGCAACGAATCAGCCGCGGGTGGCGACATAACCTATTTGGTCTTTAGCGGCGGAACCAGCGTTCAGGAATGGAATGAAGCGGCCGGTGCCGGCTTTAGCCCTGCGGATGATGAGTTAGTCGTCAACTACGTGCGCGGGTCGGACTATGGTGGCGGCGTGGGCGGCATTCTTTACACCCTAAGGGATCGGGATGCGGACACCCAAGTGGACGACGCCACCTTCAACCACTACAACACGCGCGGCGACGTGGTCGCCAAGACGGATGACGCCGACGCCCTGATCTATCAGGCGGCCTACGAGGCCTTCAGTCGCCATGGCGACACGCCTTCCTCCGAGGAATGGGGAACCAACCCAGACCGCCAGCAGGGTAATACCAAGGACGAAGACCCCTCCGGCCTCCTCAACGAAGGCTTCCGCTACCGAGACCTCGAAACGGGCGTCTTCCTCACCCGCGACCCCCTCGGCTTCGTCGACGGCCCCAACTTATACACCTACGTCGTGCAGAATCCTTGGACCTACTTTGATCCGAAGGGTTTACAGATGATGCTTGGAATAGCACCTGAGCACCATGCGAATTTGGCTACTCAACAACCAGGTGTCACCCCGGGAAATGCAGCTGGCTCAGTTTTGTCTGGAACTTCCAAGGGGACGATTAATGGTTCTCATTTCCTTTATGAGATTTCCGGGCCGGGTCAGTTAATTGGATTTTTTGGAAATTTCAGCAATAATGCTGATGCGTTCGATAAAGGAATGGGGGAAGGTCGCGATGCTCTAGTTAATCGGGTAGACCAGACTAATGATATACTAAATATTGAGGTCGACCCGGGGTATGAACTAGCTGGTGAGATTTTGGCTCCAGGGTTGCCATTGGCGAATCAAGCGAGTAAACTCAACAAGCTTAATAAACTTCGAAATGGTATGGGTCTGATAGACGATTCTGCCCGTTTCGCTCAGAAAACTTTTGGTTCAAAGTTTTCTGATGAAGGCCAAGCCATCTATTCAAAATTAGCTGGGACCAAGATTGAAACCGTAGATGACTTGGCGGCAGCAATAAAATCTGGTGCAGTAAATCCAAGCGATATTCCGGTTGAGTATGTTATGAAGGGTGATACTCAGCTTCTTGTGAACACCAGAACCTCTCAAGCATTAGAGCAAGCAGGAGTTCCGAGGAACAAGTGGAACGCGGTTGATAAGACAGACGATGCTGCTACGATGAAAAGAGTTGAAGCGCAGCTAGAAAGAAACAAGTTGGATGAGACTGGGACAGAAACGGTAAGACAGACAGGGACAAGAGAAGCTGAGACACAATGAAGCCCACTATAGCATTTAGACAGCTTAAGCAGTTACACACGCCGGGTCATGGATGTGATCATGGTTCATTTTGCACTACTGGTGTGGATGCTATATTGAAATATAGCTACTCGGATGAAGAAGGCTCTCGCGAAAATCTTATTCGGTTTACGCGAGTGGTAGCTTACCGTTTTACGAACGAAGCTCATACCAAGGATTTCCCTTCAGATGCTTATGATTGCATTGTAGAAGTTGTTGGTTCGGATTGGCTGAAAAATTTGAAAGAGCCCACGTTATGGCCGTTCGTAAGAAGGCATATTGTGATTTATCTTAGCAATGTCGGTTGCTTTGAGCTGATCGCAGAGGATTTTGAAGAGTGCTCAGATAATTGACAATGAACTTGAGTGAAATCAGCAAGACGGTTTCCCATGCGTTACGGCATGAACCTTGGCTCTATGAATTTGAACTCGATCCCGAGGGCTGGGTGCCGGTAGATGACTTAATTGCTGCTCTACGACGCCATCGCGATGATTGGAAATCTCTCAATCGAAGTGACTTGACTGAAATGATCGAAAAGTCTCAAAAGCAACGACATGAGATTGTTAATGGACGAATCCGGGCATTCTATGGACATTCGATTTCGGGGCTGCTGAAGAAAGAGGTCTTAGAACCACCCTCACTTCTTTACCATGGGACTAATCCTGAGATTATCACGCCAATCATGAGTGAAGGGCTAAAACCTATGGGTAGGCAATATGTTCATCTTTCATCAGATGTTGAGACCGCTATTGAAGTTGGGCGGCGTAAATCTAGGAACCCTGTGATTCTTACGGTTGAAGCATGCAAAGCCCATGATCAAGGCATCCGATTTTACCTCGGAAACGAAAAAGTGTGGCTTGCTGATGATGTTCCCCCTACCTTTCTAATTTACGATCTTGAGAAAAGCCAGATGCGATAACGTGGATTCAGGAAAATCCTTGCAACGATTGATCCAGTTCCTTGACTGCTCCTTAGTTCCGATGTGGCCTGCCAACCGCTTGGGGTAGAGATCAGCAGCTATCGCAATGGATGGGGTAAGCTTCGCTCGACATAAATCCAAAGTAAAAACCTTACTCAAATACCCATTCCTGCTGACCCGCGTCATTGGTTCGGAAATCGACATCCCGCTCCCCCGCCGATGTCTTCGGCTTAGGTGCTACCTTGGCCGGTTCGGTTTTCATTAAATCCATTAATGCATGAAGCTGTTCGCGGAGGGGTTCGCCAACCCGGTGCCAGTGAATATTCTCCCATTGGCCGTTGACGGTGGTGCGCAGTGTGTCGCCCCAGATGATGCGGGCGGGGATACCCCAGAGTGTCATATTGATGTAGGCCATGTCGCAGGCCGCTTTGCTGATGTCCTGACAAGTGACGCGGATGAGATCGACGGCTTTGGCCCGCGCAAATTCCTCGGCAACCGACAAAATCAATCCGCCGCTGCCGGATGCAGGGTCGCAGATCGTCACTGGCTTGCCCTCCGCGATGACCTTTTCGGCGTTGACGGTAATCTTGGCCATGAGCTCGCCGATTTCTTGGGGGATGTAAAATTCGCCCCCGGTGTCACGGGTGAATTTGCTCTGCACCTCGCAGTAATAGCTGTGCGTCAAATTCCTTGTCGCGGACTTGCTTGAGGATGTTGGCATAGCCAGCCTCATCTACTTTGAATGCTTTTCCACAGTGTGGGCATATAATCTCGTTCATAAACTTCTGGGATTTTATTTTAAGCAGTGCTAGGAGAAGAGAGGTTTCAGTTCTATGTAGTTTGGCCTAGCTAAGGAGAGGCTTTTAACCATTGCCAAGCTTCCTTATAGATGTCTTCGAGGGTATGCAGTCGCGCTTTGAGGCTGGTGAACGAATAGATGATCTTGAGCAATATGTTAGGAGTCATTGTCGCGAGCTTCTAGAGCAACTGAGGATTCGCTGATCAGCAGCTTGTAACGCCTGTTAAAGAAGCTATGGCTTTGCGGGAGACCGAGTGGCGTCACCTTCGATGCACCCGACTGCTCGCCACCTTCCGGGCCACCTTTGAACCTTCGGGCATATTCGGCATTAGCAACTGCCATGCACGTAGCCCATAGGCGGCGGCAAGACGTTCCACGGTCGACAACCAGATTTCTTTTTTACGTCCTCCTTCGATATCCTGGTAGAACTTATAGCCGATACCGGCGATTTGGGCAAATTCTTCCTGTGTCAGGCCGTGTCTGGCCCTTAACTGCCTGAGTCTGTCGCCGAGGGCACGGAGAGAATTGTCCATCTGTTAAACCATACGATCATAGGGTTTGACAGAACACCCCGCGAAGGTAGGGTATCATGCATGGTTTGCGTCATTTCTACTCTAGTATCTCGAAGGATACCCCTGATGATTTTTGGGCATACTATTGCCGACTTGATGACTGGCTACGATCCCCAGAAATTCTGTGGTGCGGGCAGTTCCCTACCGCGCAGCCCAGGCGCTGGGCAATTTCAGTAACTTCAAACATCTCCAGGTAGTAATGGGCGAAGGCATACACGACAGTTCACGTTCCGAAACCGTGAGTAATGAATTGGGTAAATTCAAGATATCCAAAGACGGCTTATATCTGGTCGGGGATACTGAAAGCTATCGTTTATCCGATATCAGCGGGGTCCAGGCTATTCAGGATGATGGATCGAAGCGGGTTTTGCCATCAATGATTATGCATACGCTCAGTTTCTTACCGCTCTTGTTTATGTCTGGTGGGGTTGGATGGTTGCCGGTTATTGGCATTAACTTCTGCGTTATCGATCTACACAACCGACGGACTCACAGGGTAATGGCTTTGATCCAAGGAAGAAAAGTAGAGTTATATCGCGTAGCCATGGCACCGGGAGGGGGTATAAAAGCATTTTTCACCAGAAGGAAGCCTGAGGATTTATGTGATTTTAATCTTTGTATGGAATTTAAATACAAATTGGAGGCAGCCCTTCAGAAGCATTCATCTGGCTCAGTGCTGAGCGGGCCATCTCTGGGGGTTGCTGAGTAATGGACTTTCAGAAAATTAAAGAGTTTTTTGGCTCTGAGCGGGTTACCGAACTTCTGGCCAGTGGTTGGTTTTTTCCAGCTGTCATTGTTGGAGTCATCTTGTTCGGGACCATGTTGCTAGGTGGTGGCAGGGATGATAATAAGGAACCATTTACGGGGAATTCTTTGGTGGCGGGTCGAACGTATTATATCTGGGTTGGTGAAATTGCAGTTTATGATGTTGATTGGTCGAATCGGGCATGGGACTCGAATGGAACCGGTCCTGACCTGTATTATGAGCTTTATTCAGGAAACAGTATGGTATTTAGCAGTGATGTCCGAACGGATACTTTAGTGGCGCGCTGGACGCCCGTGGGCATAGATTACATGGATGAGCTGACAACAATGTTGGCCGGAGGAAAGGGAAAGTCTTCCTTTGAAGAGTTTATTCAGGCAGGCCTTTTCAAGGCTACTGTAGATGGGGAGGTCGGCTTGCGGATGAAAGACAATGATTTTATAGACAGCACTTGGGCTGGTTTGTGGGGTTTGCCATTTGAGGCTCTGCATGAGGGAGAGAATGTATTTACTGCTGAATATAGTGCTCCAGTCTATGGTGGTGGAGACTCAGGGCTAGAAGTGCAGACAAATGGTAATGCGGTGCAATCAGTAGTTGTCTACGTCATTCCTGCTGATGGGATGGTCGATTACCTCAAGCTTCAACTAATGCAGAAGCATGGCGGCTATTGAAGAACATCAGCGCTGTCAGCGCCTTAGGTTGCTACTGCTGCTCAGTGCCGTTTTCCTTGGTGTAGGTCTGGTGCTACCCTGTATGACGATGGAGCCGGGTTTCTGGGGGCTGGAAAACTTCCTGCCCATTGCCGATCCGCAATCGAAATCAATCATCTCTGGAATCGTCCACCTTTTTCGGAGCGGGGACGTATTTCTTGCATTCATACTGTTGGCATTCTCGGTAGTGTTTCCCATCTGGAAGCTGTGCGTACTCTATGGGGCAGTGTATCAGATAGAGAACCACGAGAAGATGTCCGCTTCTGTCAAATTTGCCGATAAGCTTGGTAAGTTTTCGATGTTGGACGTAATTGTGATGGGGATGCTAGTGCTTTCGTTTCAGTCGTTTCCGGGTGGATCTAGGGCCAACGGACATTCATCAGTCTTCATTTTAGGCTGTACATATTTTCGGTTCTTTGTCTTAAAGTCTTGATGGCCAAGAGATACGAACTGACCAAGGAACAATACGACTTAATCAAGGATCTGCTACCTGGTAAGGCCGGCGACCCTGGGCGAACAGCCGAAGACAACCATCGCTTCATAAACGGTGTGATGTGGGTGCTGCGCAGCAGCGCCTTTTGGCGGGACATGCCAGCGCGCTACGGCAACTACGAAACCACTTACAA